>JAXDTV010000143.1:0-13514 GCA_034089785.1 Eubacterium sp.
GGACTTAAAATCCTGTGGGTGGTGACACCCGTACCGGTTCGATTCCGGTTACCAGCATTTACAATTATATAATCCCAACACAGCGAAGAGAACAGTAAGATGAAAAGTATGCGCCAGAGAGAAGCACAGAGGCTGAGAGTGCTTTCACAGCTTTCATCCCAACACCAGCTCCGAGTGATCCCAATCCGATCCGGCCGACACCGTTATCGTCTCAATGAAGCCGGGTACTTGCAGTAGAAGTGCCAAAAAGGGTGGAACCGCGAGATTGAATTTACGAGTCTCGTCCCTTCAAAAGATAGTTACGATAGAAGGGGCGGGGCTCTTTCTATATTGTGAAAAAAGAAAAAGACAAGGAGGAATCAGTAATGAAAGTAATTTTAAAAGATGGATCAAGCAAAGAGTATGAAAACAGCATGGCAGTTATCGACATTGCCAGAGATATCAGCGAAGGTCTGGCAAGAGTGGCCTGTGCAGCAGAACTGGATGGCAAAGTAGTGGATCTGAGAACCGTGGTAGACGGAGAACATGAACTGAACATCCTGACATTTGACAGCGAAGAAGGAAAGAGAGCCTTCCGCCACACAGCATCCCATGTACTGGCTCAGGCAGTCAAGAGACTGTACCCTCAGGCAAAATGCACCATCGGCCCATCCATTGAAGATGGATTCTACTATGATTTTGATATGGAATCCCTGGACCGTGCCGCACTGGACGCATTGGAAAAAGAGATGAAAAAGATCGTCAAAGAAGGAGCATCCATTGAGCGTTTTACTTTGCCAAGAGAAGAGGCGATCAAACTGATGCAGGAAAAAGACGAGCCGTACAAAGTAGAACTGATCGAAGATCTGCCAGAAGGAGAGGAAATTTCCTTCTATCAGATGGGCGAGTTCGTAGACCTGTGTGCCGGCCCACACCTGATGACAACCAAACCGCTGAAAGCTATGAAATTGACCTCATCCTCCGGAGCGTACTGGAGAGGCAGTGAGAAAAATAAGATGCTTACCAGAATCTACGGAACTGCTTACACAAAGAAAGCAGACCTGGACGCACATCTGGAGCACCTGGAAGAGATCAAGAAGAGAGACCATAACAAACTGGGCCGCGAACTGGAACTGTTCACAACGGTAGATGTGATCGGCCAGGGACTTCCACTGATCATGCCAAACGGTGTAAAAGTGATTCAGAAGATGCAGAGATGGATCGAAGACGAGGAAACACGCCGCGGTTATATGAGAACCAAGACACCGCTGATGGCCAAATCCGATCTGTACAAGATCTCCGGCCACTGGGATCATTACAAAGAAGGTATGTTTGTACTGGGAGACGAGGAAAAAGACAAAGAAGTATTTGCCCTGCGTCCAATGACCTGTCCATTCCAGTACTATGTATACAAGGCAAGTCAGAAATCCTACCGTGATCTGCCATGCCGCTATGGTGAGACATCTACTCTGTTCCGTAACGAAGATTCCGGCGAGATGCACGGATTGACCCGTGTACGCCAGTTTACGATTTCCGAGGGACACCTGATCGTCCGTCCGGACCAGATGGTCAAAGAATTTAAAGACTGTATCGCACTGGCACAGTATTGTCTCCAGGTATTGGGACTGGAAGAAGATGTAACCTATCATCTGTCCAAATGGGATCCGGAAAACAAAGAAAAATACATTGGAGATGCAGAAGTCTGGGAAGAGACAGAAGGACATATCCGTCAGATGCTGCAGGAACTGAACATAGAGTTCAGCGAAGATGTAGGAGAAGCCGCTTTCTACGGACCAAAAGTAGACATCAATGCCAAAAATGTATACGGCAAAGAAGATACTATGATCACGATCCAGTGGGATGCCCTTCTGGCAGAGCAGTTTGATATGTATTATATCGACGAAAAAGGCGAGAAGAAACGCCCATATATCATCCACAGAACATCCGTAGGATGCTACGAGAGAACACTGGCATGGCTTATCGAAAAATATGCCGGAGCCTTCCCAACCTGGCTGGCACCGGAGCAGGTTCGTGTACTTCCAATCTCAGAGAAATACATTGATTATGCAAAGAAAGTAGAAGAACAGTTGAAGGCCAACGACATTGACTGCAGTCTGGATAACCGTTCTGAGAAAATCGGCTACAAGATCCGTGAAGCAAGGCTGAAAAAGATCCCATACATGCTGGTAGTGGGACAGAAGGAAGAAGAAGAGGGCGTTGTATCTGTTCGCAGCCGTTTCAAAGGAGATGAAGGACAGCGTTCTCTGGAAGCGTTTATTGATGATATCTGTAAGGAAATCCGAACCAAGGAGATCCGGAAAGTAGAAGTGGAGGATTGATGATGGAACAAAAATATGGTGCCAATGTAAAGGCAATCTTAGCACTGATCTTTTCCATCCTGTCCGTGGTTTGCTGCTGTATCTGGTATGTGTCCCTGTTACTGGGCATTGCAGCCATTGTGCTGGGAATCCTTACCGTCCGGGGCGAAAACCCGAAACAGAAAGACCTGGGAATTGCCGGAATTGTAGTAGGATCCGTAGGCGTAGCACTGGCCGTGTCCATTGTGGTCATCTACATCGTGATGCATGGAAGTGCGGCATCGGACGGAGTGACCGGTGCATGGAACGCCATCAGCAGACTGGGATAAGGAGGAAGGAAAATGGTAGAAGAAACAAACAAGCATTTTGGACTGGCATTGACTTCCCTGATCTTAGGCGGTGTGTCGCTGCTTAGTTTTATGCTGTATGGACTCTCCGCGATCCCGGCATTGATCGGAGCCATCTTTGGTCTGATCTGCCTCATCAAAGGCCAGAAACATGTGCGGGTCATGGGCGGGATCGGCATGGCAGTGTGTATCCTTGGCATCATTGCCGCTGTGGCTATGGTGTATCTGTATGCCAGCATGATCAACTGGCAGAATGTGAACATGGACGCTTTTCAGAGCCTGCAAAACATTGATCAGACTGACAAGACCCAGGTAACGGAGTGGGTACAGCAGTTTTTCAAGATGGATATCTCATCTTATATAAACTAGACAAAGAGAAGGACATTTTTTACGATCCACTGGATCAGAAGAATGGCCAGACCGATATAAACCCAGGCGGTATGGAAGTGAAAAAAAGGAAGCTTCCTGCCGCCTGTTTTTTTGTTGACTACCGTACACAGACTGTTCCAGACAACAAAAACAAGAAATAAAAGACCGGTGTAGGGAACAAAAGGATGATAGCGGAAACTCTCCCACAGATGTCCGCCTGCCAGAGCACAGACAGCGTGGGTGCCGCCACAGCCGGGGCAGTACAGACCGGTGGCAGACAAAAAAGAACAGGAAAATCCCAGATCTGTCAGTGTCAGCACACCGGCAGCGGCTAAGATCTCCACCATGACCAGGCCGCCTAAGAGTACAAGGCCCATTATATAGAAAATTCGATCGGTTGAATTCATGATTTCCTCCTGATAGTAAAAGTAAATATAACACAGTTTCTATCATAGAACAGAAAACAAGAAAATGTCAATGATATACTTGACAAATTGTGGGGAACTATGGTAATCTATTCAAGGTGTTATAAAAGCAGAGTTATCCACTCTCACCTGACCGCATGCGAGACATAGCGCGTTATGGTACAACATTTTTATTCATTAAAATAATGGTTAATTTTTATGTGGATAGCTGGTTTTTAGAAACAGGATCCATATTTTTTTGTGCTTTTTTGGCACAGTGTTATATTAGGAGGTAAGAACAATCAGCGAATTAATGATTAACGAGCAGATTCGTGACAAAGAAGTCCGTCTCATCGGACCAGACGGAGAGCAGTTAGGCATCATGTCTGCGAAAGAAGCGTATTTCAAGGCCAAAGACGCCAATCTGGATCTGGTAAAGATCGCTCCGACAGCGAAACCACCAGTGTGCAAGATCATCGACTATGGTAAATACCGCTACGAGTTGGCTCGCAAAGCAAAAGAAGCAAAGAAAAAACAGAAAACAGTTGAGACGAAGGAGATTCGCCTTTCACCGAACATCGACACCAACGACCTGAATACAAAAGTAAATCAGGCACGGAAGTTTTTGTCCAAGGGAGCCAAGGTTAAAGTTTCTCTGCGGTTCCGTGGCCGTGAGATGGCGCACCGGGATGTAGGAAGAGAGATTCTGGATTCCTTCTACAAAGAACTGGAAGATGTTTCGACAGTTGATAAGCCTGCTAAGATGGAAGGAAGAAGTATGGTAATGTTTTTATCAGCCACAAAATAATAACGGAGGAATGAATCATGGCAAATCAGAAAATGAAAACAAAAAGAGCCGCTGCAAAGCGCTTCAAAGTTACCGGAACAGGTAAATTAAAGAGAAATAAGGCAAACCACAGCCACATCCTTACAAAGAAGACTACTAAGAGAAAAAGAAATCTTAGAAAATCTGCTTTGGTAGATGAGACGAATGTAAAGACAATGAAGAAAATCATGCCATACAAGTAATTGGCGCTAAGGAGGTAAATTTCGAATGGCTAGAATTAAAGGCGGAATGAACGCAAAGAAAAAACATAAAAGAGTATTGAAGTTAGCAAAGGGTTACAGAGGCGCTAGAAGCAAACAGTATCGTGTTGCAAAACAGTCTGTTATGCGTGCTTTGGAAGAGTCCTATACAGGTAGAAAGCAGAAGAAGAGACAGTTCAGACAGTTGTGGATTGCCCGTATCAACGCTGCTGCTCGTATCAATGGACTTTCCTACAGCAAATTCATGTATGGTTTGAAACTTGCTGAAGTAAATGTAAACCGTAAGATGCTGTCTGAGATGGCTATCAGTGATCCGGAAGGATTCGCTGCATTGGTTGAAGTTGCTAAGAGCAAACTTGCTTAATCAAATACAAATAAAAAATACAAGGAGTATCTCGAGAGAGATGCTCCTTTATTGACTTGCGAGGTAAAAACACATGAAACAATGTCGTTTGAAAACTCTGTTGGCGTATGTACTGGCAGGAGCACTTCTGATGCCGGCGGGTATGGTGCCGGGAAGTTCTGTCAGGGCGGCAGAGACAGGCGCAGGAGGATCGCAGGCGACAGGACCGGCTGTGGGGACAGCCACACCGAGTCCCAGCCCGACTCCATCCGATACACCGCACCCGTCTGTGACACCGACCCAGCCGGCCCGCACCCCTGCGGTCACGGCAGCACCAACCGAGACACCCAGGAACTATGTGCTGGTCTCACCGAAAGCCAAGTACGGCAAGAGCAGCCAGAAAGGGATTCATTACAAAAGAGTAAAAGGGAAAAAGGTATATAAGATCACTGCCTATGTGACCGATCCGCTGACCCTGACCATGTCTCAGCAGACGGTGTATTCTGTATACGGAGCCGGCAGCAAAAGTCTTTGGAAAAAGAAAGTGATCACGGTAAATAAAAAGGGAGTCGTCAAGTGTCATCCCCTCAAAGAGGACACCGATTACTATGCTATCATCCAGGCTCACTCCCGCAAAACCGGAGAAGACAAATATATCTATATCCACTACAAGAAAAAGGTGCGTTCATCGGCAAAGAAGATCAAACTGTATGAGCGTTACAAAGAGACGCTGAAGATCAATTATGGCAAAAGCCATGTAAAGTTCCATACAGAAGACGAGAAAATAGCCACAGTCAATAAAAAAGGTGTGGTTACCGCAGTCAAAAAAGGAACTACCTATATAACGATAAAGGTAAAGGACTCAGAGAAAAACCAGATCCGCGTCAAGATAAAAGTCACAAAAGAACCGTGGATCGTCAGCAGTAAAGATAAACTGTATGATTATGAGGATATGACCAGAGATCTCCACAAACTTCAGAGAAAGTATCCGGGACGCTGCCGGCTGATGTCACTGGGCGAAAGTTATGATGGCAGGACCATCTGGTGCCTGAAGATTGGCAGGAGCAGTTCCTCCAAGCGTCTTGTGCTGGATGGATGTATCCACGCCAGAGAGTGGAAAAATGCACAGATCCTTACCAAACAGGCAGAGGATATATTGAGAGATTACCCGGATTTCAAGAAGCGTTTTACCAATACCTGCGTCTACATCCTTCCTATGGTAAATCCAGATGGAGCTACCATTTCCCAATACGGATACAAGAAGATCCGTAACAAGAAACTTCAGAAAAAAATCGAGAAACTGGGACACAATGAAGAGTGGAAGGCCAATGCGAGAGGGGTAGATCTCAATGACAACTTCCCATCCGGCTGGAAAAAGAGCAAGAAGGTGAAAAAGCCGGCCTACATGGGATATCCCGGCAAAAAGGCGGCCAGTGAAAAAGAGACAAAAATATTGATGAACTTCATCAATAATGTAGGGCCGACAACGGTACTCAATGTACATTCTACCGGAAGTGTGATCTACTGGGATTTCGATGTGACAGGAGAACGGCATGAGAAGCTGCAGAAACTGGCAGAAAAGATCCATTCTTACAACAAATATATGTTGATGCCTAAGTCTGGCAGCACAACGGCAGCAGGAGGTTTTGCAGACTGGATCGTGTATGCCAAGGAAAGGACCAGTGTCACCATAGAAACCGGAACCGGTGTATGTCCGCTGGGGCATAGCGAGTTTAAGAAGATATGGAAAAAGAATAACAAAATGTTCCGCTGGTTTATCACAGAATCATAAGAGAAATATTGTTAAATAAGTGTTGACAAAAGGGTATCAATCTGATATTATATATGTTGCTGACTGACATAAGGTTAGCATCATATATGCGGAGTTGCTGGAATTGGCAGACAGGCATGACTAAGGATCATGTGCTCGTAGGGCGTGTGGGTTCAAGTCCCATACTCCGCATGACAAGAGAGAGGTTCACAGCCGAGAGGTTGTGGATCTTTTTTTTATGCAAAAAAGTGACCTATAGTAGTTCGTGACGGCGGCGAAAGTGACCTATAGTGGTTGGTCGCGAAAGGCAAAAGTGACTTATAGTGGTTCACGAATAGAGAGGAAGAGATCTGCCATGTGGCGGTAGAAATTTGTGGGAAACCTTGGTATAATGGAAAGAAGGAGGACAGAGTATGAATTTAAGATTTGCGTATTGTGATGATGATAAGAGTTTAGGTGATCAGGTAAAAGAATATGTTAATAGATTGCAAATGCAGATTGATGCTGAAATAGAGTTTCAGTATTATCAGGATCCGGAAGAGTTACTGGATGCAGTTCAGGAGAAACATCTGGATCTGGTATGGCTGGATGTAGAAATGGAAGATACGAATGGCTTGAAAGTCGCTCGTAAAATCAGACAGTGGCGAGAGGATGTTTTAATCGTTTTTATCAGCAGTTATCCTGAATATATGAGAGACAGTTTTCAGGTACAGCCATTTGACTTTTTAGAAAAGCCATTGGAATATGATACGTTCAGAAATAAAATATGTCATGTGATCAGACGGCTTAAGGAGACAAATCAGAATATAGTTGTTAAGGATATAGAGTCTGGCAAGAAGATTTGCGTTTCGCTTCGGGAAATCTTATATTTTGAAAAGGAAAAAGGAAGTCCGTACATGAATATAGTGTGCAATAAAGAGATGATCCGCACCAGAGAAAGTCTGACTCAGTTTGATGAATATTTAAAGGACAATGGATTTGTTAAGATAAACCGGGGATGCGTGATCAATATGAAATATGTTCAGTCCTTTGATGCATCTGAAGTAGAAATTCAGATGGTGAGAGAAAATAAAATTTTACACATAAGCAGAAGAAACCGGCGGGAGGTGAGAGAGGCTCTTGCGGTTTATAAGTCTATGGGAGGGTACTAAGTAAGATGAATTGGATTATTTATATTATTTCATGTGTTGTAGATATTTTTGTATTATATGTACTTTTTGGTTCAATTCTGGAAGAAAGAAGAGAAAATATTCCACTGGGATTTGTGTTTGCAGGGATGTTTGTACAACAATTAATCACAACGGTTGTTTCTCAAAATGTAGAAAATCCGTTTGTCAATCTGGGTGTGCAGGCTGTTTCGTGTTTTTTGCTTACTTTATTTTATTACAGCGGATGGATCTGGCGAGTTGTGACAGCGGCTGTGTTTTTGACGATTGCGGTTTTGTCGGAAGGAATAGCAATCGCTGTGGCAGAACAGGTAGGAGTAAAAAATATTGAGCAGTTGCATGACCCTATGCTGCTACTGGCAGAATTATTTATGCTGCTACTGGCAATGCTGACCAGGGTGTTTGGAAGGAATAAGGGAAATATATCCAGAAGGTATCAACTGGGATATTGTGTTATACCGGCAATAAGTGTGGCACTGGCCTGTGGAATGGGAGTACTGGATGATACTGCTACATGGCTGTTTGCTTTGGCTGGCCTCCTCATTATTAATATGGTCTGCTATTACATAATGAATTACCTGATTGTTTCTGTTAATAGGGTAAACCGGGAAGAAGCAATGGAAGAACAGATGAAACAGCAAAAAGAAAAATACCGGCAGCTCTATGAAATGTATAATGAACGAAATGGTATCGTGCATGATGTTAATAAACAAAGACGGCTGTTGCTTCAATATCTGGAGAACGGCCAGGTGGAGCAGGCAATCGATAATCTGATGAGAATGGATGAGGATTTTAGAAAAACATACACAATTGCGCAAACAGGTAATATTGTTGTGGATTTTTTCCTGGGAAAATTGAAGACAGATATAGAAAAATTACAAGGTGTTTGTAAGATCGAAACAGATATAGTGTGTGACGAATTGCCGATAGAAGATTATGATATGGTGGTATTGTTGGGAAATATCGTGGAGAATATCGTGGAGGCAGTTTCCGTTATACAAAATCCGGAAGACCGGAAAGTAAAGGTGCGGATTGCCCAGTCAGAGAATGAGTTTACTCTTTATGCGGTTAATACGATGGATGAGTCAGGTAAGAAAATTAAAAAAGGGCCATATCATGGTTACGGCATAAGGAACATCAAAAAAGTAATAAAAAAATATGGTGGCGTTGAAAAAATCGGACCAAAAGATGGAAAATTTCAGGTGAACATATTTATTAATTGGAGGGAGAATGCTGGAGACAATAAGCAGAAAAATAACGGAACACTTGATTCGTAGAAAGATTATACAGCCACAGGAATATGATCTATATGTATATTCTGTCAACTCATTGCTGGGAAATTTGCTGAATATCGTTACTCCGCTCGTGCTGGGAGCCTGTCTGAGGCGTGAACTGCTGGCGGTAGTATTGTTGATCGTATTGATACCGCTGCGGAGTATGATCGGTGGGTTTCACCTGCAGAGTGCTTTGTTGTGTTTTATAATATCAAATTTGATTGCTGCAGGGTGTATGTTGCTGCCGGATCTGGTTGTATTGCCATGGAAGGTAAGTCTTGCTGTTGTTATAGCAGTAGGAATACTGATCGGTATTACGGCACCGGTGGACTGCATTAATAAACCCATGACGATGGAAGAAAAACAAAAAATGAAACCACGGATCTGGATATGGCTGGTGGCAGTAATGGTTATAACCGGAGCCAGTGCCTGGTGTGGACAAGTAAAAGTATATAATGAGGTTGTCTGGATTGTATGTTATGCATATGCTACACTGCTGATGGAACTTGTTAATAAAAGAATTAAAAGAGAATCCCGTAAATGATTTTGAGAGTCATTTACGGGATTTTTTGTATAAAAAAAGGAATTTTTTACCGTTCATGTCGCAAAAACGACCATTTATAACAGAAACGTTCACTATCGAAAAAAAGTGTTATAATAAAGAGGAAACTGTAAAAAAAATAAGAAAATTAAGAAAAGGGGTGACAATATGTTAAATAAGTTTATGAACAATCTGGCAAAGTATTTTGCTTCTCTGGCATTGATCGTAGGTGTTATATCTACATCTCAGTCATGTCATTTCTTCCTGAATCAGCCGGAAGTACCAGATGAAATGAAGAAACTTGTAAAAAAAAGAAAGTAAAAGGAGACTTTATGGAAAAGAATGACCTGGTGGGAGACGCACTGAAAATCATGCCTCCCGAATATGTACCACTTTTATACCAAGGAAAATTACTTCGGAATGACACATCGGGATCTACCGGAAAGTGTCTGGAAGTATACTGGAAGAAAGAGGATTACATGCGGTCCATGTTTTCGCTGTGGTTTTACCGTAAAAAGTTTTATGGTATCCAGCCTTGGCACAAGCGGTGCCGGTTTTACACCATGGCAATGCCCGGTGAGAAAGAACCTCTTAGTCGTGTGGAAGAGAATGCGTTGACATTCAGCAAGAATAATCTGACGGAGCAGCGAATGGTGGAAATATACTGTGAAATGCTGGAATTTGAACCTGTGTGGATGATCTTGCAGCCGTCGGTAGCAGAACTTCTGTGTATGGTAAAAGCGCAGTATGAACTTCCCGAAATCTCATCTCTGCGATACATAGAGATGACAGGGGAGGAACTGACAGACAAACTCCGTGAAAGACTAAGAGATGCATTTCATTGTCAAGTGGCCAATCAGTATGGGGCAAATGAGGTAAATTCCATTGCTTATGAATGTCCCAAAGGGCATCTGCACTGTATGGAAGACAATGTAAAAGTTGAAATCCTGGATGACGAAGGAAATGTAGTCGAGGATGGAACAACCGGTAACATTTATGTAACCACACTTCATAACCATGCTATGCCATTTAATCATTATGGAATTGGTGATGTGGGAAGATTGGAGAAAAATACATGTGATTGTGGACACAAAGGGAAAATCCTGCATCTGGAATCAGGCAGAAAGGCAACCTGGGTACAGTTGGAAGATGGCAGTCGTATCACACCCTATGTTTTTGTAAGGGCGATTGACTGTCTGAATGTCCAGTATGATAACTGTATCTGGCAGTTTCAGATCATACAGGAAGATTTTGACCGTTTTACGATCCACCTGGTGGTAGATGAAAAAATACCGGAATTGTGCGAGAAATTCGTGCAATACATAGGGGATGAACGGTTGAAGAAAGCTTCGTATGAATTTGTGTTTTCCAAAGGGTTGTTCCCGGATTTTACGGGAAAAAGGTCTTACTTTAAACCGATGGAAAGGAGGGGGTAAGGAGCAGATATGGGAGAGATAAAGGAATCCGTGATCCAGATCATAAGGGAAATCGCCGAGAAGGAACTGGGGGAAATCGATGAGAACACAAGCTTTTTTGATGAGCTGGAGTTTGATTCTATTTTGTGTATGGAACTTCTGGTAGAGGTGGAAACACGATTTGGGTTTGATTCGGAAGATTCAGAAGAAAGCCTGCAGGCTTTTGAAACAGTAGGAGATTTTATTAAATTCGTAGAGAAAAATGTGAAAAACAACGTATGACAGTAGGAGGTACAAAGATGAATACAATAAGAAGAGTTTGGTCACTGATAACGGCAATGATTTTTTGCTTTAATGTGCTTGTTCCCAATGGACTGACGGTCAAGGCAGCACAGCAGACCAGTGGGAACAGTAAGAATTATCTGATTGTGACAAAGGATAAGGAAACAGTAAAACAATTGGAGAAAACATATGATAAGACAGACGAGATCGGTGAAAATGCACAGGGAAATCTGGTAAAAAATCATATGACTTCTGTTGCGCTGACACAGAATGAAGTGAAGAAACTGGAAAAAGATGCAGATATCTTATCTGTAGAAGAAGATGCTGAGGTAACGGCAAGTTCAGAAGTAATTCCAGACAAAGACATTCATGAGAAAGAGGAAAAAGTAGTAGAAAAAAGTGAAAGTGGCACCGAGTGGAATATGCAGATGATTCACGCAAAATCCACTGAAGATGTCACAGGAAAAGATAAGGTAAAGATTGCTGTTTTGGACTCTGGTGTGGATGATGGAAATGACATCGATCTTGCATACAGTATTACACTGGTACCTGGAGAGGAAGAGATGAGTCCGTTGTTTATGGATGGAACCGGTCATGGAAACAGTGTGGCAGGTTTGATCGCAGCAAAGGATAACCAGGAGGGAATCACAGGAATTGCACCAGACGCAGAGATTTATTCAATCCGTGTACTGGATGATGAGAATAAAGCACCTGTCAGCCGTATTGTAGAAGGAATTTATACGGCAATCCGAGAGAAGGTAAACATTATCAATATGAGTTTTGGTATGGATAAACCGTCGGAAGCATTGGAAAAGGCAATACAGGATGCACATGAAGCAGGAATCCTGTTGGTAGCCGCAGCAGGTAATACAGGAGATAAAGGAGTACAGTATCCGGCAGCCTTTGATGAAGTAATAGCGGTAGGTTCTGTGGATAAAGAAGCACAGGTAACTGGCAGCAGTTCCAAGGGAGAGGAAGTAGAGATCGTGGCTCCGGGAGAATTGGTGCGAAGCACCGGTGTACTGGGAGATGAAAGAGTAGACTCCGGAACTAGTCTGGCGGCACCACAAGTGGCAGCTGTGGCTGCAAAAATCTGGAGTAAAAACATCGAAATGCCCGCAGAATTTGTTCGTCAGGTACTGGCAAAAAGTGCGAATTGCTATGGAGATAAAGACGAATATGGTTACGGACTTCTGGATGCATCCTATGCACTGAAAAATTATAGTAAGTACAAGAAAGAGTATAAGGGAGATACTAAAACTCAGCAGGTGGAAGAGAATGAACGGAAAGTTGTTAGTTTTGAAGAGACCGGTTGTGTGAAAGGAAGCTGGGAAACAGATGATCATGAGAAGATGGTGCCATCAGAGAAGACATATGTAAAAAAGGGAATGAGATTTCCGGATGAGGCTAAGCAAAAGGTTAATGAGGAGCAATATGTATTTCGAGGGATGACAAAAAATCCGGCGTGGCATGGCCATTTTAAGGTAAATTATATTGGTACATTTATTTTTGAAACGAAAGTTGCTGATAATGTAACGGCATCCGGTGGCATCAATAATTTTTATTGTCCGGAACTTACAGATCAGACCCAAAGAACTTATATTGTACAAAGTGTCAAAAAAATTAGATGGGATACGGATTTAAAGAAAAACTCAACGCAAGGTCAGAAAAGGGCTTTCATTTGGGGAATGGCGCTACATAATTTGACAGATTCGTTTTCTCACAGCACAATCTATCATGATGCAAAAACGGGTAAAGATTACTATCTGTCTCATAGGAGTAGTCATTATGCTGTAGCACATATGATGGACGACGAGTTTGGAAATCGTTATGCATGCGCAAAAAAGGCGTTAGCAAAGGCAATCAGTGATTATGACAATAAGAGAACTCCGAGTTATAAAGTGTTCTTACCGGCATGCAGAAAAACTGATAATAGTGAAGGTATAAATAATGGTAAATTTAAAATGATAAAAATAGAGAATTATGTAAGTGCAATTGCGGGGGCTTCTGCAGCAAGTCCGTTCACAAATGTAACAGGAAAATATGACAAATCTATGGAAACAAAGTAGTTAAACGAATAAAGGGGTGGGAGAAATTATGGAAAGGCAATTAAAGTAATTTTTTTGTTTTGCAAGATAATATTTAGTTTTTGCGTTATATATAATATAAACAAAAATGAAGGAGCTTCCTGTATAATTCAAATATAAGGAATTCCAAGAAAGAAGGTTGAGAAAAAAATACCTCAGTGTAAAATAAGA
>JAXDTV010000004.1:0-17759 GCA_034089785.1 Eubacterium sp.
ATCGTACAGGAAATGTACGCAAGAGGGTACGAATTTACCCCGATTGATATTTTTACTGCTAAAGCAAAACATTTCCAGATCGTAGACGGAAAACTGATGCCGGCTCTGAATTCTATTGACGGAATGGGAGATAAGGCGGCAGAAGGTGTGGTGGAGGCGGCCAAAGATGGTCCGTTTTCATCCTGTGAAAACTTTAAAAACCGCAGTAAAGTCAGCGGTACTATTGTAGATAAGATGCGGGAAATGCATTTATTAGACAATCTGCCCCTTAGCGATCAGATTTCTTTACTGGATTTAATGGCGTAAAAACGCTGCTTTTGACAATGAATACAAAAAAATACAAAAAATGAAAAAAAGTTCAAAAAAGTACTTGCATTTTTTTAAGACCTGTAGTATAGTATTCATTGTTGATGGTCCGTTGGTCAAGCGGCTAAGACGCTGCCCTCTCACGGCAGAAACAGGGGTTCGATTCCCCTACGGACTACTACTTAATCAGACAGACCTTACATATATTATGTAGGGTCTGTTTTGAATTTTAGGAGGTTTCTTATGAACATAAGCATAACAGGTACATTGGGCAGTGGTAAGTCCAGTGTCTGCAAGATTTTAAAGGAAAATGGATACGATATTATTTCCAATGGAGTTTTATTCCGTGAGATCGCTGAGGAGAAAGGCATTACGGTAGTGGAACTGAACGAACTGGCAAAGAAGGATAAAAGCATTGATGATATGCTGGATGAGAGAAGTATCCGCCTTGGTAAAGAACTGGATTCAACTATTTTTGACTCCCGCATGGGCTGGCATTTTATCCCAGACAGTTTTAAGGTGTTCCTGCTGGCAGATATGACAGAGGCAGGAAGAAGAGTTTACAATGATAACCGTGTATCCGAGTCTTATAACGATCCGGCCACAGCCAAAGCAGATCTTATTAAAAGACAGCTGATGGAGAAGAAGAGATTTTCAGATCTGTATCAGACGGATTACCTGAATCTGAACAATTATGACCTTGTGATCGAAAGCACATATGCTACACCGGATCAGATTGCAGAGCAGATTCTGAAGGGAGTGGAAGAAAAGGTTACGTCACAGGCAAAATTAAATCCGAAATCCCTGTATCCGGCAGAAGAAGCCAAAGAAGAGGGAGAAATCCTTGTGACACCGATTCACAATAAGTTTATCCTTGTTTCCGGACTGAAGAAGTGGAAAGAACTCTTAAAGGAAGAGGCTGTATTTGCACCGGTACAGTTTGTAGAGCAAGGCAATGCGCAGGCAGCTGCGGAAGAAGTGTTTGAGGCGGTAGAAAAAGAGTTTGGTTTTAAATATCTGGAGTATCCGGATAAAAAAGCCGAAGTGATCCTTGATTTTTTTGCAGAATAAGTCAGGAGGGTTGACATGGATTTTGAAGCGAGAGAAAAGAGAAAGTACATACGGAATGCACTGCTTAGTTTTGTGTGTACGGCTGTGTGTATAGGAATCGATGTTCGTTCGTTCTGGCGTCATGGCGGTTTTTATATGACCTGGCAGCTGGCGGTATCCTTTGTTTTGTATGTGATTTTGATCTTTATGGGGATACGGGCAGTAAAAAAAGCCAGAGAATTGTCGAAAAAAAACGGAGAATAAGTAAAAAGTGGAAAAAAATCCCTAAAAACCCTTGATTTTTCGTATGTTGGATGATATAATCTAATTCAATGATACAGTTAATTTTGATGAGTGGACAGCAGTCCACTCATTTATTTTTGTGTTGACAGGAGGTTTTTATTTGAGCAGACATCAGGACTATGAAAGCCGGACAGAGCAGTTAGTGATGCCTTTGTGTGAGAAGTATAACTACGAACTGGTAGATGTAGAATTTGTAAAAGAGGCAGGCAGCTGGCATCTTCGTGTGTACATTGATAAGCAAGGCGGTATTACGCTGGATGATCTGACTACCGTAAATCATGAACTCAGTGATCTTATGGATGAGAATGATTTTATATCCGAATCGTATATACTGGAAGTGAGTTCCCCGGGGCTTTTAAGACCATTTAAGAAGCCAAGAGATTTTATAAGAAACATTGGCGAGGATGTGGAAGTGAAACTGTTTTCACCTGTCACATGGGAAGAAAAAGGCAAGAAATATTCTGACAAAGAATTTGTCGGTGTATTAAAAGAGTATAATGAAGAAACAACACAGGTTGTGATCACCATGGATTCCGTTGAATTATCATTCCCGCAAAAAGACATTGCGGTGATCCGCAAATCCATTGATTTTTAAGAAAGAAGAAAACAAGGAGGACAATAGAAAATGAAAAAGACAGCAGTACAGAAAGGAAATCCGGAATTGATCCAGGCTTTGACAGAGATTGAGAAGGAAAAAGACATTGATAAAGAGATTTTGTTTGAGGCCATTGAAAATTCTCTGTTGGCGGCATGTAAAAACCAGTATGGAAAAGCCGACAATGTGCGGGTTATTTTAGACCGCAAAACCGGAGAATTTCATGTTTATCTGGATAAAGAAGTAGTAGAGGAAGTAGAAGATGAGGCAACTCAGATTTCTATTACAGAAGCAAGAGTAAGATATCCGGGCAAGATCGTAGGAGATATGATCGCTCAGGAAGCAACACCAAAGAACTTTGGCCGTATTGCGGCGCAGAAAGCAAAACAGGTTGTTGTGCAGAAGATCCGTGAGGAAGAAAGAAAAGTTCTGTTTGATTTTTATAAGACAAAGGAAAAAGATATTGTAACCGGTATGGTCCAGCGTTACAGCAATGGAAATTACAATATCAATCTTGGCAAGATCGATGCTGTTCTTACTCCGCAGGAGCAGGTAGAGGAGGAAGAATTTGAGCCACATGAGAGAATCAAAGTATATATTACAGAAGTAAAAGATTCTACCAGAGGACCAAAGATCCTTATTTCCCGTACTCATCCGGAACTGGTAAAAAGATTGTTTGAGTCGGAAGTGGCTGAGATCCAGAGCGGTGTTGTTGAGATCAAAAATGTATCCCGTGAAGCAGGATCCCGTTCCAAGATTGCTGTATACAGCAACAATCCGGATGTAGATCCGATTGGTGCCTGTGTAGGACAGAATGGTGTCCGCGTAGGCAGTGTGGTAGAGGAACTTCGTGGAGAAAAGATCGACATTGTTGAGTGGAATGAAGATCCGGCTATTTTTATCGAGCATGCTCTCAGCCCATCTAAGGTTGTTTCTGTGGATGTGGATGTAGATGAAAAAAGCGCACAGGTTGTTGTGCCGGATTATCAGCTTTCACTGGCGATTGGTAAAGAAGGCCAGAACGCAAGACTGGCAGCCAGACTGACAGGATACAAGATCGACATCAAAAGCGAGACACAGAGTTTGAACTAAAAATGGGAAGGTGGATTGGATGCAGGCAAAGAAAGTACCGCAGCGTCAGTGTATAGGATGCCGGGAAAGCAAGGATAAAAAAGAATTGATCCGTATCGTAAAGACAAAAGAGGGGGAGATTCTTTTAGACCGCAGCGGACGGCTGAATGGAAGAGGAGCCTATCTGTGTGATAACAGAGAGTGTTTTGACAAGGCCCGCAGATCCAATGCACTGAACCGGACATTCAAGATGAATGTCCAGGCAGAAGTTTATGATGAAATAGAAAGGCAGTTTTATGATCCAAAGTAAAAAAGTGCTGGGAACACTGGGACTGGCAATGAAAGCAGGAGAAGTAGCCAGCGGAGAGTTCTTGACAGAAAAGGCCATCCGCGACGGAGAGGCATATCTGGTTATTGTAGCAGAAGATGCTTCCGCCAATACGAAAAAAAAGTTTTCAGATTCGTGTAAGTTCTACAAAGTTGCCTATGCAGAATTTGGAGACAAAGATACGCTTGGAAAGGCAATCGGAAAAGAGTTCCGGGCGTCTCTGGCAGTGCTGAACAAGGGATTTGCCAAGTCAATCGGCAAAAATTTAGATCTGGAGGTAACACAGTATGGCAAAAATGAAAATATTTGAAATTGCTCGTAGTATGCAGCATCAGGATAAGAATATAAAAAGCGGAGATCTTATTAAATTTCTCAATGACAATGGATTTGATGTAAAAGGTCCTAACAGTAACATTGAGGATGATGCCATTGCTTTTTTGATGAAAGGTTTCAGTAAGAAACAGGTAGTGGCTGAGAAGGCTGAAAAAGAAGAAAAAGCAAAAACGGTTGAAAAACCGGTAGAAAAAGCTCCGCAAACGGCTGAAAAAGAAGAAAAACAGGTTGCAGAGCCAGTCTCAAAAACAACAGAGAAGGCTCCTGAGAAAAAAGAGGAGCCTAAGAAAACTCAGCCGGAGAAGAAAGAGAAAAAAGAGCCGGCGAAAGAGCCTGTAAAGGAAAAGAAAGAAAAGACAGAGGAGAAAACGGTAGTGCCGGAGAAAAAGCAGAACGAAGAGAGAAAAGCAGCACCAAAACAGGAAAGAAGAGATAACCGCGACAACCGTGGTGGCAGAGATTCACAGCCTGCCCGTGGCAAAAAGCCAAACAACGGAGACCGCCGGAACAACGGTGGAAACGGCAACAACCGTGGCGGCAATGGTGGAAATAACCGCAATGGAAACGGCGGTAACGGAAATAACCGTGGCAACAACCGCGGAGGAAATGGCAATAACCGTGGCGGCAACGGAAACAATCGTGGTGGCGAACGGGTCTTGGAGCGTTTTGAGAAAGCCCAGAATGGATTTGACGGAATCAAGCAGGAGCAGAAAAACTCCCGCAAACGCAATAATAAGAGAGACGACAAAGTAAAACAGGGCGGCTACCGCAAGAGCAGTAAAGAGGAAATGAGCCGTATCCGTTCCAAAAAGGATCCGAACAGAAAGGGTGCCTTTATCAAGCCGGAACCGGTAAAACAGGAGCCGGAAGAAGATATTAAGCAGATTGTGATTCCAGAGACGCTGACCATCCGTGCATTGGCTGAGAAGATGAAAATGCCGGCAGCTGCTCTGGTAAAACAGTTGTTCCTCCGTGGCCAGATGGTATCTTTGAACCAGGATATCAGTTTTGAAGAGGCTGAGGAGATCGCATTAAGTTTTGATATTATTGCTGAAAAAGAAGAAAAGATCGACATGGTGGCAGAACTTCTGAAAGAGGAAGAAGAAGATGAGTCCAAGATGAAGAAACGCCCACCGGTTGTCTGCGTTATGGGTCATGTAGACCATGGTAAAACATCCCTTCTGGATGTGATCCGCCAGTCGGATGTAACAGAGCATGAAGCAGGTGGAATTACACAGCATATCGGTGCGTATGTTGTCCGGATTAACGGAGAAAAGATCACATTCTTGGATACACCGGGACATGAGGCATTTACTTCCATGCGTATGCGTGGTGCCCAGTCAACCGATATTGCTGTCCTGGTAGTAGCGGCAGACGATGGTGTTATGCCACAGACCGTAGAGGCGATCAACCATGCCAAAGCAGCCGGCGTAGAGATTATCGTAGCAGTCAATAAGATTGATAAAGAGGGCGCCAATATTGAACGAGTAAAACAGGAATTGTCTGAGTACGAACTGATTCCGGAAGACTGGGGCGGCAGCACCATTTTCTGTCCTGTATCCGCTCATACAAAAGAAGGTATCGAAAACCTTCTGGAGATGATCGCTCTGACAGCAGAAGTGCTGGAATTAAAGGCGAATCCAAAGCGTCGTGCAAGAGGTATCGTAATCGAGGCCCGTCTGGACAAAGGAAGAGGTCCGGTTGCTACCGTGCTGGTACAGAAAGGTACATTAAATATTGGAGATCATATTGCTATCGGAACTGCCTATGGTAAAGTCCGTGCCATGTTAGACCACAGAGGTGAAAGGGTAAAACAGGCTACGCCGTCTACACCGGTTGAGATCCTTGGTTTGAATGGTGTGCCGGATGCCGGTGAAGTATTCGTAGCAACAGACAGCGATAAAGAAGCAAAACAGATTTCACAGGCATATATTGACCAGAGTAAGGATAAATTATTAGAGGAGACAAGAGCCAAGAAAGTTACACTGGATGGTCTCTTCAGCCAGATCCAGGCAGGTAATGTAAAAGAATTGAACCTGATCATCAAAGCCGATGTACAGGGTTCGGTAGAAGCCGTAAAACAAAGTCTTGTGAAGCTCAGCAATGAGGAAGTGGCAGTCCGTGTCATCCATGGCGGTGTCGGTGCCATCAATGAGTCAGATGTAACGCTGGCCAGTGCATCCAATGCCATCATTATCGGATTTAATATCCGTCTTGATAATGCAGCCAAAGAGACAGCAGATCGTGAGAATGTAGATGTAAGACTTTACCGGGTAATTTACGATGCCATCGAGGATATTGAGTCTGCCATGAAGGGAATGTTAGAGCCGATCTATGAGGAAAAAGTGATCGCTCATGTGGAAGTACGCCAGACCTTTAAAGCATCCGGCGTGGGAACCATTGCAGGTTCTTATGTACTGGACGGTAAAGTGGAGCGTGGCTGCCGTGCCCGTATCACCCGAGAGGGAGAGCAGATCTTTGAAGGCGATGTAGCCAGCCTGAAACGATTCAAAGATGATGTAAAAGAAGTGGCTGCCGGTTACGAATGTGGTCTTGTATTCGCTGGATTTAATGATGTAACGGAAGGCGACCAGGTAGAATGTTACAAGATGGTCGAGGTTCCAAGATAGGAAACAGTTGAGGTAAGAACAATGAGAAAGAACAGTGTAAAAAATATACGGATCAACAGTGAGGTGCAGCGGGAAATGAGCAGCATCATCCGGGAAGATCTGAAAGATCCGCGTATCCATCCCATGACTTCGGTCATGGCGGTGGAGGTAACACCGGATCTGAAATTTGCCAAGATTTTTGTAAGCGTTCTTGGTGATGATAATGAAAAAGAAAAAACAATGGAAGGTCTGAAAAAAAGTGCGGCTTTTGCCCGTCATCAGCTGGCAAAGCGTATGAATCTGCGCAATACGCCAGAGCTTACCTTTGTATTGGACACTTCCATTGAATATGGTGTGACCATGTCAAAAAAGATTGACGAATTAAAGGAAAAAGAAGAGTCAAAACATAGAAATGAGGAAGAAGCATGAATGAATTGATGCAGGCTGTCAGCCAGGCTGAAACGATTGCCATAGGTGGTCATGTCCGTCCGGATGGAGACTGTATCGGATCCTGTATGGGGTTGTACAGTTATATTCAGGACAATTTTCCGGAAAAAAAAGTAACGGTGTATGTGGAAGAGATTCCTGCCGCATTTTCCTATCTTTCCCAGGAAGAGGCTATGACAGAACAGGGTGGATCGGATCAGGTATATGATCTGTTTGTAGCACTGGACTGTGGTGACAAAGAGAGACTGGGAGAAGCGGCCAGGATTTTGGAAAAGGCGAAGGCTACTTATTGTGTAGACCATCACATTACCAATACTCATTTTTGCCAGAAAGAACAGGTAGAGGCAGACGCCAGTTCTACCTGCCAGATTTTGTATACGCTGATGGAAGATGAGAAAATTTCCTATGCCACAGCATGCTGCCTGTATACAGGCATTATCCACGATACCGGGGTGTTTAAACATTCCAACACATCCTGCCGTACCATGGAGATTGCAGGGGCATTGATGAACAAAGGGATCCCTTTTGGCAAGATCATTGATGGAAGTTTTTATATGAAGAGTTACAAACAGCTTCAGATCATGGGAAGATGCCTGATGGAAAGCATCCGCATGATGGACGGCCAGTGTATTTTTTCCGTTGTGAAGAAAAATATTATGGATTTGTATGAAGCAGCACCGTCGGATCTGGACGGTGTCATCGATGAACTCCGCACGACAGAAGGAGTGGAAGTAGCTATTCTGCTCAGCGAGAGAGCACCGGGAGAGTTTAAGGTCAGCATGCGTTCTAATGATGTGGTAGATGTGAGCCAGGTATGTAAAGTGTTTGGCGGCGGCGGACATATCCGTGCGGCCGGCTGTTCTTTGAAAGGAACGGCCTTTGATGTGATCAACAGTCTGACATTCCACATTGAAAAACAGTTAGAGCGGGCGAAGAGGCAGGCAGAATGAATGGTATTATAAATGTGAAAAAGGAAAAGGGATTTACCTCCCATGATGTGGTGGCCAAACTTCGTGGAATCCTGCATTTTAAGAAGATCGGCCATACAGGAACCCTGGATCCGGATGCCACAGGAGTACTTCCGGTGTGCATAGGAAAGGCAACGAAGGTAGTGGATCTTCTGACCGAGAAGGACAAAACCTACATAGCCGGTGTGAAACTGGGTGTAAGAACCGACACGCTGGACATGACAGGAGAGGTATTGGAAACCAGGCCTGTAACCTGTACAAAGGAAGAACTGGAAGAGTGTCTGAAGTCATTTGAGGGAGACTTAGAGCAGGTTCCACCTATGTATTCTGCCATTAAAGTCCAGGGAAAGCGTCTGTACGAACTGGCAAGGCAGGGAAAGACCGTAGAGCGGAAACCGAGAAAAGTGACTGTCTATAGTCTGAAACTCCTTCAGGCAGATCTGGAGAAAAGTTGGTTTGAAATAGAGGTGCATTGTTCCAAGGGAACCTATATCCGTTCTTTATGTGATGATATAGGCGAAAAACTGGGATGTCTGGCAGCCATGGAAAGTCTGGTCCGGACAAAGGTTGGCAGATTTACTTTAGACCAGGCATATACGCTGGATGAGATAGAACAAAAGGTAAAAGAAGACAGAGTGGAGGAAGTGCTTTTAAGCATTGATTCGCTGTTTATGGATTATCCGGCGGTGCAGGTTCTGGAAAAAGGAATGAAATTTTTGCAGAACGGAAATGAAATCCCGGTAAATGCCTGTCTGGATGGTGACAAGATCGCCTTTCGGAAAACGGTACGGATGTATGATACAAACCAGGAATTTTATGCGCTGTATCAAAGAAATGCAGCCACCAATAAATTTAGCATTGTAAAAATGTTTCATCAGTAGATGAGACGGAAGTGAGGAAGAAAATGAAACGGATCCGGTCATTGGATTTTGAATTAGAACCATCGGCCGTATGCATTGGCAAGTTTGATGGGATACACCGGGGCCACCGCCTGTTGATCCGGGCGGCAAAAGAGACGAAACTGCCGGTTGTTATGTTTACCTTTGAAAGTATGCGTCAGAATGACATATACAGCCAGAAGGAAAAAGAATATCTGGCGGAAAAGCTGGGCGTGGATATTTTTATTTCGATTTCGGTGACAGAGTCTTTCAGGCATATGACGCCGGTGGAATTTGTAGAAAAAATACTGGTGCACAGGTGCCATGCCAAAGAGATTTTTATCGGTACAGATTTTTGCTTTGGGCATAACCGATCTGGAAATGCCGGGATGTTGAAGGAATGGGAAAGAACCTATTCCTTCCGTGTACATATTCTGGAAAAACTGTCATTGGGAGGCAGTGAAGTCAGCAGTACAAGGATCCGCAGCCGGTTGGAACAGGGAGAAATGGAAGAAGTATCCGCTTTACTTGGTATGCCGTATTTCATCCAGGGAGAAGTGGTCTCCGGCAGGCATCTGGGAAGAACCATGGAAATCCCGACAGCCAATCTGATACCGGCACCGGGAAAAATCCTGCCTCCGAAAGGAGTCTATGCCATTTTACTGACGGTGGATGGAAAGGTAAGAAAAGGGGTAGGCAACCTGGGAGTAAAACCAACGGTATCCGGGGACAATCCTATGGGACTGGAAGTCTGGATCTTTGATTTTCATGAAGATATTTATGGCAAAGAAATCCGGGCGCATCTGATTTCTTATCTGCGTCCGGAGAGAAAATTCGGTTCTATGGATCGGTTAAAAGAGCAGATCAGTCTGGATACGATCCGGGCAAAAGAAATACTTTCTCAGCCAGAAGTTGAATCCCTTTTGTCATCTCTTCCGGACTGAGATCAGCAAAACCAATTAAATAAGTACGACTGGAAACAACATCGGGATCTGGATAGTAATCATCCAGAGAACAAAGCCTGATGTTGTTTTTTTGTGCATTTTCCTGGATCTCATCCCGGGAGAGTGCTCCTTGGTAATGCAGCAGAACATACAGGCCTGCATTGTCGCCGGAAACAAAAAACAGAGGAGATGGCAGATAGGTTTGGATCTGCGTCAGCAAAAAGTCGTGCTTTCCTTTGTAGATTTTCCGCATGCGGTTCAAATGTTTCTCAAAATAGCCTTTATGGATAAAATCGGCTAAAATGGCCTGAGTTGTTTTGGACACAGGACAAGGAAAGGTTCCGCATATTTTTTTGTACTGTTTCATTAATGTTTTCGGAAGGATCATATAGCCCACCCGGAGGGCAGGTGAGATCGCCTTTGAAAATGTACCGATATAAATGACGGTATCCTGTTTGTAAAAACTCTGCAGGGCCGGGATAGGACGGCCGGTATAACGAAATTCGCTGTCGTGGTCGTCCTCCAGAATGTACCGTCCCTCCTTTTCGGAGGCCCATTTTAATAACTGATTTCTGGTACTGGCAGGCATGACACTGCCCATGGGGAACTGATGGCTGGGAGTGACATAACAAAGAGAGGCAGAGGAGTCGGAAAGAGCCTCTATATCCATGACAGAATCTTTTAACGGAATGTCCACAATGGAGCATCCGTTGTGAAGGAGGACACGGCGGGCATTTTGATAGCCAGGCTGTTCAAAGGCCACAATCGGTTTCCGGTCAAATAAAATGCTTAACATCTGGAGAAGGTGGGCAAGACCGGCTCCCACAACTACCTGGTCCGGCTCACAGGAAACACCTCTGGAACCATGCAGATAGGCAGCGATGGCGTGCCGGAGGGCTGGTTCTCCCAGATTGTCGCAGGCCGTAAAATTATGAGGGTTATCTAACTGATTTTTGCCGATGGATTTCCATACCGTATAGGGAAAATGAGTGGTGTCAATGGCATCCGGATTAAATTCAAAAAACTCCGGCGAAGAAGGCAGATCTGCTTCTTTTGGAAAATCCGGGATAGAAGTGTCTGTAAAACCGGCCATATGCGTAATGGAGTTTACAAAATATCCCCGCTTTTCCCTGGCATCTACATATCCTTCCGCCACTAATTGTTCATAGGCGGTGTCTACCGTACTGCGGCTTACCTGCAGATGGGCCGCCAGAGAGCGGGCAGAAGGAAGTTTTTCCGGGGCACTGAGGTGTCCTGCCAGGATTTCTTTTTTGATATAATCATAAATCTGGATATACATGGGGGTATCGGAATCTGCTTTTAGGGAAATTGTGATCATAAAAACCTCATTTCTGAAAAAATCTGCTGGCGGTCTTAAAGATCGTCAGCAGATCATTCTGATTTCTATTTAATTTGCTTAAAATTAAACTTCAAAGAGCATATCACCATAAGATGGTACTGGCCAGTATTCTTTATCAACTAACATTTCCAGTTTGTCGATTGGAGCACGAAGGCTTGCCATGGTTGTAAAGACAGTGTCTTTGAAGAACTCAGCCTGCTCTTTTCCTTCTTCCATGCTGTTTGCTTTGGCATCTGCAGCAACCAGATCTTTCAAAGCCTTCTGAGCTTCTGCAAGGAGAGAAGAGCATTTTGTCAAAAGATCTTTCTGTACAGACAGATCTGCTTCTGCGCAGGCAGCACTGATGCTGTTGATGGAATCAGCCAGGCTTGTAACATAACTGATAACAGCCGGGATATACTGCTTGGAAGCCATCTCGATCATGGTCTTAGCTTCAATGTTGATTGCCTTAGCATATGCCTCATAGTTGATCTCGGCACGGGACTCAAGTTCGGTCTGAGTAAATACATGCTGTCTCTCAAACATTTCGATTGTTTTTGGCTCCAGAAGAGAAGCGGTAGCGTCAACCATTGTTTTAACATTTGGAAGACCTCTGCGCTCAGCTTCAGCAACCCACTCATCGGAATAACCGTTTCCGTTGAAGATTACTTTGCGGTGAGCTTTCAATGTCTCGTAGATCACTTCATCGACAGCTTTGTCAAAGTCATC
Source organism: Eubacterium sp. (assembly GCA_034089785.1). Classification (GTDB taxonomy): domain Bacteria; phylum Bacillota; class Clostridia; order Lachnospirales; family Lachnospiraceae; genus Eubacterium_F. The sequence continues at coordinate 11,901 of JAXDTV010000004.1, forward strand.
TGCTTTTTCAAGTTTATCAGCCATTGACTGCAATACATCAGCTACGGTAGCATTCAATACAGTGTTGGCACCGGCGATAGACATAGAAGAAGCTACCATACGGAACTCGAATTTGTTGCCTGTAAAAGCAAATGGTGATGTACGGTTACGGTCTGTAGCATCCTTTTTGATTGGAAGGATGGTGTGGACACCGATATCCATTTTTTCACCTTTATTGCTGTGAGATGCAGTACCGTTTTCAAGGATCTGCTCTACAATGTCTTCCAGCTGTTCGCCAAGGAAAATAGAAATGATTGCCGGAGGTGCCTCGTTAGCACCAAGACGGTGATCGTTTCCAGGGTTGGAAGCGGAGAGACGAAGCAGTGCTGCGTTGTCATCTACAGCTGCAATAACAGCAGCTAAGAACAGCAGGAACTGTTTGTTATCATAAGGAACTTTACCTGGGCTCAGAAGGTTCTCACCTGTGTTGGTAACAAGAGACCAGTTATCATGTTTACCGGAACCGTTTACACCGGCAAATGGTTTTTCATGAAGCAGACACTCCAGATTGTGACGGCGGGCTACTTTTTTCATAGTCTCCATAACTAACTGGTTGTGGTCGGTAGCAATGTTGGCTGTACTGTAAATAGGGGCCATTTCATGCTGCGCCGGAGCTACTTCGTTATGCTGTGTTTTGGATAAAATACCCAATTTCCAAAGTTCCATGTTCAATTCGTTCATGAAAGAAGCCTGACGCTCACGGATCGTACCAAAGTAGTGGTCATCCAGTTCCTGTCCTTTCGGAGGCATAGAACCGAACAAAGTACGGCCGGTAAAGATCAAGTCATCACGCTGCAAGAACTGGTCACGGTCAATAAGGAAATATTCCTGCTCAGGACCAACAGAACATTTTACATTGGTAACATCCTCTTTTCCGAATAATTTCAAAATGCGGACAGCCTGTGTACTGATGGCTTCCATCGAACGAAGAAGAGGAGTTTTCTTATCCAGCGCTTCGCCTGTGTAAGAACAGAAAGCGGTAGGAATGCAGAGAACCGTACCGATGGCATCTTCCTTCAGGAGTGCTGGTGAGGTACAATCCCATGCTGTATATCCTCTGGCCTCAAAAGTAGCACGAAGACCACCTGATGGGAAAGAGGAAGCATCCGGCTCGCCCTTGATCAACTCTTTTCCTGAAAACTCCAATACTGCGTGAGCATCGGATTCAGCACTTAAGAAAGAGTCGTGTTTCTCAGCGGTTACTCCTGTCATTGGCTGGAACCAGTGAGTGTAATGGGTAGCACCATTTTCCAAAGCCCATTCCTTCATTGCATGAGCTACTACATTTGCTACTTCCGGAACCAATTCTTCTCCGTTTTCGATTGTGCTTCTAAGAGCCGCATAGGTTTTCTTAGGTAAATACTGCTGCATAACATCGTCATTGAAAACTTTCGTTCCAAAAACATTCTCAATTACATTTTTCTGCATAGTTAAAATCCATCCTTCCCATTTTTTTATTTCTTTTGTAATCCGTTAAAAAAATAGAAAAAGGTGTCCTCTAAATGAGAACACCTTCGTCCTGTCTAACGTACCATGTACATACAATAGCACTAATTGATTAAAAAGTAAAGCATTTTTTTCAAAATGCATAAAAACTACTTTGTTTTAAGGACAAAGGGAATCTGTAATGCATTGCAATACATCCCATATTTTATCAGAAATACTGGATTTTTCAATGCTCTTTTGAGGAAAAACATCCTTTTTGAGAAAAAGTTTCCCGTTTACATAATATTCAATGGTTCCCACAGCTATGTTACTGCGGATCGGGGCGCAGAGACTTTGGGAAATAGTGCAGTGCATTTTTATTTCATCGTGCCTGCCAAGGAGAGCCTGGCCGGGATCGGGAGTGGTGAGACAGACAAAATCTTCCTTTCCGTCCGTAACGGGGATCCGGCAGCTGCTAAGGTCCGGCAGAGGCAGCGATGAATGTTCATAATGATTCATGCCGTAATCCATGAGGTTTTTTGTGTCGGCCCATTTAAAACTTTTATTAGGAGGCCAGCCGCTGGCCAGAACACAGGAAACCAAAGTTTTATCCTGCCTTCCGGCGGCACCTACAAAACAGTAGCCTGCTTTGGAAGTGAATCCCGTCTTGATGCCAAGAGCTCCTTCATAACTGGAGAGAAATAAGTCCTTGTTGGAGACGGAAAAAGTCCGGGATGAATACTTTTCTGTTTTTATAGAAGAAAATGAGTGGGAAGATGTCTGGATGATCTGGCAGAATTCTTTGTTTTTCAGGGCATAGGAGGCCAGGATACACATATCTTTTGCACTGCTGTAATGACCCTCCGCGTCCAGTCCGTTGGGTGTGACAAAATGAGTCTGCTTCATGCCAAGAGAGGACGCTTTTTCATTCATTTTTTTGGCAAAGGCGGCTACGGAACCGGCAGATGACTCAGCCAGGGCGGCTGCGGTATCATTGTGGGATTCAAGCAGCAGTGAGTACAAAAGATCTTTTGTCTTAAAAGTCTCTCCGGGGCGGACACCCAGATGTACTTTGGGCATGGAACAGGCGTAGGAAGAAAAAGAGACAGAGGAGTCCGGCTTGTTATCTTCCAGGATCAGCAGGGCGGTCATGATCTTGGTAGTGCTGGCCATAGGGGCTTTTTCGTTTTCTTTCGATCCGTACAGGACCCGGCCGGAATCGGCGTCCATCAGACAGGAGTACTGGCTGTGAAGGGAGATGGCGGAAGGAGAAGCAGAGCCGGAAAGCGTGGTCCATTCCTGGGGCAGAACTGCCTTCTGCACCGGCTTTGTTTTCCAGACATATGCACCATAACAGCCTGCTGCCATAAGCAGTGCACACAGCACAAGAAGGAATCTTTTCATATATTTCATAGGGATACCAAAAACGATTTTTTATTATAATATGTAAGAAGAAAAGGGGATATTATTTTTTTATGAAAAAGAAAGAAAGACATAACAAAATGCTTTCCATTTTTTGAAAAAATTTGTTGATTAAATTGTTCAAAAGCGTTACAATTATACTTGGATAAAATTTGAATTTTATATAAAAACAAAGTGGAGGGCTGCAAATGAGTAATTCAGCAAAAATGTCAGCAAAACAGCGCATTGAAGCACTTGTTGACGAAAACAGTTTTGTTGAGATCGGTGGTTTGGTCACAAAGAGAAACACTGATTTCAATATGCAACAAAAAGCAGTGCCAGCCGATGGTGTTATTACCGGTTATGGTGTCATTGATTCCAATTTGGTTTATGTATACAGCCAGGATGTGACAGCAATGGGCGGATCGGTTGGAGAGATGCACGCAAAGAAGATTGCCAGTCTTTATGAGATGGCAGTGAAAGCAGGAGCACCTGTGATCGAGTTGATCGACTGCGCGGGAATCCGTGTTCAGGAAGCTTTTGATGCACTGGCAGGCTTTGGCGAGATTTACATGGCTAAGGTAAAAGCATCCGGTATCATTCCACAGATCAGTGCAGTGCTCGGTTCCTGTGGCGGCGGCGTGGCAGTAGCATCCAAGCTGTCTGATATCACATTGATGGATGCAGAGAATGGAAAGTTGTTTGTGAATTCTCCAAACGCTGTACTTGGCAACCGGGAAGAAAAGTGTGATACAGCATCCGCTAAGTTCCAGGCAGAAGCCGGAAATGCAGATATTGTATGCGAGAATGAAGGGGAAGTGCTTTCAAAGATCCGCGAGCTCATCGGACTTCTTCCTGCCAATGCAGGCACAAGTGCAGAAGATGAAACAGCAGACGATATGAACCGTATGTTAGATGGATTTGATGCATACAAGACAGATGCTGTCCAGGCATTGACACAGATCGCAGATGAGAATCGTTTCATCCAGTTGAAAGAGACTTACGGCCCGGAAATGGTTGTAGGACTTATGAAGTTAGACGGAGCAACGGTAGGAGCTGTTGCCAACAGCAAAGAAGGAGTTTTATCAACAGCAGGATGTAAAAAGGCAGAGCAGTTTGTATATTTCTGTGATTCCTTTGGTATCCCGGTTATTACATTGACAAATGTAAAAGAATATGCATCTTCCATGGAAGAGGAGAAAACTATTTCACAGGCAGTAGCAGATATGATGTATGCATTTGCCAGCTCAGACATTCCGAAGATCAATGTGATCACAGGAGAGGCATACGGAAGTGCTTATGTGGCTATGAATTCCAAGCATGTAGGCGCAGACCTGGTACTGGCTCTGGATTCGGCTAAAGTCGGTGTTATGGATGCAACTGTGGCAGCACAGGTAATGTGCCAGGATGAGATTACGAAAGAGGCAGATACAAAGAGTGCATTGGAAGAGAAAGCCAAGGAGTTTGAGGCTTTGCAGAATGGTGCCGAAGGTGCCGCACGCAGAGGTTATGTGGATAATGTGATCGAGGGAACTTCTGTACGCAAACACTTGATCTATGCTTTACAGATGTTTGGAATGAGGTGATTTGAGTGATAACAGTTCTTGAGGCAACAGAACAGATAACGACGATTCCGGAAGGACTTGCCAACACTGCTTTGGGAATGGGAACCGTATTTGCGGTATTGATACTGATTTCCTTTATTATCTATCTGCTGAAATTTGTTCCGGCTCTGCTGGAGAGAAAAGGCAAAGAGAAAGCAGCAGAAGAAACAGTACAGGTACAAAAACCTGTACAGCAGGAGACTGTACCCGTTCAAGAGGCAGATAACAATGAGTTGATCGCTGTGATCGCAGCGGCGGTAGCAGCACAGATGTCAGAGGAGACAGGCACTGCAGTAGCACCGGATGGTCTGGTTATCCGTTCAATCAAAAAAAGAGTATTTTCATAATTATTTAGGAGGAAAAAGACATGAAAACATATACAATCACAGTTAATGGCACTGCTTATGATGTAACAGTGGAAGAAAATGTAAACGGAGCACCGGCAGCTGCACCTGTAGCAAAAGCAGCCGCACCGGCACCGGCAGCTGCGCCGGCACCACAGGTTGCACCAGCAGCACCAGCCGCACCGGCAGGAGCAGCTGGTTCCGTAGAAATCACATCTCCAATGCCTGGTAAGATCCTGGATGTAAAAGCATCCGCCGGACAGGCAGTAAAGAAAGGAGAAGTGGTTCTTCTTCTTGAGGCTATGAAAATGGAGAACGAAGTTGTGGCACCACAGGATGGTACCATTGCAACAATCAATGTAGCCGCCGGCGATATGGTTGGGGCAGGTAATGTATTGGCTACCATGAACTAATCATATCAAACAAATGACCGGAGGTAATTAAGATGGATGTTTTACAAAATCTTATTCACCAGACAGCGTTTTTTAACGGAACTATGGATTGGCGCAGTTATGTAATGATCTTAGTAGCTTTTTTGTTCTTATATCTGGCAATCAAAAAAGGTTACGAGCCATTGCTTCTTGTACCAATCGCCATGGGAATGCTTCTGGTAAATATTTATCCGCAGATTATGGAAGATGGCGGATTGTTAAGTTATTTCTTTAAATTGGATGAGTGGAGTATTCTGCCTTCCCTGATCTTCCTGGGAGTAGGTGCGATGACAGACTTCGCTCCGTTGATCGCAAACCCTAAAAGCTTTTTGCTGGGAGCCGCTGCACAGTTTGGTATTTTTGCAGCATATCTTCTGGCTATCGTCATGGGATTCAACGGAGAAGCGGCAGCCGCTATCTCTATCATTGGTGGAGCAGATGGTCCTACCTCTATCTTCCTGGCAGGTAAGTTAGGACAGACAGATCTGATGGGACCGATCGCAGTAGCAGCATATTCTTATATGTCTCTTGTGCCGATCATCCAGCCACCTATTATGAAACTCCTTACAACGAAAAAAGAGAGAGAGATCAAGATGGAGCAGCTTCGTCCTGTTT
>JAXDTV010000016.1:0-3994 GCA_034089785.1 Eubacterium sp.
AATGTTGATGATTGCTTTCTTATCCGGGGTCGGCTGCCATACATCCAGAACGGCGTTGCACACTTCCACTGCGTAATCCACTTCGGTTCCCGGGAAGCTTTCCGGACTGTACTGGAAGGTGAAATTTCCTTCTGTCTCATCCGCCAGTGTCTTCAAAAGTTTCGCTCCGTCAATCGCGATCTTCTTGATCTCTTCTTTGCTCTTGCGGAACACCTGCTCGCGCTGTGCAACGGAGGTGGAATTGTAAAGATGGACAACCGCATGCGGCGCTCCTTTTACTGCTTCAAATGTTTTCTTGATGATGTGTTCACGTGCCTGGGTCAATACCTGTACGGTCACATCCTGAGGGATCATATTTTTCTCGATCAGGGCGCGCATAAATTCATATTCGGTTTCGGAGGCAGCAGGGAAACCTACTTCGATCTCTTTGAAACCGATGTCTACTAACATCTGGAAAAAGTTTAATTTTTCCTCTAAGCTCATTGGCTCGATCAGAGCCTGGTTGCCGTCACGCAGATCAACGGAGCACCAGATCGGTGGCTCGGTGATGGAATCTTTTTTTACCCAGTCGTAGGTACATTCTGGTGGCATAAAGTAAGCTTTTTTGTATTTTTCATATCCTTTCATAGTTATGACCTCCTGTTTATCTATACTTCGATTCTGTGTTGCGGCGGCAAAGTTTTCCATAAAAAAACTCCGCCTCTGCAACCTTGCGGCTGTAGAGACGAAGATAAAATTCTTCGCGGTACCACTCTACTTCATGTAAAAACATGCTCTCATCTGCACTATCATGCAATACCCATATAACGGTGGGAACCGTCATCCTCTACTATCAGTTCAAGAATGCAGCTTGGAGGCGAGTTCATCAGGGGTACTGTACAGCCTCGCACTGACCGGCTGCTCTCTGAAACAGATTCCAGGATTACTATTCCTCGTCATCGCTTGTGTTATTATAATACCACAGAAATAATATTTTGCAATGATTAAATTTAATCATTTCTATTGATATTATTTAATCTTCTCGCCAGAGTCATTGTATTGATCCTCGTCCCAGACGGCTTTGATGCCTTGCTCGTTAGTACGGATACGGACTACATTGTTTAATTCGTATACAAAAATCTTGCCGTCTCCATGCTGGCCGGTGTAGGCTGCGTTGCGGATGGCTGCCACGGTACGGTCAGCCCAGTCCAGAGAGGATACGACGATCTCGAATTTTATTTTTGGCGTAACCAGAATATCCATTTTGCGGCCGCGGACGGTGCGGGAATATCCCTGGTTGGTTCCACATCCCATGACCTGGGAGATGGTCATACCGTTTACATGAATGACTTTCAGCGCATCCTGTACATCTTCATATTTATCTTCTCGTACGATTGCTTCTACTTTATACATAGGAAATCCCCTTTCTGTTAGTCCAAACCATTGAAGGATGGGTAAGCGTTTTCACCGTGCTGTGATTTGTCCAGACCGATTCGTTCTTCCATTTCGGTAACGCGCAATGGAGTAAAGAGCCGGACGATACCGGCGCAGATCAGTGTACCGGCGATGGCGATGGCAATGGTGATCACAATGCTGAGAGCCTGTGCACCCAGAAGATGCCAGTCGCCGTAAACAAGTCCGTTCCAGCGCAGGTTTGAGTTGATGGACTGGTGAGCGAACAGGCCGGTGGCAAGACCGCCCCAGATACCGCCAACACCGTGGCATCCAAACGCATCCAGTGCATCGTCATAGCCGAATTTTGCTTTGACTACAGACATGGTAAAGTAGCAGATTGGGCTGACGCAGATACCGATGATAATGGAAGCCCACAAAGGAACGAATCCGGCTCCCGGTGTAATGGCTACCAGCCCCAGAACGGCACCGGTGGAGGCTCCGACTACGGTTGGCTTGCCGGTGACGATAACATCCACTGCCATCCAGGAAAGCAGGGCGAATGCGGCGGAAGTGCCGGTTGTCATAAAGGCATGGGCTGCCAGACCGTTGGCTGCCAGGGCACTGCCGGCATTGAATCCGAACCATCCAAACCACAAAATGGTGGCACCCAGAATGATAAACGGAATATTGTGGGTGGCGTAAGCCTGTTTTTTATATCCCCGGCGGCTGCCAAGAAGCAGTGAAAGAACAAGACCGGAAACACCGGAACTGATATGTACCACATTTCCTCCGGCAAAGTCTACAGAGCCAAGTACTTCCCCGAGGAATCCACCTTTGCCCCAGACCATGTGAGCCAATGGATAGTATACAACAAAAAGCCACAGCAGTATAAATATGAAGAGAGCCTTGAATCTCATACGGCCGGCAACGGATCCGGTAATCAGTGCCGGAGTGATGATAGCAAACATCATCTGAAAGCCTACGAATACCAGAGCCGGGATCGTCTCGGAATACTGGCTCAGGTCATTCATACCTATTCCCCGCAGAAATGCATTGGTAAAATCTCCGATAATGTGGCCGTGATCTCCGCTGAAACTAAGGGAATATCCAACCAGGATCCACAGGGCGGATGAAAGCCCCATGATAAATAAAGAAGACATCATGGTGTTCAGAACATTTTTGCGTCTTACCAATCCGCCATAAAAGAATGCAAGGCCCGGTGTCATAAAGAAGACCAGGGTACTGCAAAAAAGAATAAAAGTAGTATCGCCTGTATTCATTACTTTTCCTCCATTTCCATTTTAATTATTGATTGATGTCAAAGTATACTTTAATAATAAAAAAAGACGCTCGGAAATACCGAACGCCTTTGTTCGAGACCAATAATAACACAATAGGATTAGAAATGCAACAAAAAGAAGTAAAAATTTGCGGCGGGGTGGGGAGGGGTTCTGGGGGATGTCTGCTGCACCGAAAAAAGTTTGCGACTCGTGGGCGCTTTCGCTATGACAAACGCGCAGAAGTGTCGACCTGCAAAAGACGCAGGGTCTGACACTTGCGTGTTTGTACCCACTCGCTGCAAGCCTTTTTTCGGTGCAGCGGCCGACTCCCCCGGAAAGTTCACCACCCCCGCCGCAAGTTTTTGGGGAGAGCAATATAGTGAGGAAAATTCTGTTTGTCGTAGCGGAAGCGCTCACGGAACACAGAATTTTCCTCCCTTTTATTCCTCCCCTGAAACCACATTTCCTGACTTGATAGAAAATTTCATTTAATTAAATTGCACTCGGGCATTAAAAATGGTATACTATTGCATAAAGTTATAGAAAATGTGTTGGAGGATGAACATGGCAAAGTATAATGAATCAGCAGAAAATTATTTGGAAACGATCTTGATGCTTAGTAAAAAACTTCCGGTGGTGCGCTCTGTGGATATTGCGACGGAACTGGGATTTAAAAAGTCAAGTGTCAGTGTTGCCATGAAAAACCTGAAAGAGAAAGAACATATAACAGTGACGGATGCGGGATTTATCTATCTTACGGATTCTGGCAGACGGATCGCAGAAATGATCTATGAAAGACATGAGATCCTTACCAGTTGTCTCAAGACCCTGGGGGTTGATGCTGCAGTGGCAGAAGAGGATGCCTGCAAGATCGAGCATGTTATCAGCGGAGAGAGTTTCCAGGCCATCAAAGATCATATCAGCAAAATGAAAGATAAATAACTGTTTACATAGGATTTGCGTTTAGGGTGTTGGCGGTTTTGAAGATCGAATAAGAAAAAGAAGTTTTATTTGCAAGAGATGCAACGCAAGGCGTCATTGAATGCAGTAGAACTTCTTTTTTTGTGAAAAATTTGGGGCGATTTTCGACAATTTTGCGCATTAGCTATTATTTGCTTGACGGCTTTGCCGGAAATAAGGTAATAAAAAAATGTAAATGTTGTAAAAATGATAAAAAGGATAAAAAAGATTGTGAAAAAAAGCAGAAAGAGAAAAATTACAGTAGTAATTTTGATTGTGTTAATTGTTACTATTAGCTGTTATTGGTACTTTGTAGTATGTTTTAATATGTTAAAGTTTACTCAGATTAAAGGAATGGAAGAATATTGTCAATTTAGCGG
>JAXDTV010000061.1:0-64654 GCA_034089785.1 Eubacterium sp.
ATCAAATATCTTTCTGTTTGTCAACACTTTTTTTCATTTTTTTCAAAAAGTTTTTTCAGAAGATATTCAACGCAGATTATATCACTGTTTATAACCAAATAAACCAGTTGATATAACGGACAACCCTGTCAAGAACAGAATTGTCGAGCGGAGAAGGAGGGATTTGAACCCTCGCGCCGCGCAAACGACCTACACCCTTAGCAGGGGCGCCTCTTCAGCCACTTGAGTACTTCTCCAGCTGAATATGCTTTCGATATTCAATTACACTGTGTTTTTCAGTGCAAGCATTATTGTATCAAAAATACATACCAATGTCAAATCTTTTTTTGATATTTTCGTCATATTTTTTTCTCCACCATATATATAGTAGAAATAATCAAAAATTCACCATATGTAGAGTTTTATCTCTTATATTTTTCTGCTACGGATTCGTACATATTATTTCCCTGGCAGTCAATAACTGTAATAACAGGGAGTTTTTCTACATATAATTTTCGTATTGCCTCCGTACCCAGATCATCATAAGCTATTACTTCACTCTTTTTGATACACTGAGACAACAATGCACCTGCACCGCCTACTGCGGCAAAATACACTGCTGTGTTCTTTTTCATGGAATCAATAACTTCTTTACTTCTTTTTCCTTTGCCGATCATACCGGTCTGTCCCAGATCCATCAACTGTGGAGCATACTTGTCCATACGGCTGCTGGTCGTTGGTCCTGCAGAACCTATCACCTGTCCCTCTCTGTTTGGCGTAGGTCCAAGATAATATATGATCTGGTCTTTTACATCAAAAGGTAATTCTTTCCCCTGAGAAAGTTCCTCTGTCATTCTTTTATGTGCAGCATCTCTGGCTGTATAGACAGTACCTGTAATATATACATAGTCTCCCGCCTGTAACTGGCTTACCTTTTCCTTTGTCAGAGGTGTTTCAATATATTTGTCCATACGGCTACAGCTCCTCTATAATGTTCTCTTTATGTGACGGTTTACATGGCAGCAAATGTTGACAGCAACCGGCAGCCCTGCTATATGGGTAGGATATGTCTCTATGTTCAGCCCGATGGCTGTGACTCTTCCTCCTAATCCACCAGGTCCGATTCCCAGATCATTTACTTTTTCCAGCATTTCCTGTTCCAGTTCCTGCACATATGGTATATCGGAATGTGAATTTAGATCTCTCGCCAGTGCTTTTTTGGCCAGCAGGGCGCATTTTTCAAAGGTTCCTCCGATTCCCACGCCTATAACCATAGGTGGGCATGCGTTGGGACCTGCTGCTTCTACTGTATCCAAAATAGCCTTCTTCACTCCTTCTATACCGTCGGCCGGTTTTAGCATATAGATTTTACTCATATTTTCACTGCCAAAACCTTTTGGTGCTACGGTAATTTCCAGGTTTTCTCCGGGAACTATTTCATAATGAATGATTCCCGGCGTATTATCCTTTGTGTTTTCTCTTAAAATCGGATCACCTACTACGGACTTGCGCAGATATCCTTCCTGATATCCCTGGCGGATGCCTTCATTTACGGCGTCTTCAATAAAACCACCTTCAATATGAACATCCTGGCCTATCTTTAAAAATACTACGGTCATTCCGGTATCCTGGCAGATCGGTATCTTATTTTTCCAGGCAATGTCCATATTTTTCTCCAGCTGATCCAATATCTGAGTTCCGATCTGGCTCTCTTCTTTTTCTTTTCCTGCAAGCAACGCTTCTTTTACATCATCTGATAATTTCACATTGACCTGCATACACATCTCTTTTATGTTTTTGGTTATTTCACTGGTATTAATCGTTCTCATGGGTCTGCTCATCACTCTCTTCTTCTTTGTCCGGCTGTTCCTCACGAACTTTTGCTATGCTGGCAATCTTGATATTCTTTGTGCTGTCAAGGTTCATAAGTTTCACACCGGATGTAACACGGCCAAGTGTGGAAATATCGTCTACATTAATGCGGATAATGATTCCTTCGTTGGTTATCAACATTACTTCTGTGCCATCCTCTACCGCTTTGGCACCGACAACATCACCTGTTTTTTCGGTGATCTTATAACATTTAACACCTTTTCCACCACGATGCTGTACAGAAAAATCTTCTACGGCCGTTCTTTTTCCCATACCAAATTCTGATACGAGTAAAATATTTGGTCCCTGGGTGTCCATCTGCATGCCTACTACTTCATCTTCAAATCCAAGATTCATACCACGCACACCAATAGAAGTACGGCCGGTCGGACGCACATCTGTCTCTTTAAATCTGATACACATACCATGTTTTGTTACCAGGATAATGTCTTTTTCGTTATTGGTAACCTTTACTTCGATCAGCTCATCATCTTCTCTGAGATTGATAGCCTGAAGTCCTGTTTTTCTTATATTCTCATATTCACTGATATGCGTTTTCTTTACTATACCGCTCTTGGTAGCCATGAAAAGATATTCTTCGTCGTTATATTCTTTGAGAGAAATAACGGCAGATATTTTTTCCTCCGGCATCAGCTGCAAAAGGTTCACGATTGCCGTTCCTCTGGATGTTCTGCCTGATTCCGGAATCTCGTAAGCCTTCATACGGTAAACTCTTCCCTTGTTGGTAAAGAACATAAGGTAATGATGGGTTGTAGCCATAAAAAGATTCTCAATATAATCATCTTCTATGGTCTGCATTCCCTTGATTCCCTTTCCGCCACGATGCTGTGCGCGGAAATTGTCACTGCTCATTCTCTTGATATATCCCTTGTGGGTCATAGCGATAACAGTGTCTTCCACCGGAATAAGGTCCTCCATCGAAATATCAAACTCATCAAATCCGATCTGTGTTCTTCTTTCATCACCGTATTTGTCACGGATGGCAATGATTTCTTCTTTAATCACGCCTAAAAGCAATTTGCGGTCAGCTAAAATTGCCTTATAGTCAGCGATCTTCTTCATCAACTCGGCATATTCATTTTCCAGTTTTTCCCGTTCCAAACCTGTCAGTGCACGAAGACGCATGTCTACAATTGCCTGTGCCTGTACATCATCCAGTTCAAAACGTTCTATCAAACGCTCTTTGGCAATGGCCGTACTCTGGGATCCACGAATGATCTGGATTACCTCATCAATGTTATCCAAAGCAATCAGTAATCCTTTCAAAATATGGGCTCTTTCTTCTGCTTTGTTCAGATCATATCTGGTACGGCGGGTCACAACCTCTTCCTGATGTTTCAGATAATACTCTAACATCTGTAAAAGGTTCATAACAACCGGCTCATTGTTAACCAGGGCCAGCATATTTACACCAAATGTGTCCTGCATCTGGGTATGCTTATAAAGCTGATTCAATATTACATTCGCATTCACATCTTTTCTCAGCTCAATAACCACTCTCATTCCTTCACGGCTGGACTCATCCCTTATCTCCGTAATTCCATCGATACGCTTGTCCTTGTGAAGTTCCGCAATCTTTTCGATCAGTCTTGCTTTATTTACCATGTAAGGAAGTTCTGTTACAACAATACGGTTTTTGCCGTTGTTCATAGGCTCGATATCCGTAACTGCCCTGACACGGATTTTACCATGTCCGGTACGGTATGCCTCCTCAATACCACGGCGTCCCAAAATCGTTGCTCCTGTTGGAAAATCCGGTCCCTTGATGATCTCCATGATTTCTTCCAGGGTTGTATCTCTGTCTTCCTCAATCTGATTATCAATGATCTTTACTACACCATTGATAGATTCTGTCAGATTATGCGGAGGAATATTGGTAGCCATACCTACAGCAATACCGGATGTACCATTTACAAGAAGATTCGGAAAACGAGATGGCAGCACAACCGGCTCCTTCTCTGTTTCATCAAAGTTTGGCATAAAATCCACGGTATCTTTATTGATGTCAGACAACATCTCCATGGAAATTTTAGACAGACGAGCCTCTGTATAACGCATGGCCGCTGCACCGTCTCCATCCACAGAACCAAAGTTACCGTGTCCGTCTACCAGCGGATAGCGGGTAGACCATTCCTGCGCCAGATTTACCAAGGCACCATAAATAGAACTGTCTCCATGTGGATGGTATTTACCCATGGTATCACCGACGATACGGGCACATTTACGGTGTGGCTTGTCCGGTCCGTTGTTCAATTCGATCATAGCATATAAAATACGCCTCTGAACCGGTTTCATACCGTCTCTTACATCCGGCAGAGCACGGGAGGCAATAACGGACATAGCATAATCTATATAAGATGTCTCCATTGTTTGTTTTAAGTCCACATCTTTTATGGCATCAAAACCATCTTTATCAAAGATATTTTCATCCATTCTTTACTCCTCCTTAAATATCCAGATTTCTAACATATTTGGCATTTGCTTCAATGAACTCTCTTCGAGGTTCTACTTTATCGCCCATTAATGTATTGAATGTAAGGTCAATGGATGAACTGTCTTCCTCATCCATCGTTACTTTTAACAAAATTCTCTTCTCAGGATCCATTGTCGTATCCCAAAGCTGCTCTGCATCCATCTCTCCCAGTCCTTTGTAACGCTGGATACTGTTGTTTCCATCTCGTCCTATCTCAGTAAGGATCTGGTTCAATTCTTCATCACTGTAGGCATAGTAAGTCTTTTTGTTCTTATCCACTTTATACAGCGGCGGCTGAGCCAGGTATACATATCCCTGTTTGATCAGTTCCGGCATAAAACGATACAGGAATGTAAGCAGAAGAGTCGCAATATGCGCTCCGTCTACATCGGCATCCGTCATGATAATGATCTTGTGATAACGGAGTTTGGATATATCAAAATCTTCTGAGATACCGGTACCAAACGCTGTGATCATAGCCTTGATCTCATTATTTACAAGGATTTTATCCAGTCTTGCCTTTTCTACATTCAGGATTTTTCCACGAAGCGGAAGGATTGCCTGGGTAGCACGGTCTCTGGCCGTCTTGGCACTTCCACCGGCGGAATCTCCCTCTACGATGTAAATCTCACATTTGGAAGGATCTTTATCGCTGCAGTCTGCCAGTTTTCCCGGAAGACTGGTTCCGTCCAATGCTGTCTTTCTTCTTGTAAGGTCTCTTGCCTTTCTGGCTGCATCTCTGGCACGCTGGGCAAGAAGTGCTTTTTCACAGATGATCTTGGCCGTAGTAGGGTTCTGCTCCAAGAAATAAGTAAGCTGCTCTGAAACAACATTATCTACCGCTCCTCTGGCGATGGTGTTGCCCAGTTTCTGCTTCGTCTGTCCCTCAAACTGCGGTTCCGGAATCTTGATACTGATAATGGCAGTCAGACCTTCTCTTATATCTTCTCCGCTAAGGTTTGGCTCACTGTCTTTCAGCAATTTTCTCGTTCTGGCATAATCGTTAAAAGTCTTTGTCAAAGCATTTTTAAAGCCTGCCAGATGAGTACCGCCTTCCGGTGTGGTAATGTTATTTACAAAACTATAACAGCCCTCTGTATATCCTGAATTGTGCTGGAAGGAAACTTCTACATACACATCCCCTTTTTGTCCTTCACAATAAATAATATCATCATACAAAGGCTCTTTGTTTTTATTCAGGTATTGAACATACTCTTTGATACCACCTTCATAGTGGAATGTTTCTGTTTTTTCTTTTCCTTCTCTCAAATCGGTGAGAATAATCTTGATTCCTTTGGTCAAAAAGGCCATTTCTCTCAGACGCTGTCTCAAAATATCAAAACTATATTCTGTGGTCTCTGTAAAAATGGTTTCATCCGGCAAAAAGGTTACTTTCGTACCTCTCTGATCAGTGGTTCCTTCTTCTTTCAAAGGATACATGGTATGTCCTTTTTCATAACGCTGGATATATTTCTTTCCATCCTGGTAGATTTCAACTTCCAGCCAGTTTGAAAGAGCATTTACAACGGAGGCACCTACTCCGTGAAGTCCTCCGGATACTTTGTATCCGCCACCGCCGAATTTTCCGCCGGCATGAAGTACGGTAAATACAACCTCAACCGCTGGTTTTCCCGCTTTTTTATTAATTCCTACCGGGATACCACGGCCGTCATCAATAACCGTGATTGAATTATCTTTATTGATAAAAACCTGGATTTCGTCACAATAACCGGCCAGTGCTTCATCAATCGCATTATCTACGATCTCGTACACCAGATGATGAAGTCCCTTTTCCGATGTACTTCCAATGTACATTCCCGGTCTTTTTCTTACTGCTTCCAGGCCTTCCAGTATCTGAATCTGGTCAGCACCGTAAACTACATCCTTTTCTTTATCCATGTTGGATACCTCCATTTACAATTTCAAACTTTTGGTCAATATTAATTCCGTTGGTTACAAACTCTTCCAGTCCCGTACAGGTAATGATGGTCTGGATTCCTTTTATATTTTCAAGAAGATAATTCTGCCTGCTGCGGTCCAGTTCTGACAGCACATCATCCAGAAGTAAAATAGGCTTTTCTCCAATAGCCTCCTCCACAATCTGGATTTCAGCCATTTTCAAAGACAACGCAGCCGTTCTTTTCTGCCCCTGGGAACCGTATTTTTTCAAATCCTCTCCCTGTGTCAAAAACTGAAGATCATCTCTGTGAGGTCCCACCGTTGTGGTCTTTTGAAAAGCATCTCTTTCCATTGCCATAAAAAGGCTGTTCTCAAACTCGTCGGCACTGCAGTTAGGCCTGTAAACTAACTTGATTTCTTCCTTGCCTCCTGTGAGATTTGCATGCTGTACACTCATGATTTTCTGAAGTTCATCGATAAACTCTTCCCGGATCTGGATGATCTTTCTTCCATAATCCAAAAGCTGTATATCCCAGACTTCCAGAGACTCTCTCAGATGCTGTCTGCTTTTTGCCTGTTTCAAAAGAGCATTACGCTGTTTCAGTACCTTCTTGTACTGTTTTAGATAAAACAAATACGCTTTATTTAACTGGCACAACTCCATATCCATAAATCTTCGTCTTTTCTCCGGTCCATCTTTGATGATTCCCAGATCTTCCGGTGAAAAAAATATGATATTGGATATTCCCATCAGTTCGTTGCTGTTTTTAATAGGCAGACCGTCAATGGCAATTCCTTTGGAGCGTTCTTTTTTCATATGTATTTCCACTTTGATGGTCCGGTTTCTCTTTTCCACAAAATAGCGGAGATGGGCATCTCTTTGTCCCTTTCTTATCATTTCGGCATCTTTGCTTCCACGATGGGACTTGGTAGTTCCCCCTACAAAAATGGCTTCCAGCACATTGGTCTTTCCCTGGGCATTGTCCCCATACAGCACATTAGTGCCAGGATGAAACTTAAAGGTTTCTCGTTTGTAATTTCTAAAATTACAAAGTTCAATGGACTTTAAGATCATAAACTTGCAACCTTTACTTTCGTTCCTTCAAATTCAAACTCGTCTCCAGGGTGTAATTTTCTGCCTCTTCTCTCGTCAACTTCACCGTTTACGAGAACCAGGCCATCCTGGATCACCATTTTCGCCTCAACTCCGGAACCAACTAATCCAGCCAGCTTCATTGCCTGACCCAGTCGGATATACTCATCCTTTATCTTTATCTCTTCCATGGTGTTCCTCCTGTTTTAATTCATATTGACAGGTAAAATCAGATAAATATAAGACTCTTCGTTGTTTTTTATAAAACAAGGTGCATTTGCATTAAACAAATACAAATAAACATCCTCGTCCTCAATTACCTTCAAAACATCAATAATATATTTTGGATTGAATGCAATGGTCAGATCTTTTCCCTCTTTTTCAATTAGGACTTCTTCATCCATCGAACCAATCTTTGTATTCATTTCCATCTTCATTTCGCCATCATGAATATTCAGAATAACCGGTTTTTTCTCCGCTTCTCTAAGAAGAAGAGTAGCACGGTCAATACATCCGTAAAAATCTTTTTTATTGATTTTTACTTTTGTCTCGTAATTATTTTTCAGCATCTGGTCAATATTGTAAAAATTACCTTCGATCAAACGGGAAATAACTAATGTATCGTTAAACTCAAACAGTACATGGTTTTTGGAAAATGAAATCGTGATCATATCTTCGGTTCCACCGTTTAAGATTTTGCTGATTTCATTTAATGTTTTACCAGGTATTACTACTTTGATGTGATCGTAACTTTCTTTCAGATGAACTTTACGGATTGAAACTCGTACCAGATCCAGAGAAGCAATCTTAAATTCATCCCCATTGATTTCAAACAGCTCACCGGTCAGGATCTTGTTGCTTTCGTTATCTGATATAGAAAAAATAGTCTGCTGGATCATCTCTTTCAGAGTAAACTGGGAGATCTCTATTTTGCTGTCTACTTCAATGTCAGGGAGCTTTGGAAATTCATCATTATCCATACCCGGAATACTGAACTTGCTGCGTCCGCAGAACAACAAAATATTATTCTGTTCATCTACTTCAAAATTAATATCTTCTTCCGGCAGACGGCGTACATATTCAGAAATCATTTTGGCATTCATTAAGATGACGCCAGGTTCCTGTACCTGGGCAGGTACCTTTGTCTCAATACCAAGCTGCATATCGTTTGTGGTCATTTTAATAAAATCATCTTTTGCTTCAATTACTACATAACCAAGGATAGGCATCGTTGTTTTTCCAGGAACAGCTTTCAGGGCAATATTGATACCATTGTTAAAGTCAGACTTCGTGCAGGTAAATTTCATAATGTGAATAACTCCTTTCAGTTCTATAAAAAAATAAATAATATTAAAAATTCAGAAGATATAGTATTAGGGGCGGTGGATTTGTTAGTAAGTCTTAGAGCCCCTGTAAAATCAGGCGTTAAAGCTGATTTCAAAAAGATAGGAAATTGTGGGTTAAGGTAAAGTGATATGGATAAAATAAATTAAAAAAAATCAATATCCATATAAAAACACAGGATGTCCACCGGTTAAACTAACCTTATCCACAAGATATTAAGGATTAATCTTCTTTTTTAGTATACTAAGGTTTTCTTGTAACTCTTTGTTATCCACTTTTAAGGTGTTAATTTTGTTGATAGCGTGGATAACTGTCGTATGATTCCCTCTTTTCAGCTTTTCAGCGATTTCCTGTTGTGTAAGATTTGTTAATTCATCGCACAAATACATACATATCTGTCGAGGGTAAGCTAGATTTTTAGTTTTCTTGCTGGAGAGCAAAGCTTCTTTATCAATGTTAAAATGCTCTGCTACAATCTCGATAATGTACTCCGCTGTGATAACAGGTTTCTTGTCCGGAGAGATAAAATCCTTCAAAGCATTCTCTGCCTGCATTAAAGTAATAGGTTCATTCTTGAATTTGGAGTAAAGAATGATCTTATTATAAGCTCCCTCAAGATCTCGAATATTGGAACGGATATTCGTGGCAATGTATTCCAGAATCTCATTATCCAGTTTCAATTCAGATTCTTCCTGTTTGTTTTTCAAAATAGCCATGCTGGTTTCATAATCCGGCGGCTGGATATCGATGGTCATACCGGAATTAAACCGGGAACGATAACGCATATCCAACTGTTCCATCTGACTAGGTGGACGGTCACTGGATATAACAAGCTGTTTACCGGCCTGATATAAGGCTTCAAAGGTATTGAAAAACTCCAGCTGTGTGGCTTCTTTACCTATGATAAACTGAATATCATCTACCAGAAGCACATCTACATTTCGATATTTATTACGAAGATTGACGGTAGCAACGGTATCACCTTTCTGGTTATTG
This sequence comes from Eubacterium sp., assembly GCA_034089785.1. Taxonomy (GTDB): domain Bacteria; phylum Bacillota; class Clostridia; order Lachnospirales; family Lachnospiraceae; genus Eubacterium_F. The sequence continues at coordinate 9,678 of JAXDTV010000061.1, forward strand.
GCACGGATTGCTTCTACCACATTAATAAGAAAATCCTCGCTGGTTGTATAAGTAACAGTCAGATTTGGGTGGTTTTCCAATATATAGCGGGCAATAGAATGCATCAAATGCGTTTTACCCATTCCGGGACCGGAATACAAAAACAAAGGATTGTAAATCTCTCCGGTTGGGTTTTCTGCTACGGCTACGGAAGCAGCGTAAGCGATATTGTTACTTCCACTTACTACGAAGGTATCAAATGAATGACCATTTTTTAGAAAAGGATACTTTTCCTCGATGGACACATTATTATAGGAAGAAACTCCTTTCGCAGGATGATCCTGGATATAATCAAAAGCTACTGTAACCGCATTGCCCGTGATCACTTCGATGGATACTTCGAAGGGTACTTTGTACTTTTTTTTCAGAATACTCTGTGTATCTCCCTGTTTTTCTTTATCAATTCCAATGAGAAGAACACCTTTGTCATAAGAGATAATACTCAGTGGCAAGATCCAGGTGCGAAACAGGACATCGTTGATGTCAAATTCACTCTTCATATAATTGATAATTTTGTCCCAATTGTCTTTTATTTGGTTTATCATTCAAATTTCCTACCTTACTCTGTAAAAATTAAAATATGGCTAAAAACATACAGTATTATTCTACTACAAAATAGACTATAAATCAAATTTAATTACTATATTTTCTTATATAAATGTGGATAACTTAAAAGATATGCTTGACTATTAGAATAAATGATAATATAATTAGGCTTGATACGGATTTTGATATTATTGTGAAGGAGGTGTATCGGGATGAAAATGACATATCAGCCAAAAAAGAGACAGAGATCTAAAGTTCATGGCTTTCGTAAAAGAATGAGTACTGCAAATGGTAGAAAAGTACTCGCTAGAAGAAGAGCAAAGGGAAGAAAGAAATTATCTGCATAATCAGATGAATGGACAAGGTCAGAGTGACTCGGTCGGTGTTTTCTGGCAAGTCTTGTTCTGGCCTTTCTTCTTATAATGAAAGTAAAAGTATGAAAAGACAGGTATTTGAGAAGCTGAGGCGAAATCCCGCATTTCAAAGGGTCTACAAAAACGGTAGATCCAGAGCTAATAAGTATTTGGTAATGTATGTGAAAACAGGGGAGAGTGGTCCCAATCGTTACGGATTTTCTGTCAGTAAGAAAGTCGGTAACAGTGTTGTGCGTCATCACATTACCAGATTGTTGAGAGAATCCGTTCGTAAGAATGACGCATTGACAAAAGAGGGCAACCATATTGTGATTGTTGCCCGGAAGAGTATTAAAAATTGCAGTTATGAAATCGTAGACGGCGCAGTAATTCATTTATTAAAATTACATGGATTAGTGAAGTGATGTGATTATTTTGAAGAGAATTTTATTAGGGTTGTTACGCATATATCAAAAATATATATCGCCAATGAAAAGAACACCTACATGTATTTATACTCCTTGTTGTTCTGAATATGCTGTTCAGGCAATTCGCAAGTATGGTGCAGGTAAAGGTGGTTTTTTGGCTGTAAAGAGAATTTTAAGATGCCATCCTTTTCACAAAGGCGGTTATGACCCTGTGCCGTAAAGAGCAGGAGGATATTAATATTGTTTAATTGGTTATATACAATATTTGGTTTTATTCTGACTTACATTGATAAAGGTGTTTATCTTGTTTTTGGAATCCATAATACCGGTATTTGTATCATTTTATTTACCCTTGTTGTTTATTTACTGATGTATCCGCTGAATGCAAAGCAGCAAAAATCTACCAGACTGATGAATAAGATTCAGCCTGAGATGAAGGAAATACAGAAAAAATACAAAGGCAAAAAAGATCAGGCGTCTCAGTTAAAGATGAATGAAGAGACACAGGCTCTTTATGCAAAGTATGGAATCAGTCCTTTCGGCGGATGTCTGCCAATGCTTGTAACACTTCCTATCATGTTGTGTCTGTATCGAGTAATCTACAGCATGAAAGAGTATGTGCCGGTATTGGGTACAGCAGAAGCATCCCGTTTTTTGTGGATGGATGTTTCCAAGACACCACTTGCTTTTTACCAGGAAGGTCATAAATTTGGTATTCTTGTATTTTTAGTGCCGATTTTGGCTATGGTTCTTCAGTTTATCAATACAAAAGTAATTCAGAGCGGAACCAATAATAACCAGGATGACAATCCTATGGGACAGTCCATGAAGATGATGAACTATTTCATGCCTATTATGTCCGGATTTTTCTGTCTTAGTTTGAACATCGGTATCGGTCTGTACTGGATCGTTGGTAGTTTGTTCCGTATTTTCCAGGCAATCTTTATTAACCGCAAGATTGACAAGATTGATATGGATACGCTGGTAGAACAGAATAAAGAAAAAGCAGCTAAGAAGTCAGAAAAATTAAAAGAGCGCAACAAACAGATGGAAGAGTATGCCCGTACAAGAACTTCATCTATTAAGTCAGCAAGTTCTTATAATAATCAGGATTCTTCCAAAGGTTCTGATCATAATAGTGCCCGCACTACTTCAAATAAGAAGTATAAAGAAGGCAGTATTGCAAGTATTGCGCATATGTCTACAGATAAGAAGAAAGATTGATTTTGTATTGGAGGAATGAAAAATGGAAGATTGGAAAGAGTTTTCTGCAAAGACAGCAGATGAAGCTTTAACAAACGCTTTAATCCAATTAGAAACATCCAGCGATCAGATTGAATATGAAGTAATCGAAGAAGAAAAAAGCGGTGTATTTGGTTTGTTTAGTAAGCCGGCTCGTATTCGCGTTCGTAAGAAAGAACAGGTCGTAGATCGTGTATATGATTTTTTGAACAGAACATTTGATGCTATGCATATTGAGGTTTCTATTTCTCATGAAATGGACGAGATTGAAAGTACTTTAAGCATTGAGTTAAAGGGAAATGACATGGGAATGCTCATCGGTAAACGAGGACAAACATTGGATTCCCTTCAGTATCTGACATCTCTGGTAGCTAACAAGAACTCTGACAAGTATGTAAAAATCAAGATTGATACAGAAAATTATCGTCAGAGAAGAAAAGAAACCATTGAAAATCTTGCTAAGAATATGGCCAATAAAGTAAAGAAAACAGGTCGTCCTGCTTTTCTTGAGCCAATGAACCCTTATGAGAGACGCATCATTCATGCGGCACTGCAGCCGGATAAATATGTAGATACTCATAGTGAAGGAGATGAGCCACATCGTAAAGTGGTTATCACGCTGAACAGAGAATTTGCTTCGGAACTGCCTCGAAGAAATAATTATAAGAAGAGAAATAATTATTCAAGAGACCGCAGAAAACCATATGCAAATAGAGAGCAGAAGAGAGATTAGTGTGAAAGGCTGAATCTTAATTGGATTCGGCCTTTTTTTTCTGAAATCGGAGGTAATATGTTTTACGAAGATACCATTGCTGCCATAGCCACTTCGTCCAAAGATGGCAGTATCAGTATTATCCGGATCAGTGGTCCGGAAGCAGTGAATATAGTAAGTAATTCTTTTGTTGGAAAAAGCGGAAAGAAGATTGACCTGACACAAAAGCAGAGCCATACCATTCATTTTGGATATATAAAAGATTCGGATGGAGAAGTGATCGATGAAGTAATTGTACTTTTGATGAAGACACCAAAAAGTTATACGATGGAGGATGTGGTGGAGGTACAGTGCCACGGAGGATCCTTTGTATGTCAGGTTTTGCTGGAACATTTTGTGAAAGAGGGAGTCCGTATTGCAGAGCCGGGAGAATTTACAAAAAGGGCATTTTTGAATGGAAGAATCGATCTGTCTCAGGCGGAATCTGTTATGGATGTAATTCAGTCGGATAGTGAACTGGCACTGCACAATTCATTAAACCAGCTTCGGGGTGATATTAAAGTTGAAGTTGAAAAAATGAGAAAAGTGCTTTTGACAGACATTGCTTTTGTTGAGGCGGCGCTGGATGATCCGGAACATTTATCTCTGGATGGATATGTGGATACGATACTGGATCATGCCAGACAATTACTGGATCAGGTAGAGCATTTGCTGAAGAACAGTGAAAATGGAAAAATAATAAAAGAGGGAATCCAGACTGCGATTGTAGGAAAACCCAATGTAGGAAAGTCTTCTTTTTTGAATTGTATATTGAGAGAGGAGCGGGCTATCGTAACAGATATTGCCGGCACCACCAGAGATACATTGGAAGAAGAAGTCCGGATCGGCACCACCAGACTTCATTTGATCGATACGGCAGGAATTAGAAACACCGATAATCAGATCGAAAAAATAGGAATTGAAAAAGCAAAGAAATCCATAGAACAATGTGATTTTGTTATTTGTATCTTGGATGCCAGCCGTGAATTTGAGAGAGAAGATTATGAGGTGCTGGAACAGGCAAAGGATAAGCCCGGTGTTATATTGCTTAACAAATGGGATCTGAAAAGTCAGTATAAAGAAGAGATTCCTTTTTCAGAACACAAGAAGGTCATGCCTTTTTCTGCCTTGCAGGGTCATGGATTAAAGGAACTGGAAGAGTACCTGAATGATCTTTTTATTAAAGACAGTATTGATTACAATGATAATATTTATATAACAAATATGCGGCATAAGCAGTCTTTGTATGATTGTAAAAACAGTCTTATGCAGCTGCTGGAGACGATTGAGGCCGGAATGCCGGAGGATCTTTTTACCATTGATATGCAAAATGCATATGAACAGCTTGGTTCGATCATAGGTGAAACGATAGAAGATGATATTGTAGATAAGATCTTTAAAGATTTTTGTATGGGAAAATAAATTGTTTGGAGGAACGCAAGATTATGAATCAGGAATATGATGCGGTTGTTGTCGGTGCTGGTCATGCAGGTTGTGAAGCTGCACTGGCATTAGCAAGATTGTCTTTGAAAACAGTTATGTTTACAGTCAGTGTAGACAGTATAGCCATGATGCCATGTAATCCCAATGTAGGTGGAACTTCAAAAGGACATCTGGTAAGAGAGATTGATGCACTGGGCGGTGAAATGGGAAAAAACATAGACCGGACTTTTATCCAGTCAAAAATGTTGAATAAGTCAAAAGGCCCTGCGGTACATTCTCTTCGTGCCCAGGCAGATAAACAGGAATACAGCAAGTCTATGAGAAAAGTTCTGGAACAGACAGAAAACCTGACAATACGCCAGGGAGAAGTAAATGAGATTCTTGTAGAAGATGGAAGAGTAGTAGGTGTGAAAACTTACACGGGAGCTGTTTATTCTTGTAAGGTATGTGTGCTTTGTACGGGAACTTACCTGAATGCCAGATGTATCACCGGTAATATATCTGTGCATACAGGCCCTAACGGATTACAGGCTGCAACACATCTGACGGATTCACTGGAAAAACTGGGAATCGAGATGCGTCGTTTTAAAACAGGAACGCCTGCCAGAATTGATGGAAGTACCATTGATTATTCTAAAATGGAACCTCAATATGGAGATGAGAAGATCGTACCTTTTTCTTTTACCAACACATCGGATTCAGTTCAGAGAGAGCAAGTAAAATGCTATCTTACTTATACGAATGAGAAAACTCATGAAATCATCCGTAATAATCTGGATCGATCACCTTTGTACTCCGGATATATCAAAGGAACCGGGCCAAGATATTGTCCTTCAATCGAGGATAAGGTTGTGCGGTTTGCGGATAAAAACAGACATCAGGTATTTATCGAACCGGAAGGAAATTATACCAATGAAATGTATGTAGGTGGAATGTCCAGTTCCCTGCCGGAAGATGTCCAGTTTGATATGTATCATTCTGTACCTGGATTGGAACACGCCAAAATTGTGAGAAATGCTTACGCCATTGAATATGACTGTATCAATTCACTGGAACTGTTGCCGTCCTTGGAATTGAAAAAAGTGAATGGTCTTTTTAGTGCAGGACAGGCAAACGGCAGTTCCGGATATGAAGAAGCTGCAGCCCAGGGATTGATCGCCGGGATCAATGCAGCACGAAAAGTGAAAGAAAAGGATCCGTTAATACTGGACCGGTCTCAGGGATACATCGGTGTATTGATCGATGATCTTGTTACAAAGGGTACCAATGAACCTTATCGTATGATGACATCCAGAGCAGAGTATCGTCTTTTGTTAAGACAGGATAATGCAGATGAAAGACTGACACCTATCGGTTATGAAATGGGACTGATCGATGAAGAAAGATATGAAAAGTTTAAAGAAAAATATAGATGTATCAAAGAAGAAGTACAGCGTGTCAAAAACTCCTATGTAGGAAACAGTGACAAGGTTCAGAATCTATTGAAAGAACATAACAGTACGGAATTAGTCAGTGGTATATCCCTGGCTGAACTGATCAAAAGGCCAGAATTAAATTATGATATTTTAAAAGAAATAGATACTGGTCGACCAGAACTTTCAGAAGAAATCTGCAATGAAGTAAATATCGTATTGAAATATGAAGGATATATTGCGCGACAGCAAAAGCAAGTTGAACAGTTTCATAAATTAGAAAAGAAGAAGATTCCAGCAAACATTGATTATGATAAAGTACGTTCACTGCGGCTGGAAGCAATTCAAAAACTGAAGGAGATTAAGCCTGAATCCATTGGACAGGCTTCACGAATCAGTGGTGTTTCCCCTTCTGATATTTCAGTATTATTAGTTTATCTGGAACAGTTTAAGTAAGATAGGAAAGGATCATAAATGATTAGAAATATATTTGCAAATCATGGGATTACTATAACCGAAGATCAGGAACAGAAATTAAATCAATATTATGATTTACTGATTGACTGGAATAATAAAATAAATCTGACATCTATTGTAGAATATGAGGAAGTTATCTGGAAACATTTTTTGGATTCCGCTTTTTTTGTTCTGTGTGATAAAGTGAATTTAAAAGAAACAAAGAGTGTTCTTGATTTAGGAACAGGAGCAGGTTTTCCGGGAATGGTGCTGGCTATTCTTTGTCCTGATTACAAGTTTGTTCTGGCGGATTCACTGAATAAAAGAATTGAATTTTTGAAGGTCGTTATTGATACATTGAAACTTCATAATGTATCAGTAATCCACGGAAGAGCAGAAGAATTGGGACAGGATGAAAAGTTCAGAAATCAGTTTGATTATGTAGTATCCAGAGCAGTTGCTGAACTGCCGGTTTTATTGGAATATTGTATTCCTTTTGTGAAAAAAGGTGGATATTTTATTTCTTATAAAAGCAGAAAACTGAGTGAAGAAATAGAAAATGCAAAAAATGCTTTGAATGTGCTGTATACAAAATATGATCAAAAGTATAAGTATGAACTGGAATACGATCATAGTGAAAGGTATCTTGTCTTTTTTGAATGTATGGATGAAACAGATCCAAAGTATCCAAGAAAACCTAAAAAAATAAAAACAAATCCACTGTAAATGTTTCATGTGAAACATCTGCGGAGAAAAAATAATAATGTTTCATGTGAAACAATTTTAAAATAACATGAGTTTCTATAGAAATTATATTCTAATAGTGCTATAATTAAGAAATGAGAATATTTATTGGAGGGAATTATGAGTGAAATAATGACCATTGCTAATCAGAAAGGTGGAGTTGGTAAAACAACTACCACAATTAATTTAGCAGCCGCATTGGCAGAAAAAGGGAAGAAGGTCCTGGTCATTGATATGGATCCACAGGGAAACACTTCCAGTGGATTGGGAATTGACAAGGATGAACTGGATACAACGGTATACCAGTTAATGATAGGAGATAATACATTTGAAGAATGTGTTCAGAAAGATGTATTTGAAAATCTGGATGTATTGGCAGCAAATGTGAATCTGGCAGGAATCGAAATTGAAACAATGGATATGGAGGATCGAAATTATATTCTTCATGATATTATTGAAAAAATAAAAGATCAATATGATTATATTATTATAGATTGTCCGCCATCTTTGAATGCATTGACCATCAATGCCATGACAACAGCCGATTCTGTTTTGGTTCCGATTCAGTGTGAGTATTATGCATTGGAAGGTTTGAGCCAGCTTATTTATACAATTGATCTGGTAAAGGAAAGATTGAATCCAAAACTTGTTATCAATGGTGTTGTGTTTACTATGTATGATGTGAGAACAAATCTTTCCATGCAGGTAATTGAAAATGTAAGAAACAATCTGAATCAGACTATTTATGATACGATCATTCCAAGAGGTGTTCGTTTGGCAGAAGCACCAAGTCATGGATTGCCAATTACAAAATATGATAGAAGATCAGCCGGTGCCCAGGCATATCTGGCATTAGCAGATGAAGTAATAGAAAGGAGCAAGTAAAAATGGCATCAAAGGGATTAGGTAAAGGCCTGGATTCAATGATTCCGCCTAAAAGAACTGCCAGAGCGCAGGCACAGGCTTCTGTGGCAGATAAAAATGTAAATAAATCCGGAGAAGTAATTTTAAAGATAAATGATGTTGAACCAAATAAAAACCAGCCAAGAAGAACTTTTAATGAAGATTCTTTGATCGAGTTAAGTGAATCAATTAAGCAGCATGGCATTGTTCAGCCATTGGTTGTTGCAAAACAAAAAGATTATTATGAAATCATCGCCGGAGAGAGAAGATGGCGTGCCGCTAAAATAGCCGGATTAAAAGAAGTACCGGTAATCATTAAAGATTATTCACCGCAGGAAATTATGGAAGTGGCTCTGATAGAAAATATCCAGCGTGAGGACTTAAATCCGATTGAAGAGGCAAAGGCTTATAAAAATCTGATTGATGAATATAATCTGAAGCAGGATCAGGTGGCTGAGAAAGTTTCAAAGAGCAGAACGGCTGTAACAAATGCTCTGCGATTGTTGAAACTAGATGACCGTGTACAGGAAATGCTTATTAACGAAAGTATATCCAGCGGTCATGCCAGAGCATTGCTTGGATTGGATGATACAGAAAAGCAGTATAATATTGCTATGCAGATTTTCGATGAAAAATTAAGCGTTCGCGAGACAGAAAAACTGGTAAAACAGATCAATCGTCCAGAGCAGCCGCCTAAACCGAAAAAAGAATTAAAAAATGACTTTGTGTACCGTGATATTGAAGAAAAACTGAAAGAAAAAATTGGTACGAAAGTAAAAATCAATCGCAAGACAGAAGAAAAAGGAAAAATTGAGATTGAGTATTATTCACCGGAAGAACTTGAAAAAATTCTGGCATATTTCAAATAGAACATATGTTTGATAGGAGGATAAAAATGTTTAAGTTTGCAGACATGGGATTAGAAGTGGACATCGTTGTACTGGGAATTGCTGTACTTGTCGTTATTTTGTTTATTATGAGTATTGTGATATTATCCAAGTGCAGTTCCTTAAAACGCCGATATGAGGCATTTATGGCTGATTCAGATGGAAAGTCTTTGGAGGATGCCTTTAGTAAGAAGTTTGAAAATATGGAGTACATCAATGGTAAATTAACAGAGATTGATAGCCACTTGAAAGAGCTGGATCTTGACCTGTTAAAAACATATCAGAAGGTGGGTATCGTAAAATATGACGCCTTCAAAGAAATTGGTGGTACACTGAGTTTTGTATTGACATTGCTGACAAAAGATAACGATGGATTTATATTAAACTCCATGCACAGCAATAGTGAAGGCTGCTATACTTACATCAAAGAAGTTAAGTCAGGAGAAGTATTTGTTGCTTTATCAGAAGAAGAAATACAGTCTTTGGAAATGGCTAAGAAATGTGAGTAAGAATAATGTTAAAGGGCGACGATGATTCGCCGCCCTCTAGTTAGAAAATTTATTAAATCCATAAAAAAAAAGCCCTCACCCAGCAGTTGCAGGTCTGCCAAACAAGGACTCGGGAGTACGCCATTGGGGGCTCGAACCCCAGACACCCTGATTAAGAGTCAGGTGCTCTACCAACTGAGCTAATGGCGCTTAACGATTAACGCAATATTTATTATATTACAAAGTATGATAAAATGCAAGTATTATTTCAAAAAAATTTAAATTGGAGGAATCATGGAAGAAAAAAGAAGCAAAATCAAAGATTTATTAAAGGGAATTTTATCAAATGGTGGTTATGTGATTGGTCTGGTATTTATAAGCACACTGATCATAGTGGCTGTCATTAACCTGGGAACAACCATTGACATAATAGGAAGATTTTTGGCTGTTGTAGCACCGTTTATATTTGGATTTTTCTTTGCTTATCTGATCCGTCCTATTGTTGTGACACTGGAAAAGCCGTTGAATAAGATAAAAAAAGGTAAGGGTGAAAAAATAAAGAGGGTGATCAGTATTGTGGTTGCTTATCTGATCGTGATTGGTGCATTGACCATCATCATTGTATATATTTTCCCTCAGATGAAAAACAGTGTAAAAGATATAGGCAATTCTGTAAAGAATGGATACAATTATGTAACAAACCACCTGGATGAAATGAATGCAATGATACCAATTATCAACCTTGGAAATGTAATTGAGTATATTCAGAACAATCTTATCGACAAATTAATGTCCAATAGTGGAACAATTGTGCCTTTTGTGTATCGTTTTTCATCTTCTGTGTTGACAAGTCTGTATAATATATTTATGGGACTGGTCATCTCCATCTACATGATCATCGATGGAAAGAAACTGAAAAATTCTATTAAGCGTATCATTTATGCTGTTTCACCAATTGAAAAAGCACCGGCAATCTGCAAAACCATCAGTAAGTGTAATCATATTTTTAATGGATTTTTGTTCGGAAAAGCAGTAGATTCCCTGATCATTGGTATTTTATGTTTTATTGCCATGAGTATTCTGCAGCTGCCGTACTCACTTTTATTAAGTGTGATTGTAGGAATTACCAACATGATCCCATACTTTGGACCGATCATTGGTGCGATACCGGGATTTGTTATTTACTTGTTTATAGATCCTAAATTATCCCTGATCTTTGCCATTATGATCCTGATCCTGCAGCAGTTTGACGGATTATATCTGGGACCTAAGATCCTAGGTGATCTGACAGGAATCAAACCATTGTGGGTTATTTTTGGAATTGTGATCGGCGGCGCTTATTTTGGAGCCATCGGAATGTTCTTAGGTGTACCTACAGTCGCCGTAATTATGTATCTGGCGGATCTTTTTATCGAGAGCAAGTTGAAAAAGAAGAAAATCGACTTACCGGATATGAAGTAATTTTTTGATGGACAGGAGATTAAGGTAAAGCCGGTTGATTTTTTTCTGGCAGCAAAGGTTGATCCGCTTCCGGAAAAAATTACTGCATGGTGGTCTGGACATGAAAATTCCCCCTTTTTCACAGTATATGAAAAGAGGGGGAGTATGTTACTTCCTTATTATTACTAACGGGAAATTTTAAAACGGCAGATTGGCTTCCCTTCGGCAACAAAACGGCTTTCATATTCTGTCATGATATTGCCGGGAAGATATTCACTGTTGTGAAGATCGTAAGTCAGCTCGTCGATGTGCCACAGGTTACTTTCTTCCACGGATTCCACGGAAAAGTCAAAAAGAGGCCGGTTGTCTGTTTTAAACTGAATGTAACCTTTTTTTGCCAAAATAATATGATACAATGCCAGAAAATTAGGACTTGTAAGACGCCTTTTGGCATGCCGGTCTTTCGGCCAGGGATCTGAAAAATTCAGGTAGATCCGGTCTACTTCTTCCGGGTCAAAAATATCCAGCAGATATTTGGCATCAAAGCGGATGAAGTACAGATTGTTTAAGTCGGTCTGTTCTCTTCGTTCCAGAGCACGGTACAAAACACTGGAGTACATTTCAATACCGATGTAGTTGATATCTGGATTTTTTTCTGCTAACTGGTGGATAAACTGTCCTTTTCCCATACCGATCTCGATATGAAGAGGATTGCGGTTGTTGAACAGTTTTTCACGCCAGATTCCTTTATAAGCTTCAGGTTCATGTACAACATAGGGACTTGCGTCAATAAATTCTTTGGAACCTTTTACATTTCGTAATCTCATGATTGTATCACCATTCCTTTTTGTAATGTTAATAATGTAACATATATGGGGAAAAAAGAAAATAGGTTATTGGAAAAAAGCACAAAATCGTGTATAGTAGATAATAGAAAGTTTTTGGAGGACATTAGAATGAATAAGTTAAAAAGATACTTAAGCGGACTGGCGTTTCTTGCCCTGGCGGTTGTTTTTTCAGGGGGAGGCATCCAGGCGAAGGCCATGAAACTGTCGGCGGAGTCGGCTGTAGTTATGGATGTTCAGTCAGGAGCCATTTTGTATCAGAAAAATATGGACAAGCAGGAGTATCCGGCCAGTATCACCAAGGTTATGACGGCTATGCTGGCAATCGAAAATTCATCTTTGGATGAGGTGGTTACCTATTCTGCCAAGGCACTGCAGCTGGAGAGCGGGGCTTCCAATATCCAGTTGAAAAAAGGTGAAAAGATTACCATGGAAGAGAGTCTGTATGCGATTCTTCTTATGTCAGCCAATGAGGCGTGCAACGGTGTGGCAGAGCATATTGCTGGAAGCACGGATAATTATGTGAAAATGATGAATAACCGGGCGAAAGAACTTGGATGTACCGGTACTCATTTTGCCAATACCAACGGGTTGTGGCAGAAAGATCATTATACAACGGCCCATGATATGGCGTTGATCGCCAGAGCAGCCTACAAAAATCCTACTTTTGCAAAAATTACCGGAACAAAGCGTTATAACATTCCTAAGACGAACAAAAGTAAGACAGGACATGCTCTTCACAATCATCATCAGATGCTTTTGGCCGGCACTCATCCACAGTATGTGTATGAATACTGCGTGGGAGGAAAGACCGGATATACCAGCAAATGCCGTTATACATTGATTACCTATGCCAAGAAAAATGGTATGACCCTTGTTTCTGTTGTAATGAGAGCAGATTCACCGTGGGATACAAACAACGAATATACAGATACCATTAAGCTGTTAAATACTACATTTGAAAAGTATAAAAGATACAATATACAAGATGATGCTGTGAAAGAGATCAACAACAATTATCTCTTTACAAAATTCAGTCCGTTTTTCAACAGTAACAACAGTCCACTTACCATTGACAGTGATGCAGGCGTCATGCTTCCAAAGGGAGTAGACATCAGTAAGACCCAGAAGAAGATCACCATGAATGAAAATTCATCCAAGATGGTGGATGGAAAGAAAGTGATCGGACATATCAGTTATACATATAACGGAAAAGAAATCGGTGGTTCGGATATTTATTACGCCAAACCGACTGTGGCATCTTTGAACGACAGTATTGATATGGCGGACTGGTTTACAGAAGCTGTGGAGACGGCCAACAAAGAGCCATTCCAATGGAAGAGATTGGCTGTGATCCTGATTCTGGTCGTGGTGATCCTCATTGTGGTACTTTATATCATACAGAGAATGAGAGCGGAAAGAGAGCAGCGGCAGAGGAGAAAGAGATACCGCAGAACGAGAAAATCATATAATAAAAACAGAAAATATTAAAAGAAAAAGGAATTCCTGATAATGGGAATTCCTTTTTGAATGTTACCTTGTGATTTATTTTAAAATCTTGCGGAAGTTTTTCTTTCCTTTTTTCAATACCATGTCTTCTGCAAAATCATCAGCCGAATAAGTTGTCTTGATGTCTGTGACTTTTTCACCATTCACACTGACACCGCCCTGCTGTACAGCTCGTCTTGCTTCTGATTTGGATGGTACCAGACCGGATACATACAGAAGAGAAAGAATATCGATGGATCCATCGGTAAGATCCTCATCCTTTAATGTATAACTAGGCATGTTGGCAGCATTTCCGCTGGAGAACAATGCTTTGGCAGCATCTCTGGCTTTTACAGCTTCTTCTTCACCATGAACCAGATTGGTAAGTTCGTAAGCAAGGATTTCTTTGGCTTTGTTTAACTGGCTGCCCTCCCAGGATTCCATTTCCTGAATCTGCTCCAAAGGAAGGAAAGTAAGCATCTTGAGGCATTTGATCACATCACCATCATCTACATTGCGCCAGTACTGGAAGAACTCAAAAGGAGTTGTTTTCTCAGGATCCAGCCATACAGCACCTTTCTGAGTTTTACCCATTTTCTTGCCTTCGGAATTTAACAAAAGGTTGATCGTCATGGCATGAGCATCTTTGCCCAGTTTGCGGCGGATCAACTCAGTGCCCCCTAACATGTTGCTCCACTGATCGTCTCCACCAAATTCCAGGTTACATCCGTACTTTTCATAGAGAGCCATAAAGTCGTAACTCTGCATGATCATGTAGTTAAACTCAAGAAAGCTTAATCCTTTTTCCATTCTCTGCTTGTAGCACTCTGCGGAAAGCATACGGTTTACGCTGAAGTGAGATCCCACATCACGGATAAATTCAATATAATTCAGATCTAAAAGCCAGTCTGCATTGTTTACCATCAATGCTTTATCATCTGAAAAGTCGATGAAGCGGCTCATCTGCTTTTTGAAACACTCACAGTTGTGTTCAATGGTTTCTCTTGTCATCATCTGGCGCATATCGGTACGGCCGGATGGATCACCGATCATGGCGGTACCGCCACCAATCAGTGCGATGGGTTTATTGCCAGCCATCTGAAGGCGTTTCATGAGGCACAATGCCATAAAGTGGCCTACATGAAGACTGTCAGCGGTTGGATCGAAGCCTATATAGAATACTGCTTTACCTGCATTTATCAGTTTTTTGATTTCTTCTTCATTAGTTACCTGGGCGATGAGACCGCGGGCTACTAATTCGTCATACAATTCCATCTTTTTTCTCCTTTATATTATTTTGGCAGCGGGATTTTCCCTAAAAACATACCTTTTTTCATTATATGGGATGGAAAAATGTTTGTCAAGAAACGGATGTGTTTTCCTTGAAAAATGGCTTGTTTCTATTTATAATAGAAAGGTAGATGAGGATATGAGGTATAGAAATGAAAAATATATTTATTGTTGTTTTATGGATCCTCGCTTTTTCACTGATTGCCTGCTATATGGCCATACGAAAGAAAAAGTCTGAGGTTAAAAAACTGACACAGATCCTTTTACTGGCAACGGCTCTGACAGAGATTGTGTTTTCTGTGACTTTCTTTAATTACAGTCCATTGGTGATCGATCTGGCTTTTGGATTATATTTGTCCTGTGTGGACTGGCTTTTGTATATATTGATGATGTATACAAAAACATATACAAAAGTATTCAATGAGATAAAATTTGTCCGCTGTGGAATGATCGTGTTTTGTCTTCTGGATTCGATTTCCATGATTGCTAACTGTTTTTTACATCACAGTTTCACTCTGCATCCGGTGACTTTTTTGAATCAACCCTATTATGTAATCGGAGAGAGAACGCCGTTTTTTATCGTTCATGTGATCTTTGTGGATGTGTGGATCTTTGCTATCTTGCTGGGATATGTGTTTAAGACCATGCGGGTGGCCAGCATGTACAAGTGTAAATATTACCCGGTGATGATCCTGACTATCACGATCATTATTGCCAGTGCTTACTTTGAGTTCAGCAGTATTCCGGTGGACTTTTCGGTGATCGTATATGCGCTGGCTGCGCTGACTCTGTGCTGGTTTTCCATGTATGTCATACCACAGGATCTTGTATACAATGCGTTTTCTTTTGTGATCAATGATTATAATGATGGTATTATGTGCTTCGATAACGAGGACCAGTGTATTTACATTAACGATATTATGAGTGGATATATCTGTGTGAGAGAAGAGGAAAAGGAACTGATTCATCAAAATTTTCAGGAATGGAAAAAAGAGCATCTGACTGCAGATAAAAAGTATCTTTCCTGGGAGCAGATCGAGGTAATAGACGGAGAGCGTCGTTTGTTTGAGCATAACTATAGGAAACTTTATGATAAAAGGGGGCGTTACATCGGATGTTATTTTGCTTTGAAAGATAAGTCTGTACTGTTAGAACAGCTGAGAAAAGAACATTACCGTGTGACTCACGATTCCCTCACGGATATCTATAATGAGCAGCAGTTTTATGAGGTGACCCAGGATAAACTGGAACCGGGGAAAGATTACTTTATGGTTTGCTTTAACATTGATGATTTTAAAAAGTATAATCATATCTGTGGCAGAGAAAAAGGAGACGAAGTGCTGCGTGTGTTGTCTATGTTGCTGCGCAAAAATAAGGAACGCCTGGTTACTTACGGCAGGCTGCGTGAGGATAAGTTCGTGTTTGCCCTGAAACGGGATGAACTGGATTTTTCTTATATGGAAAAGCAATTGGAGAGAATTCAGCAGCGGTTTGGCACGGAGGATGATGCTCCGTTACATATTTATGTTGGAGTTTACCCGATAGAGGATCCGGGGGAAAAAGTGGAGTCGATGTGCCGCAAGGCGGAATGGGTGTCTCACGCAGAAAATAAACAGGATCATACAATGACAAGTTATTACCAGGAGGACTAATACAATGGAAATAGAAAAAAATCTGCCCATCGGATTTATGGATTCCGGTCTGGGAGGACTGAGTGTTTTGAAGGAAGCACTTCGTGTTATGCCTTATGAGGATTTTATCTATTATGGAGACTCTGCCCATGCACCTTATGGTACCAAAGAGCCGGAGCAGATCAGAGAACTTACGTTTCATGTGGTGGAGCATTTGCTGGACCGGGGAATCAAAGGGCTTGCTATTGCCTGTAATACGGCTACCAGTGCGGCAGTGCGTTATCTGCGGCAGATGTATCCGGATCTTCCTCTGGTAGGTATCGAACCGGCCATCAAACCGGCGGTAGAAAGTAGTCATGGGGGCACTATATTGGTTATGGCCACGCCTATGACCATTCAGCAGGAAAAATTTCAGAAACTTTTGGCTATATACAGACAGAATTCAAAGATTGTGCCGGTGCCTTGCAAGGGATTGATGGAGTTTGTGGAAAAAGGGGATCTGGATGGCAAATTTTTAGATGAGTATTTTACAGAGCATCTTCTGCCATACTTAACAGAGGATACCGAGACGATTGTTCTTGGATGTACTCACTATCCGTTTTTGCGGCCGCATTTGAGAGAATTTCTGGGAAATGAAAATATATCGTTGATTGACGGAAGTCTGGGAACAGCCAGGGAACTGAAACGGCGGATCCGGGAGAAAGGGCTTTTGCAGGAAGAAGAGCGGGAGAGAAGTGTGGTGATTGAAAACTCACTGCAGGATGATCAGATGATCGAGAGAAGTTACCGCCTGCTGCAGGCACCGATCAACTGATAAAAGAAAAAGGCGTCTTACGAGACGCCCAGAACTAAGGTGTTATGAGAAAATCAACGATGGCGTCATTGATTTCTATTTTTTATCAGCATTTGTGACTTGATGATTCGCTGAAGATCATCAACAGTCATTATCATAAACGGTATGTCGGCAGAAGTCAAGGGGATAACAGCAACACAAAAGAGTATATATTTTTTGTGTAAAAAACTTAATTTTAATGGGAAAAAGACAAATAAACTTAATTTAATAAAGGGGAATAAAGATTTTGAATATATTAGGACTGGACAAAATAGACCGCAGGATCATGGAGATTTTGCAGCAGGATGCGAGAACACCAATAAAAGACATTGCCAAAGAAGTATTTTTGACATCTCCGGCCGTGTCGGCCCGGATCAACCGGCTGGTGGAAGAAGGGTATATCGTGGGATTTCATGCGGAGATCAATCCGAAAAAGCTGGGCTACCACATCAAGGCGTTCATCAACCTGGAAGTGCAGCCGGAGGATAAAAGCGAATTTTATCCGTATATAGAAAAATGTCCTAATGTGATTGAGTGTAACTGTGTCACCGGAGATTATTCCATGATCCTGGAAGTGCAGTTTCCATCTACTACCGACCTGGATCAGTTCATTGGAGAACTGCAGGAGTTTGGCAGAACGAAAACATTGATCGTGTTTTCTACCAATGTGGAGCACAGAGGGGTCTGGGTGCAGGAGTAAACAGTTAAAAGAAGTTCATTCGTTGGAGACGGGAAACGCTTCGCGTTTAAGTCTCCAGCCGAATGGAACTTCTTTTTTTATGGAAAAGGGGGACAGAATTAATGAATTATAATATACAAAAATAATATAATGATAAAATATAACTAACAAAATTAACAAATAATATTGACGAAAAAACAAAGAAATGATAACATAAATATTGTAAGTGATGATGCGTATTAAACATGGAGGGAGCAAAATGAGCAGAGCAATACATATCAGAAAAATTATAACATTCTTAGTTATCATGACATTCTTTTTAACAGCGTGTTCCGCTGATTCTCTTGTAGAAATAGAAAACAAAGATGTGCAATTCCAGGAAGTAAATAAACAATTGAAAGATTTAAAACAGATTAAGGTAAAGGGTATGGATGACAATCAGATGGAAAAAATGAGACAGATTGTTTACCAAAATTATTTCCGTCGTCGAGAAGACGTAAAACATCAGGAAAAGAAAGGTACTAACGCAGAGGGTACAATTGTGTACAAATCAGACGATATGTATCAGTTACTGGAATGGGGAGTCAATGGTTTTTATTTTCACGGTGATTTTTTTGGAGAGGGTTACAAGTACAAAGGAACAGACGATACGGTAATCGAAAAAGAAACCGAACTTTTATTAAAGCGTCTAGGTCTGAATTACAACGATAAAAACAATGGTTATGCCATCGGTAAAAAAATGATTCAAGGAGATAACAGTGTAGAGGTTCATTTGAAAAAATATATAAAAGGAAAAGAAATATCATTAGCATCGGTAGATAGGGGTGAATTACCGAGTATGGATTCCATAAATATTATATTTGGAGATAATCAGGTTATTGGCATTGATGTGAGCAGATTGACAGAGACAGTTGAAGTGAAGAACCTTAAGGAAGATGCACTGGTAAATAACGCGGACAAAGCATACAAACTTATGACCAGTTTTGTCAATGAAGCCTATGGATTGGAAAAAAGAACTATGGATACAGTATGGGTTTCGTATACCATGAAAGAAGAGGACAATGGTATTTTCACAATGAGACCGGTGGTGGATTTCTATGACAAAGGTTTTATAGGACGGATTATACAGGTTGATGTGTGCACAAAAGGAGTGGAGTCAGCTTTGTGGGCCAGTCCAACAAGTTTGGAACAGTAATGAGGGGGGATTTAATTTGCTAAGGACAGAGTTAAAAAAGATTATTTTTTCACCGCAGTACATTATTTGTGTTGTTGTACTGTTCGTGTTGTTAATGGTTGGAACGGTAGGATTCTGGTCACAGAAACTGGGTGACCAGACTATTTCCATGATTGCGCATTTTTTCAATGCCTGGGATACATTTGGGCATGTGTGCATTGTTGTGCCGCTGCTGGCAGCGGTTCCGGTTACTTTTCTTCTGCATGACGAGTTGAACAGTGGATATATTCATTTTTCCCTTATTCGTGCCGGAAAGAAAAAGTATATTTTTGTGAAGTTAATTGCCGGCATATTGTCGGGAATGTTAATGGTTTTGACAGCGGAGGTATTATTTACAGTTACTTTGATCGTGCTGACACCGGGAGAGATCAATTTTTTGGATCAGCAGAATCTTCTGGGAGAGGATTCCTGTTTTTATCTGGATCTGGTAAGGAGTGGCAATGGATATATTGCTTACATTATCTGGTCGTTACTTGCCGGGTTGTATGGTGCGGTTTTTTCAGCTATGGCAGTGGCATGCAGTGCTGTGGCAAAAAACAAATATGTGGCTGCTGTGATACCTTTTATCATATTTTTGCTGGTGGAGAATCTACTCTTTTCCATGATGTACATACCAAAGGTGATCCGGGTTGGATTTGAGGCTATTTTTTACCCTTATATGCTCACGGATTGGCTCAGTGGAATTCCGACATCGGTGTGTGACGCGCTGATATGGATACTGGCAAGTGCAGTGCTATTCTGGTTTGTAGTTCAACGCAGAGTGAAAGGGAAGGGGTGAGAAAATATGCTAAAATTGTTAAAGAGGAATATAGTAAAGCGTTTTATATCCTGGAAAACTATTGTGCTGATGATTGTGGGCCTGGGAACGATGTTTACCTGTTATCAGCATGTACCGGGCAGGAATGGGATACACTTTTCGTATTTGATTCTGGAAGGACCGTTTGCTGTGTTTTATCAGGTGGTTTCGCCCCAAAATTCTACCTTGATCGCATCGGTTTTACTGGCAATCATGATTTTATATTTTATGGAATCTCCTATTATTAACCAGGATGACCGTTTTTTCATTATAAGGACTGGAAAAAAGCCGTGGATCATAACGGAAATGATCGGCATTTTGTGCAGCAGTGTCATCTGGATCCTCCTTATCAACATAATGGGATGCATATCCAGTTATAACCATATGGACTGGGCGGATTATCATATTTATACGAGTAACATGAAATGTATGCTCATATATCTGTTGGCATATACTTGTATCGGTCTGCTGATCCTATTGTTCCACCTGCTGAACATAAAAGCACTGGGAACGGCTGTGATGGTTACACTGTTTTTGCTGGAAAATTTTATTTTAGATGTCCTGCCTAACAATATTAGTGTGTTCAGTGACAGCGCGGACAGCGGGAAAATTCTGTCTGTGATAAAAAAGTTTACATTCATGAACCGGATGGAAAATGGATATATGGGAGATAGTTTTCTCACCAGTATTTTGTATTTTGGAATTATCATAGTTGTATTGGTGCAGTTGAATCTGACTTATGCGGGGAAACATGAAATTGGGTAAAAAAGGAAATTATGTAGTTAATATCATCTTGGTGGCATGTGTGTATGCTGTCATATTTGCTCTTTGCAAACTGGATGTTAAGGATTATGCAAAGTCATATCAGGATATAGAAGAGTTATTGTGTGCTGTATCCGGGTTCAGGATGACGGATCTGCCTATGGATATCCAGGGACAGATGATAAAGTGGATGCTGTCTCTTTCAGTGGTTTACATATTGGTGGGGAGAGACATTTATGATCCGTTGAATCATTTGAAATACATTGCAATGGTCCGCTATGGTTCGTACCGGAGATTTTACCAGACTCTTATGAATAAGACAGTGGTAAATACTCTTTTGTATGGCGTTTGCGGAGCAGGGATAACATATGTGTTGTATCTACTTGGAGGAAACGGGCAGGTAAGTGCAGCAGTATTTATAAAAATGAGTATGATCTATATTTTACAGCTGATACTGTTATGTCTCCTGCAGACAGTCTGTATGATCTTGTTTTCAGGGTATACAGCCAGTGTGCTGGTTCTGATCGCCTGGTTTGTGATGGTCCTGTGTGGTTCGTTCCTTGCAGGGGCTCACTGGCGGTGGCTGCCGGCAAACTGGGGAATGTACATGAGAAGGGCAGAGATAACAGAAGGTGGTGTAACGGTGACAGCGTATTGCATAGAGAGTGTTCTGTGTGTGTTATTGTGGATCGTAGTACCACGGGTTATAAAAAGAGAAAAATAAGAAAGGGCGGTAGAACATGATAGAATTGACAAAAGTAACAAAAGCATTTAAAAATGAAGAGGTTTTGAAAGAAACAACCATTCAGTTTGAACAGGGTAAAATTACAGGTATTGTAGGAAGAAACGGATCCGGAAAAACGGTTCTTATGAAAATTATCTGTGGTTTGCTGAAACCCACGACAGGAACGGTAGTGGTCAATGGACAGCGGATCGGAAAAGATGTGGATTTTCCGGGGGATATTGGTATCATTATCGAAACACCGATTTTTGTGCCATATCAGTCTGCCATGACAAATTTAGAGAATCTGGCAGCGATCCGCGGAAAAATCAAAGACGACCGCATCCGGGAAGTGATCCGGATGGTCGGTCTGAATCCGGATGACAAAAAGAGAGTAGGTAAATTCTCTCTGGGTATGCGGCAGCGTCTGGGAATCGCACAGGCAATCATGGAAGATCCTTCTTTGCTGGTGTTAGATGAGCCTATGAACGGACTGGACAAGGACGGTGTAGAAGATATGCGCCAGTTGTTCAAGCAGTTGAAAGAAGAAGGAAAGACGATCCTGCTCTGCAGCCACAATGCAGAAGACATTGCTGTTTTGTGTGATGAAGTGTACGAGATGGAAAAAGGAGAGATTAAAAAGGTTTTGCCTGAACAGGAAAATTAAAAAAGAAGTTCATTCGTTGGAGACGGGAAACGCTTCGCGTTTAAGTCTCCAGCCGAATGGAACTTCTTTTTTTAATTAAGCTGGTAATACAACCCTTTTAGGTTCATAAGTTCTTCATGGGTGCCGGACTCGGCAATTCCTTTGTTGGCGATATAGAGGATCCGGTCGGCGTTGCGGATAGTGGAAAGCCGGTGGGCAACCATGAAGGCTGTTTTGTCCTTTAACATAATGTCAAGGGCTTCCTTGATCAGGATCTCTGTTTCGGTATCAATGGAACTGGTAGCCTCATCCAGAATGACGATGGATGGGTTCTTCAGCACGATGCGGGCAAAGGAGATCAGCTGTTTTTCTCCGGCAGACAAACCGGCGCCTCGTTCATCTAATACATGATAATAGCCGTTTTTCAACTTCTGGATAAAGGAGTCGGCAAAAATCTTTTTGGCGGCTTCTATACATTCTTCGTCGGTTGCGTCCAACCGTCCATAGCGTATATTTTCCATTACAGTTCC
Source organism: Eubacterium sp. (assembly GCA_034089785.1). Taxonomy (GTDB): domain Bacteria; phylum Bacillota; class Clostridia; order Lachnospirales; family Lachnospiraceae; genus Eubacterium_F. Next base: position 32,264 of record JAXDTV010000061.1, read on the forward strand.
ATGGAAAATAAATGGATCCTGCATCAGCACGCCTACCTCTTTGCGCAGGGATTGAATGGTCACATCCCGCACATCCCGGTCATCGATACACACACTTCCCTCTGCTACATCATAAAATCGTGTCAGCATGTTGATAACAGTAGTTTTTCCGGCACCGGTAGGTCCTACTAAGGCAATGGTCTCACCCGGTTTTACATGAAGATCAAAATCCTGCAGGATCGGAACGCCTTCATCATAGCAGAAGGTTACATGGTTGAAATCCACCTTTCCTTTTACATGCTCCAGCGTTACGGCATTTTCTTTGTCCTCAATGTCTACCGGATGGTCGATGGTATCAAAAACCTGCTCTAAGTTGGAGCTGACCTGTGCTAACTGCTGAATGATGATGGCAATCTGAGTCAGAGGACCGCTGAACTGTGTCATGTAAGAAGTAAAAGCAACTACAATACCGGCGTTTAAGTAACTGTTGCCCTGAAGCATCAGATACAGACTCAGGCCGTAGAGACACAGTGTACCCAGGTTCCAGAAAATTTCTACGATAGGGGTATTTAATTCGTTGCGGTAAACGATCTTCATCCATTGTTTCACACTGGCATCGTGTACGATACCGTATGTTTCCTCCGAGCGGTCGCACTGGTTGTAACTTTTCACGATCTTTTCACCCATAATGGTTTCGATCAAAAAGGCACTCCGGTTGGACAGCTTGGCCCGGTGTCCCGCAAAGAGACGGCGGATGGAATAACGAAGTGTAAATACCAGCACCATCATAGGAATGACGGCTGCCAGCACTACAGCAGTCAAAACAGGACTAAGGCCTAACATGAAGAAAATCACAATGATGATCTTCAAAATGTAAGTTATCAACAAAAGAAGGAAATTTGTGAAGAAATTGGCCAGATCATTGACATAATCGGTCACTCTTACAACGATTTTTCCATCTGGTTTGGAGTCAAAGTAATCAAATGACAGCTGCTGCAGCCGGTAAAATGCATCCTGGCGGATCTTAGCAATCGCTTTGTGTCCCATAACACCCATAAGCCGCTGGTGGATCAGGGTAACTCCGATTTCCAGCACGGCCAGTGCGGCCATGCCACTGATAAGCAGTGCCAGGGTTTTGTACTCGTCTGATACCACAACCTGGTCAATGATGGTGCGGAGTAACAAAGGTGTGATCATGGCCGTCACAGAGGAGATGATCATGAGGATCAATACAAGGATCACCGTCTTTTTGTAAGGCATCATGTATTTAAGAATCCGCCCAAACTGATGGATATCTATCTTTCGTTCAATCTCTTCATCCTGAAAATAGGTATTTCTTTTAGCCAAGAGTCTCACCTCCCTCGATGTGGTCAAAGTCTACTACAGACGCCTTCTGCGCTTCCTGTGTGTGGTATACTTTGGCAAAATGTCCGTCTAGTTTCATCAATTCATCAAAGGTACCACGCTCTACGATCTTTCCTTCCGAGAGGTAAATGATCTCGTCACAGTCCATAACAGAAGTCATGCGGTGGGCGGAGATGATCAGGGTCTTGTCATTGTAGTGTTCTTTGATGCTTGCCAGAAGTTTTTTCTCTGTATCCATATCCAGAGCAGAGGTGGAATCATCCAGGATCAGGACCGGAGAATTTTTTAACAAAGCTCTGGCAATGGAAACACGCTGTTTCTGGCCACCGGAGATACCTAATCCCCGTTCACCTACAATGGTTTCATAGCCGTCATCCAACTGCTGGATGAAGCTGTCTGCCTGGGCGTGGAGAGCACAGCGGTACATGGTTTCTTCGTCTGCTTCCGGATCTGCGTAGTCAATGTTGGATTCAATGGTATTACTGAACAAAAATACATCCTGAAATACATAGGCAAACTGGCTCCGGAGGGATTCCAGGCGGCAGTCTTTTATATCAACGCCATTGATGGTGATAGAACCGCCGGTCGTATCATGAATGCGGATCAGAGACTCTAACAATACACTTTTTCCGCTTCCTGTTCCGCCTACAACACCTATTTTTTTGCCGGCAGGAATGGACAGGCAGATGTCATCTAAAATCTTCTGGTCATCCAGTTCAATGGTTACATGGTTAAAGTTGATATCTGGTTTTTCGGTGGATGAAATTTCTTTGGTTCCGTCAGGGATCCGGGATTCGCATGCCATGAAATTCATCATTTTCTGTCCGGATACCAGCTGCTGCTGCATCTGGAAGATCATGTTGTTGATCATGGTAATGTAGTTCATGATCTTCAGGATATAGTCCGCACAGGCCACCAGAAATCCTACCCGCACATAGCCTTTCATAACCAGAAGGGCGCTGACACCGATACTTCCGATATAGGCAAACTGAATGATACACTTAAACACGGCATCAAAGTTAGCGGACAGTTTTACCTGCTTTACATAGGCATCCTTCAACTGGTCGTTGGAATGATCAAATTTGCTTCGTTCCTGTTCTTCATTGGTAAAAGAACGGACCAGGCGGACGGCCTCTATGTTTTCCTGTACCGTCAGGTTCATTTCACTGTTTCGCTGGCGGATCTCCCGGAAGTTCAGCATGGCTTTTTTCTTAAACTTAACTAACGCTGCGAAAAATACCGGAATCATAATGACCGGGATGATCAGCAGGTACAAGTTAATGGTTGCCAGCAGAATGACGGCCACAATAAGTACAAAAATACTGTCAAAGATATTAGGAATGATACGACAAAACATATCTTTGAACATAATGGTGTCGGAACTTAAAGTAGTCAGAAGTTCACCGGTGTTGTACTGGGAGATGGTGGCACTGTCCAAAGTCATAAGTTTATGAAATGTGGCAATACGCATATCCGTCTCCATGCGGAGACCCAGTTTCTGGTTGAGAATGTTTTTTACATAAACAAGGATCAGCTTAGTTAAAAGCAGGGTGCCGAATAAAATGGCCAAATGCCAGAATAAATTCATGGTATGAGGGGCACCGTATTTGCCTGACAGCATGAAAGAAAAAATGTTATCCTGTTGGATCTTGCTGTCTTTTATTACATAATCTACAAACAAGGCAGTGATCATTGGCAGCAGAAGATCTGCTGTCAATGCCAGGCCGCTCATAAGTTTTGCCAGAATGGACAAAGCCAGGTTCCTTTTCCAGTAGTGGAACCCAAATTTAATTACATCCATAATTGTTTTACTCCTTAACTGCTAATGTAGCAGGTGGTTTGGAAAGGATACCATAAACAGGAACAATACTGATGAAGATATGGACTGCATAGATGCAGACTAACAAAAGCAGTATGCTCCACCATGGGAAGTTCATGCTGATCTGGAGGGATGGGATGGAACTGATGAATTTGATCACACCACTGGTTACCAGCACAGCAGGCAGAGAAGTGTAACTGGTCATCAGGACCATTTCCAGCATATAAGCTTTCAAGATGCTGCCACGGGAAATTCCGATCAGGCGGTAAACCGTCAGTTCTTCGCTTCGGGATACCGCATTGGACTTGATGGTAAAGTATACCATGATCATGGAGATCAGCATAATGACAAGAGTAATAAGCTGTTTCGCATCCATATCCACGGAATGTTGTTCTTTGTATTCTTTTATTTCTGTTTCGGAAGGAATGGAAAGAGTCATTTCAAATCCTACCATGGCTCCTTTTCCCAATGCTTTTAATTGTTTTATGGTTTCAGCCGGATTATCTGTGTAAAGCCGGCATGTTTTGTTTTCAACGACCATGCTGTTTAAAGCGGTCTGAGCTCCTTTATCTGTCAGTACATAACTGTAATCTACATCATCCGGAAAGGTTCCGGCAATGGTATAGGAATTGGAATTCGTAGAATCACCGGAATCATCGATGTATTCCAGTCCAATGCCATACTGGTCGCCTACTTTCAGGTCGGCGGATTCCATGAATCCTTTTCTCAGAAGGATTTCGTTGTCTTTTAGTTTTACATCGGTGTAACCTTTCAGTCCTTCTGCTTCCAGTTCACTGACGGTGGCAAGAGAAATACCTTTGGCGGCATTCAGTCCCAGAAGCAGAGTCTGACTGCCGAAAATATCCGGTTCTTTCGTATCACTGATACCTACAATGGTCAGCTGTATATCATAGGAACCGATCTTTATCTTGCATCCAAGGTAGGATTCCAGAGAGTCGTGGAGCATGGACACAGCACCGTTGGAATTTTGTGCCCGCTCTAACAGTTCTTTGTCAATGACCACCTCGGAGCGTTTTTTCGGCATTTTGCCGTAGATGAGTTTGTTTTTATCCAGATGTTCTTTCGTGACAAAACTGTATTTTTCAATCATCTGGGTCAGTTTTGGCAGCTGTTTGTAGCCACTTCCTACCAGGTAGATACTGACGGACGGTAAAAAAGCCATATCGCCGTATTTTCCACTGGAAAGGTCTTTGGTCACATAGTTGTTAATGGCATCCATATCCTCATAGGACAGCCTTAGGTTGGATTTGGTAAAGTCCAGGTTTACATAGTGGGAATCAGTGCCCCGGATACGGGTGTCATCGGTGATGCGGCTGTCTGCAAACTGTGCTGTGGTAATGGAAAGCAGCACTGCCGTTACCAGGAGGATACCGATCACAAAGGCTTGTTTTTTACCCATCATCCGTATGTTTTCCATGGCCATATGCCAGATCTCCCGCAGTGGAAGACGAGACTTTCCTTTACTCTTCATTTTAGAAAGGTGATAGTCAAAATTGGCCACATCCTCCAAGTTGATGTGAGGCCGTTCCTCATCTCGGATCTCCACGCCGTTTTCCACACCCTCGATCAGGATGTTGTATGGCATATTGTTCTGGATGTAAAGTTTGTCGTCTTTCCAGGCAAGAGTCAGTTCGATCTTCTTTGGCTCCTCGTTCTTTGGGAAAAACATATGGAACTGTCCCATGTCGCTTTCCAGGCTGGAGGAGTTCATTTCTTTTAAGTAAATATTGGAATCGTCGCTTCGCTCATAAGAATCCAGAGGGATGTTCTTTTCATCCCGGACTACCTTGCCGTCACAGATCTCAATAATGCGGTCTGCGAAGAAATGGGCAATCCTTTTTTCGTGGGTTACCAGCAGTACCAGACATTCTTTGGAAATATTTTTCAGAATGCTCATGGTACGGAGAGTGTTTTCTTCATCCAGGTTGCCGGTAGGCTCGTCGGCAAAGATCACATCCGGGGATTTTACCAAAGCTCTGGCAATGGAAACACGCTGTTTCTGGCCGCCGGAGAGTTTGGAAACTTGTTTTTTCTTGTATTTGGAAATACCAAGCACATCTAATACATAGTCAATCCGCTCTTCCTTTTCTTCCTCGCTGATATCGTAGCGGTTCAGAGCCAGGCGGATATTGTAAGCTACCGTGTAATCCTGCAGCAGGTAGTAGTTCTGGAACACATAGTCAAAATGATCGTTCCGGATAGGCTCCATAACTTTAGGATTGTAATTTTTGATGGTTTTTCCATCAATGTCAATGACGCCGCCGGAAAAAGTATCAATACCACCGATGGTATTTAACAGAGTGGTTTTTCCGGAGCCACTTTCGCCCAAGATACATACAAGGCCGGTGTTTCCAAGCTCCAGGTTGATGTCATTTAAAACATGCTGTTCATTTTTTCGGCCCTTATTATAGAATTTATGTAAGTTTGTTATTTTAATCATGAATTCAACCGTCCTTTCAAAATGCGATTAAAGGATCCTACTGTCAAGAGGATCAGCAGGATGTTGTAGAGGATAAAAAGGATATAAGTAAGTGGGGAATAATACCACATGATATCCTCAACAATACTAACTCCTGCCAGACGCAGAATCCACATAATTACAATAGTTACAAGAACGGCAATGGCCGTATATAAAAGCATCTCAAAATAACTGATAGAGCGGATGATACGCATCTTCATTCCGATGAATTTCAGCACAAAATAATCTTTGATCCGGATCTTCATTAAGGAGCGCAGGATCAGGATTTCAGCAAACAGGATTGCTAACAGTCCGAAAGCGGAAATACAGATGATGATAAGACGCTGGTTTACCAGATCTTCCTTATATTCTGTAGCACTGACGCGGAATGTGCTGATGGCATCATACCCAAGTTTATTTAATTTTTTGATCACAGAATCGGTGACAGCATAACTGGCGATATAAACAGAAGCCTGGTCACTGTTTTTAGTGTAGTAGCGATCGAAAAATTCCTGGCTGACTTCCATAATGCCGGCCGTGTATTCGTGAAAACTGCCGTCAATGCTGACAGTACCAGTCTGGATTTCGCCAATTTCTTTACCCTGATCGTCTTTTTCCTGATATGTAAATTCAGTCTCACCGGAAGGCTTCTCTTCCAGTTTCCCGGAAATACGGACGGTATTGCCTTCAAGGTCGTCGGCAATTACCGGGATCAGGTCCGGTTTGCATTTGTAATCTTCCAGTGATTCGTCGTAGGAATACAACAGGCGGTATATACCGGAGTCGACCCGCATGGAAAGCATGCGGCACATATCTTTGGAGAAATAAACCTGGTCAGACGGTTCTTTCAACAGACCTACGACCTTTAATTTGGCTCCGTAATACTGGTCATTTCCCCAGATATTATGGGACTTAAAGTAGGTCATGATCTCCTGGCCGTATTTACTTCCGCTTTGAGAGTATAAAACAATCTCATTCCGGGACTTTGGAAGGCGTCCTTTGGAAAGGTCGGCTTCCGTAATACAGTCTGTGGACTGCATCAGCCGTTTTTCATTCAAAAACTGAACGGAAGTTGCTACTTTATCGCTGTCCCAGGACTGGGCATAAAGATATTTGTAATCAAAGCCCTCATCCATGTAGAAATTGATATCGTTTGCCAGGTCGCAGGTATCGACTTTGGCTACACCGGACAGTTTGGAAATCGCTTCCTTGTCTTCCTTTACAATGTCTTTTCCGTCTTTTCTCTTTATCACCAGACGGGTATCGTCTTCCCGGTAGAAAGTATCCTGGGAATACTGCCTGGTAGCGTAGTCATCTTTGTGCATAAACAGTTCTCCGATAAAGAGAAATGATACGCTGGAGATGATCAGAAGAAATACGATAAACAAAGCAGCTCTTGCCTTCTGAGTCTGGAAGTTACGGCGGGCAAACAAACCGGCGATCTGGTTCTGACGCTTGAAGGTAACGGCTTTGTGTTCTGGTGCCGGAATCGGTTCTTTGAAAGAATCGGATTCCTCTTCCCGGGAGTTTACCGGCACATCCGATATGATCTGTCCGTCATGAACCCGGACCTTTCTTGTTACATAAGGTTCTGCCTGATCGTAGTTGTGGGTGACCATGATCACCAGTTTGTCTTTGGAAAGTTCTTTTAAAAGCTGTATGATCTGGTTACCTGTCTCGCTGTCCAGGTTGCCGGTAGGCTCATCTGCAACGATGATCTCTGTGTTTTTGGCAAGAGCTCTGGCAATGGATAATCGCTGTTTCTGGCCGCTGGAAAGTTCTGAAGCACGGTGGGTTTCATAACCAGCCAGACCTACCTGAGCCAGATATTTCATAGCTGTCTCTCTGGCATCTTTTTTCTCAACGCCAAGGATCAAAAGAGCACTCATCACATTGTCCAGTGCGGTGTAGTGTCCTACCAGACTGTAGTCCTGGAAAATATATCCGATCTTATTGCGGCGGAATGCTTCCCAGTCCTGATCGTCATACTGAAAAGTAGGTTCTCCATCTACGAACATTTCCCCTTCATCGAAAGTGTCCATACCGCCGATGATATTGAGCAGTGTGGATTTACCACTGCCGCTTTCACCGGTAATGGCTACAAATTCGCCCATGGAAAATTCCAGATTGATCTTTCTCAGTGCTTGAGTTACTGCTGTTTCCGAGTAATAACTTTTACTGATATTTTGTAGTCTAATTTTTACTTGTTCCATGATAAACCTCGATTCTATCGTTTTTACTACTTATATATTAAGCCAGTGGATCGTTAGCCGACATGGCGGCTGAATGGCTTAAATCCCAGGATTTTTTCGATTTCTTCCAGCGCGTCGGCAGGGATCTTGAATCCAGCAGCGGCTAAGTTGTTCTCTAACTGGGATGGTTTGCTGGCACCGGTGATGACGCTGCTGATGCAGTCTTTCCGAAGGATCCAGGCAAGTGCCAGAACGGACATATTGGTTCCTAGTTCTGCGGCAATGGCAGACAGGGCTTCTACTTTGTCCAGATTTTCATCGGTGAGCAGGGCATTTACCTGTTTGTCAGCCTGATGGGTGGCGCGGGATCCTTCCGGATAAGGCTGGCCTTTTTTATATTTGCCGGTCAGCAGTCCCTGTGCCAAAGGCGAAAACGGTGTAATGCCGATTCCATTTTTTTCACAGATGTCCATCAATTCATGTTCAATATAACGGTCCATCATGTTATATTGAGGCTGAATGACGGTCAGTGGGTGCAGGCCGTATTTTTCAATGATGGCCTGGGCTTTTTCAATGCGGGCACCGCCCCATTCTTCGCTGACACCGTAGTAGAGGATCTTACCCTGATCCACCAGAGCACTCAGCGCACGCAGTGTCTCTTCCATAGGAGTGGTAGGATCAAAACGGTGACAATAATACAGGTCGATGTAGTCCAGTCCCATGTTTTTCAAAGAACGGTCTGCATTTTCAAAAATATGCTTTCTGGACAGACCCCATTCATTGACACCGGGTCCGGTTGGGAAAAAGACTTTGCTGGAAACCACATAAGAACTACGATGGTAGTCTTTTAAAACGCGTCCCAGGAATTTTTCCGCTTCACCACCACTGTAGGCATCTGCACAGTCAAAAAAATTGACTCCCTGGTCATAAGCCAGGCGGATGGTTTCTTCTGCGATACGGGCTTTCTCGCTGCCCGCCAGATCGGTCATCCAGCTTCCCACAGCAATCTCGCTGACTTTCAGGCCGGATGCACCAACATTACGATACTCCATAAGTTACACCTCCGTTTTTATTCCCTCGAATTTATCATGGACAGAAGACGGATCTTCTGTTTACAAATTCTAATGCTTCAAGTATACTTGAAGTCAATAGGGAATTAAAAATTTTTCTCGGAATTTTTCCGATACCCTCCCCAAAGAAAGGATGATGGGATGAAAACATACAACATACGGGAAATAGGACAGATTTTTGATGTACCATCCTCTACACTCCGTTATTATGAAGAATTAGGGATTCTTCCGGAAGTGAAGAGAGATGAACACAAACAAAGAGTCTATACAGATGAACATATAGACAGACTGCAGGCTATTACCTGTTTTAAACGCACCGGGCTTCCTATGTCTAAAATCCATGACTTCTTTGAATACGCAGAAAATCTGCGGGATAATATTGATAAAGTGGTAGACATGATGGAAGACCACGAAAAGTACATCGTAGATCAAATGGAAAAAATGCAACAGGACCTGGATCATATAAGACAGAAAGTCCGCTTTTACAATGGAATCAAAAAAGCCATTGAAAAGGATGAACCATGGCCCTGCTTTGATGATTTTCAGTGATCGTTCAGGTTATGACAGGCTTTGTCCATGAGAGAAAAAAACTGGTCTTTTTCTTCCTGGGAAAAATTCGACAGGGTGAGTGTTTCCAGTTTGTCCATCTCATCATGGACTTTTTCTGCAATGTTTCTTCCGGTTGATGTCAGGCAGATCTGAAATGCCCGTTTTCCGTTGGATAGTTGTGTTTTCTTCCTCTTTACAAGGTTTTTTTTCTCCATATTGTTTAATAAAATAGTCATAGAAGCAGGCGAAATTTTGCAAAACTCGGCCAGGTCTTTCTGCAGCCAGCCATCCTCTGCAAGCAGTATGTAAAGGATCTTAGGCTGGGCATCTGAAATGCCAAGAGTGGTGAAAATCTCCCTGCTCTTTTTTGCGTGGGCTGCGGACAACTCAAGCAAAGATAAAAAGAACAGTTTGTTCATTGTAAGTTTCCCCTCCTTACAATCAAAGAGATGTTTCTAAAAAGGACATTCCCCTCTCAATTATGTCCTTTTTAACACCATAATTTGATTTCTAATTTATATTTTAATCTATGGCTTGGGAGTGTGTCAAGAATACCTTGGTTTTTTTGCAAATTTCTTCTTATATTTATGGTTGAATCAAAATTTTTGTAGTATAATGAGGGGCAAAAGACAGAAAGAAGGAAAGATTATGAAGGCAAATTATCATACGCATACAAAGCGGTGCGGCCACGCATCGGGAGAAGATAGAGAATATGTAGAAAGTGCCATTGAGGCAGGACTTGAGGTGCTGGGATTTGCGGATCACTGTCCGTTTGTGTATCCGGATGGTTATGTGTCGGGGATTCGGCTGACACCGGCGGAGGTAGATGGGTATTTTGCTTCGCTGGAGGGACTGAAAAAAGAGTATGAAAAAGAGATCCGGATCTACATAGGATTTGAGGCAGAGTATCTGCCGGCATTGATCGAAAAGCAGAAAGAACTGCTTTCCGGTTACCCTCTGGATTACATGATCCAGGGACAGCATTTTCTGGGACCGGACAAGGAGCAGGTATATGTGGGACATCCGTTCGAAGAGGAGGCTTATCTGGCGGAGTACGCCCGTCTGGCTATTGAGGGAATCAAATCCGGGGACTATTTGTATCTGGCGCATCCGGATCTTCCTCATTTTCTGGGTGACGATGAGACATACCGCCAGTATATGCTGCCGGTATGTGAAGCATTGAAGGAAAAGAACAAGCCGGCAGAGATCAATATACTGGGACTTGCGGATCAGAGACACTATCCGGTGGACCGCTTCTGGAAACTGGCAAAAGAAGTGGGAGTTACAGCTGTTTTGGGCGTGGATGCTCATTCACCGGCGCAGCTTTTGAACCGGGAAGGGATTAAACAAGGAGAGCAGTGGGCCGAAAAGTACGGTATCACGCTGTTGGAGAAAATGCCGGAACTGGCGTAGAAGGAGGGAAAAATGGGACAGATTTTGATCGGAGTATTATCCGGGGTGGTCACGGCCGTGATCCTGGGATTTTGTTTTTACCACAAGATAGAAAGTGCTATGGAGCAGAAGATGCACAAATATGCAGAGGCTTTGCTTAAATTCCAGCAAAACCAGGGGGTGCAGCAGACAAAAGAAATGGCAGCCATCTCCGGAAAGGTGCAGCAGCTGGGGGCCGGTGTGGATCAGATCGGGAAGGCTCTTTCCAATGTAAAGACAAGAGGTATCTATGGAGAGTGGCAGTTAGGCTCTCTGATGGAGCAGCTTCTGCGGCCGGAACAGTATGAGACAGAATGTATGGTGATCCCGGGAAGCAGCAAGCGGGTAGAATATGCGGTAAAAATGCCGGGAAAGAACCAGCAGATCGTGTACCTGCCTATTGATTCCAAGTTCCCACTGGATGCCTATATGCAGTTAATGGAAGCCAGACAGGAAGGGGAAGACATGGCGGCGGACGCACTGGATCTGTTTAAAAGCCGTGTGAAACGCTTTGCCAAAGAGGTTCATGACAAGTACATCATGCCGCCTTACACAACGGATTTTGCTATTTTATTTTTCCCTTTTGAAGGGGTATATACGGAAGTGCTCCAGACCGGCATCATAGAGGAACTGATGGTGAAGTACCGGGTCACTGTGGCAGGACCAAGCACCCTGGGAGCCATACTGAATGGCCTTCAGGTAGGGTTCCGCAGTGTGGCACTGGATGAAAAGACGGAAGAAGTGCGTAGGGCACTTTCAGGAGCCGGTGAGGAAGTGAAGCGATTTGAGGCCTGCCTTTTGGATCTTCAGAAGCGTCTGGATCAAAGTAACAAGGAGTTGGAGCAGTTAATGGGGGTGCGCCTTAGAAAATTAAAGAAAAAACTGGAATTTTTTGACTCATAAAATTGACAAAAACCAGGAATCGTGCTATAAATTCATGAGAGCGGTATTCATAGGAAACTGCATCCGATGAAAATGTGTTGTCACAGCTTAGGAGGTGATAACATGCAAATAGGAATAATTGGTGCCGGAAAAGTTGGCTGTTCTGTAGGAAAATACTTACAGGAAAACGATGCCTTGAGAAAAGCCGGTTACCATATTACCGGGTATGCCGGCAGAAGGAAAGAAAGCGTGGAAGAAGCTGCGACTTTTACAGGGACGACACCCTTTTATCTGCTGTCAGAATTCGTTGAAAAAAATGATATGATCTGTATTGCCACACCGGACTCACAGATAGAGAAGGTGTGGGAAGAGGTATGTAAATTTTCTCTTGAGGGAAAGATTGTTTGTCATTTTAGTGGCTCATTATCATCTGATCTTTTTACAGGACGGGAAAAGAAAGGCGTAAGTGCCTGCTCCGTTCATCCTATGTATGCGTTCAGCAACCGATTTACCAGTTATGAACAACTAAATACAGTAAAACTCACCATAGAGGGCGATCCGGAGGCCGTTGCCGTTTTTCGTGAAATCTGGAATTTGTGTGGCAACGAGACCGGTGTGATAGTTACGGATAAAAAAATGCAGTATCATGCTGCAGCTGCCATAGCCAGCAATCTTATGATCGGTCTGTATGCAAAAAGTGTCAGGCTGCTGGAAAACTGTGGTTTTGAAGGGGAAAAAGCAGAGAACTTTTTACGCCCGCTGGTAGAGAACAATATCCGCAAAATGCTGGAATCATCACCGGAAGAAGCGCTCAGCGGCCCGGTGGAGAGAAATGATGTGGAGACGGTGCAGAAACATCTGCAGATACTGCAGGGAAGTGACCGGACTGCGTATCTGGCTTTGTCGGAAGAGGTCCTTTCTGTGGCAAAGAAGAAGAATCCACAGCGGGACTACAAGGAACTGGAACGATTGTTAAGAGAGGACAGGGGACAATAAGACAGCCCCGGATCAAAAAGGGTGTGAAACATCGCAACCCACAGGAGGTAAAACATGAAGAATACAGTGATCACTTTGCAGCAAATGAAAGAACAGGGACAAAAGATTTCCATGCTGACAGCTTATGATTATTCTACAGCCAAGCTGGAGGATGAGGCCGGGGTCAACATGATCCTGGTAGGAGATTCCCTGGGAAATGTTATATTAGGATATGAGGATACTATTTCTGTTACGATGGAGGATATGATCCACCATGGAGCGGCGGTATCCAGAGGTGCGAAAAATGCCATGGTTGTTATCGACCTTCCATTTATGTCTTACCAGACTTCCGTATATGATGCGGTAGTAAACGCCGGCCGTCTGATGAAAGAAGGAAGAGGCGGTGCCGTGAAACTGGAAGGGGGCAAAGAAGTGTGTCCACAGATCAAGGCAATCGTAGACGCAGGAATCCCGGTGTGTGCCCACCTGGGTCTGACACCACAGTCCATCAACGCATTTGGCGGATTTAAGGTACAGGGTAAATCCGAAGAGGCTGCCCGCAAGATCTTGGAAGATGCCAAAGCCGTAGAAGAAGCAGGAGCTTTTGCCGTGGTGCTGGAGGGAATCCCATCCAAACTGGCAGCCCTTGTGACAAAAGAACTGACCATTCCTACCATCGGGATCGGAGCCGGAAGAGACTGTGACGGACAGGTGCTTGTGTACCAGGATCTGCTGGGAATGTTTACGGATTTCACACCGAAGTTTGTAAAACGGTATGCCAACATAGGCGAAGTGATGAAGAACGCGTTCAAACAGTATTTTGAAGAGATTCAGTCCGGTGTGTTTCCGGGAGAAGAAAACCAGTATTCCATCGATGATGAAATTATAGAAAAATTATACTAGAAGAATGGAGATAGAACGATGAAAATTGTATCGACAGTAGAACAGGTAAGAGAAGAAGTAAAAAAATGGAGACAGCAGGGACTGACCGTAGGACTTGTACCTACCATGGGATATCTGCATGAAGGACATAAAAGCCTGATTGATAAGGCAGTTGCCCAGAATGATAAAGTGGTTGTCAGCGTGTTTGTCAATCCTATCCAGTTTGGTCCTACAGAAGATCTGGCTACTTATCCGAGAGATCTGGAAAGAGATGCCGCTCTTTGCGAAGATGCCGGTGCTGCCCTTATTTTCCATCCGGAAAAAGAGGATATGTATTTTGATGATTTTTGCACTTACATCGATATGGACGGACTTACCAAAGGCCTTTGTGGCAAAACAAGACCGACCCATTTCAGGGGTGTGTGCACCGTAGTAGGAAAACTGTTTAATATTGTTCATCCAGACCGCGCTTATTTTGGACAAAAGGATGCACAGCAGCTGGCTGTCGTAAGAAGAATGGTAAGAGATCTGAACTTTGACCTTGAGATCGTAGGCTGCCCGATCATCCGGGAGGAAGACGGACTGGCAAAGAGTTCCAGAAACACATATCTGTCAGAAGAAGAGAGACAGGCAGCCGTGATCCTTCACAAAGGCCTGGTAAAGGGTGAGGAAATGGTGCGTGCCGGCGAAAAAGATGTGAAAAAAGTGCTGAATGCCATTACAGAGATCATTGAGTCCGAACCACTGGCCCGGATTGATTATGTAGAGGCTGTTGATTTTGATAATATTGAGACGATTGACACCATTGAAGGAAGTGTTCTGGTGGCAGTGGCCGTTTATATTGGAAAAACCCGTCTCATCGATAACTTTATTGTAGGTTTATAAGGAGGAAAACAATGACGATTCAGATGTTAAAAGGAAAGATCCACCGTGCTGTGGTAGTGCAGGCAGAACTGAACTATGTAGGAAGTATCACGGTTGATCCGGAACTGATGGACGCAGCCGGAATTTATGAATATGAAAAAGTACAGATCGTAGATGTGGAAAACGGAAGCCGTTTTGAGACTTATACCATTGCCGGAGAGCCGGGAAGTGGTATGATCTGCCTGAACGGGGCAGCAGCCCGCCAGGTTCTTACGGGAGACCATGTGATTATTATGAGTTATTGTGATCTGACACCGGAAGAAGCCAAAAACCACAAACCGTCGGTTGTTTTTGTGGACGAGAAAAATCACATCAAGCGGGTTGCCAGTTATGAAAAACATGGTGAACTCTCAGATTGATCACAGCCAGAGAGGAAGTAAAATCTTATGTTAGAAGGAAAAACCGTTGTTTTGGGCGTTACCGGCAGTATTGCGGCTTATAAGATCGCCAATCTTACCAGTATGTTAGTAAAACTGCATGCGGATGTCCATGTGTTGATGACGAAAAATGCAACGAATTTTATCAATCCCATTACGTTTGAAACTCTTACCAATCATAAATGTCTGGTAGATACATTTGATCGGAATTTTAACTACAATATTGAGCATGTGGCTCTGGGTGATAAGGCAGATGTGGTGTTAGTGGCACCGGCTTCTGCCAATGTCATCGCCAAGATGGCTCACGGCATTGCAGACGATATGCTGACTACCACGGTACTTGCCTGCCGCTGCAAGAAGATCGTAGCACCGGCCATGAACACCAATATGTATGACAATCCGGTTACCCAGGATAATCTGGAGATCCTGCGCCGTTATGGCATGGAAGTGATCGAACCGGATACAGGGCGACTGGCCTGCAACACAGTAGGTAAGGGCAAAATGCCATCGGAAGAGGTGCTTTTGGCACATATTTTACAGGAAATCCAGTACGAAAAAGATCTGGCAGGTAGAAAGGTTCTTATTACAGCCGGAGCCACCAGAGAAGCCATTGATCCGGTGCGCTATATTACCAATCATTCCACCGGCAAAATGGGATATGCGCTGGCCACAGTCGCTGCCAGACGGGGAGCCAAAGTAACGCTGGTCAGCGGCGTGACGAACCTGGAAGTGCCTCTTGGCGTGGACTATGTACCGGTAGAAAGTGCAGAAGATATGTTTGAGGCTGTAAAAAAAGCAGCACCGGAACAGGATATCGTGATCAAATCCGCTGCGGTGGCAGATTATACACCTGTATCTACCGCTGAGGAAAAGATCAAGAAAAAAGAAGGGGCGGCTTCCATTGAGCTGAAACCTACCCAGGATATTTTGAAGTGGCTGGGAGAACATAAAACCCAGGGACAGATCTTGTGCGGATTTTCCATGGAAACAGAAAATATGCTGGAAAATTCACAGAAGAAACTGGAAAAGAAAAAGGCAGATATGATCGTTGCCAACAACCTGAAGGTGGAAGGTGCCGGATTTGGTACAGATACCAATGTGGTGACTTTGATCACGGACAAGGGGGCAAAAGAACTGCCAAAGATGACCAAGGAAGAAGTAGCAGTGGAGATTTTCAATGAAATCGTAAAAATTTCTTCCCATTGTTAGTATGAAATGCCAGATTTTTGCATATACTAAAGATAGCGCGTGAGTCGTTTCTCTTGGCAAAAATTGACAAAAATCATATATTGTGGTATGCTGTCATAGGAACTACTACATGTCGTTGTAACGATTTTGGAGGTATATGATTATGGCAACTGCAACTGTAGGTCATGTACGGCAGGCTGTTGCGAAACACATTGGACGCAAGGTGGAAATTCGCAGTAACCTGGGCCGGCACAAATATGATGTAACAAAGGGAACTATTAAAGAGACTTATCCGGGAATTTTCCTGGTACAGTTAGACGGGACAGAAGAGGGAGGAAGAACTGTATCATACAGTTATGCGGATGTGATCGCAAGAGATGTACAGCTTACCCTCTGCTAGACCAGACGGAAAAAGAAGTTCATTCCTGTGGAGAAAAGATGGCGCACTGCGTCAGCGGCTCCCGGTGGATGGACTTTTTTTTATTGTCTGAATAAAAGACCGTATTTTGGGAAACCTCTTAAAAAGAGGTGATGATGTTTGAGTAAGAAATTTTTGACGGCTGTTCTGGCTGCAGGGATTTTGTGGATGGTGGTGCTGGGACAGGTGTTCTGCACCAGGATCTGGGTGGCAAAAAAGGGGCTGACCCAGGCTTTTACGGGAAATAATATGGTGGTCATGCAGGAAACAAAACAGGATTTGTATGGAAATGAATATATAGAGGGAACCTGTCAGGGAAAACTGTCTTCCGGAGAGGCGAAGGAACTGGCACAGAAAATGATGCAGCAGCTTGGAGGCACGGTGCTCATGGATTCCAAGGGCATCTGGGAAAAGGATGCTTTTGTGGCTTATGGCTACACAAATGGCATCAAAAAAGCCAGGAAGATTGGTGGAACCTGGCTAAATCTAACTGTGTCTTTTCGATATAATGCGGAGAAAGATGAAACAAGGATCCTGTTTGGAAGTCCTTTGATCAATGTGGATTTCTAACGATCAAAGGCTTCCCAGGCTCCGCAATAAAAAGATCCATCCCGTAAGAGTAACGGAGGATAACAAGGTAGTAAGAACGATGACGCTGGAAGTCAGCAGGGCATCGTTCTTTGTGTTTTTTGCCATAATATAGCAGGACACGGTAGTAGGGGAACCCAGCATGATCAGAATAGCCATCAGTTCCTGATTGTGGTAGCCAAAGTACAGTGCCAGCGGCAAGAACAGAGCCGGTAGAAGCAGTAATTTGATACCACTGGCGATCAAAGTCGGTTTCAGTTTCTGAATGGCTTTGCGGCCTTCAAAGGTAGCTCCGATGGAAATCAGTGCCAGCGGTGTGGCTGTATTTCCGATGGATGTAAGTGCTTTGTCCACAAAGGCCGGAAACTGGATATGGAAAAAGGCAAAAGGAAGAGAAATCAGGATGCCAAGGAGGATAGGGTTCTTAAAAATGTTGATAACCGTAGTTTTTACATCCGGTTTCTGTCCATTGTTGTCTCCTTTTAAGGTCAGGATCACGACGGCAAAAATGTTAAACAGCGGTACGGCACCCAGGATCATCAAGGGTGCCAGACCGGTGCTGTCGTACATATTGTTGATAAAAGCCAGACCCAGGATCGCAGCACTGCTTCGGTAGGAAGCCTGGATAAATGCGCCCTGTTCCTCTTTGTTTTTCATGAAAATACTGGTAAAGAACCAGATGGCGGAGATAGAGACAAGCGTTACTACAAAACAGAATAAAACATATCCGCCATTAAAATCTTTGCTAAGATCATTGGCTGTCAGATCTTTGAATAAAAGAACCGGCAGTGCCACAACAAAAACAAAACGATCTACCACTTTTGTAAAAGGCAGGTCAATGATCTTTAGTTTGATCAGGACTTTACCAAGTAAGATCATGAGAAAGATTGGCAAAGTTGCATTGAGACTGTATATAAAATTGTCCATGGTGTCTTCCTTTTTGTGTTTTTATAATGGGTCCTACAGTTTGAAGAATGTCATAGCTTCGGCAATATCTTCGGAGATGTTTTTCAGGTCTTTTGCCGTGTCTGACATGACATTAATGGTACTGTTTAACTCTTCCATGGAGGCTGTTGTCTCTTCGGCAAAGGATGCATTTTCCTCTGAAATAGCAGACAGATTGGAAATGACATCATTGATCTGTGCTCTTGCGTTGTCGCAGGAATCCGCATCGCCTTTGATGAGTTTTGTATTATCTTTGGAACGGTCAATTCCTTTTTCGACATCCACAAAGCTTGTTGTGGTGTCATTTAATTTTGACTGCTGGTCTCTTACAAGAGTCTTTGTTTCCTCCATGGCACGTATGGTTTCGGACGCTTCTTTTTGTAAAGTTTCGATCACGGACTGGATCTCGCTGGCTGCTTCGTCAGACTGTGTGGCAAGTGTCTGGATTTCAGATGCAACAACGGCAAAGCCCTTTCCGGCTTCTCCGGCTCTTGCTGCTTCAATGGATGCATTCAGAGCAAGAAGGCTTGTCTGGCTGGTAATGTTTGTGATGAGCTCAGTAGCCTTGCTGATCTGTTCAACAGACAGATTGGTTATATCCAGCTGTTTGGCGATCCGTTTGATAGCCTCGGTAGTTTTGTCATTGGATTCATTCAATTCCTTCATGGTGTAACTGGACCGGCCTTCTGCTTCAGACATAATATGTGCGGTATTGGTCAATTCACCTACATTGGATACGATGTTTTCAATGATAGTACCCATGTTGCCGATTTCCTGGGAAGCAGTCTGGATCTCTTCTGCCTGGGAAACAGCACCTTTTGAAATATCTTCGATGGCAGTATTGATCTCATCAGATGCTTTGTTTGACTGATCTGCCATGGCGTCCAGATTGGTGCCGGCTTCATTCAGGATGAGGCTGCTTTGTTTTAATTTTTCAATGATGGAACGCAGTTCTTCGATCAGTAACGCCACGGCTCGTCCCATGGTACCCAGTTCATCACGACGCTTTAACAGTTTTGGTGAAACGGTAGCGGTTAATTCACCTTTTGCCAGCTGGGAGACAGCGTTCTCCGTTTCAGTCAGCCGTTTGCTGATGGAAATAGATACCCAGAGTCCAAAGGCAATGGCAATCAGCAGGACAACGACAGCACCTGCCAGGATCACTTTTACCCTTGCGGCTACAAAGTCCTGAATATCGGCTTTTGGCACACCGGCAAACACAATACCGATTACGGAACCATCTGTGTTTTTTAATGGGCCATATACGGCAATATAGGGTTTTCCGTTGAGAGTTAAGGATTTGTTTTCATAAAGGTTTCCATTTTGGACTTCCGTCCATACCTCAGGGGCAACTTCGGTTCCTACGAGACGCTTGTTGGTAGCTTCGTCTACAAAGGAAGTTGCTTTTCTTACATTGCCATAACATACGGTGACATCGCAGTCGTATCCATCGGTGAAACCATCAATCATAGCTTCATCTTTTGTGATGTTATAATCGCCTTTCATCAGATCACCGTCAGCGTTTAAGGAATAATCTCCGTCTGCCACATGACCTACGCCTGTCTCAACAGACTTTACAAGGTACTTCATGGAGTCAACGCTTTCTGATACCATACCTTCATTCAGGCTGTTTACCGAAATAAGGACTAAAACGACGGTAACCAGCACAACCGGCAGAATCGCCAGCAGGAGCAGTTCGGTCCGGATGAACCTTTGTCTTGTTTTTTTAGGATTTGTTTTCTACATAGTATATCATTCCCCCTCGTTTGGAACTATTTGTGTATAATTATACTATTTATAAGAGGTTCTATCAAGGGGTGACGGGGAATCGATGGGAGTTTTTTAGCGTCCGTAATGTGGCAGAAAAATTTGCGTTCCGTGGGTCACTTCCGCTAGTTAAGTGCGTAACGGTATGAGGCACTGTGAATACCAGTGCCTCATACCGACGCACTTAAAACCCACTTCACGCAAAATTATTCTGCCACATTACTGCAATGCTTAAAAGACTCCCAGAAGTCCCCCGCCACAAGAGATAAAAATTTGGTATATTGGTAGAAGTATACCACGACTGTACTTGGGGGAGGAGGATTATAGCATGGCAGACTTGGAGAATATTCTATCCGGCACAGGAAAAAAATTGCGTGGAGTGAGTACAAACACGCAAGTGTCAGATTTGCGTAGTTTGCAAATCGACACTTCTGCGCGTTTGTCGTAGCGAAAGCGCTCACGAAACGCAAACTTTTTCCTGCGCCGGATTGCATTCTTCCAGTTCTCCCAGCGAATCCCACCTTTACAACCTCCACCAAAACAGTTATAATAAAATCACATTAGCTATAAGAGCCGGTTACCGGCGGAACGGAGGAAATTATGTTAGAGCAGTTGAAAAAAGATGTATATGAAGCCAACATGGAACTTCAGGAAAAAGGAATGGTTATCTATACCTGGGGTAATGTAAGTGGAATTGACAGAGAGCACAATTATGTAGTAATTAAGCCAAGTGGTGTTGAATATGATTTGTTGAAACCGGAAGATATGGTTGTAGTAGATTTTGATGGAAATGTAGTTGAAGGTAAGTACCGTCCATCTTCTGATACACCGACCCATATTGAGTTGTACAAAGCATATCCGGATTTGGCAGGTGTGGTACATACACATTCTACCTGGGCTGTTACATTTGCACAGGCAGGTATGGCAATTCCTGCTATGGGTACAACACACGCTGACTATTTCTACGGTGACATTCCATGCACCAGAGACTTGACAGCAGAGGAAATCAACTCAGATTATGAGAAAAACACCGGTGTTGTTATCATTGAGACCATCGGTGACAAAGATCCAATGGAAGTACCTGGAATCGTTGTTAAGAATCACGGACCTTTTGCATGGGGTACATCACCAGCCAATGCCGTTTACAATGCAGTTGTACTTGACAAAGTAGCTGAGATGGCTCATCATACATTGACTTTGAATCCTAGAGTAGGTCGTGCACCACAGTATCTGATGGATAAACATTACTTCAGAAAACATGGTGCGAACGCATACTACGGACAGGACAACCTGTAATATAAGATCTGAAAAGCTAAGAAAAGCCTCTTTCCGGGAATCCCTGATGAGATGGGATCCCACGGAAAGGGGCTTATTTTTTACTAAATTTTGAAATGTATCAACTCCGGCGCCTGGATAACATAACGGCGTCAGCAAGAACGGCCTGTTCGCCATTGACAAAACGCAGGATCAAAGAGTAGGTTCCGCTGTGGACCTCGGACAGAGGAACGGCAACGGTGTAAGCTTCGGTTACTTCCGGTGTTTCTTTGTCGATATACGCTGAAAAATCCATCTGGAAAATAGCATCAAATTTGGTAAGCAGAATTTCCTGAATGATCTGCTGATGCATTGTCACTGACAGCGTGTCTCCCAGTAGTGTGATGCGGACACCATAATCTGTATAAAGAGCGTCTTTGGTGATGGAGTCAGTGGTCTGGCTGGAGGCACCTTTGTGAAGTTTCGGACCAGTAAGCCAGCCCAGAGTAAGATACGTGTCGGGTGCCTGGTTAAACCGTTCACAGAATTCATCCAGTGTCAGATCTTTCAGCCTGTCAGCCATTTCCTCCAGAGTAAACAAAGGAATGCCTTCCGGAGCCACAGGAAAGTCAGCAAGAATCTTAGGAACTTCGCCGGTGGCTGCATTCATTTCCAGAATCGAATCTTCCTCCCGCAGAGCATGTTCGTGGCTCTGGATGTAAAAGACTTTCTCAGCCGGGGCATAACTTAATTTGTCAATGCCGCTTCCAACGTAATAGGTACTGTAAGTAAAACCATAGAGGTCTACCACATGAAAATGGGTCGGTGCCTTGGAAAGGTAATTTGGCGTCATATAGACATTTTCCACAACGGCAAGAAACCCGTCAGAAAGGTCTGCTGTCTGATCCATAGAGGCAGGCAGATCCAGATAATAGCGGATGTCGCCGGCACGGTCTTTGACAGCCAGATAATGCAGAACATCATCCTGGTACAGATCATAAGGAAGGGATCCTGTGGTAACAATGATCTCTCTGGAAGCAGTTTCTGTCTCTGTTTCATCCAGAAGGGACACGGTGATCCGGTTCGCCTCCCCGGCATACAGTCCGAAAACCGGAACAACATGGACGGTGGTTTCTTCTGTCAAAGTACGGGAAAAAGAGTTTTCCTCCTGGTGGCCGTGAACTGTATAAGATACATGGCACGGCGTCTCACTGTGAAATACGATTAGCGCAAACAAAGGAGCTCGTCCAAAAGGATTCAAAAGAACTTTAGGATTGTCCAGTGTCAGGGAAAGATCCGGCAGATACGCACGCAAATCCATATATCCCTTTCTTGCCTGTTCCGTATAAGGAATGTTTGTTTCAAAAATACTTTCTACAGACTGGTTCAGTCTAAGGCGGTTTAAACTCATAAAATCAATCTTAAGTGGGGACAGATGTGCGCTGGCCCATGACTTAAGTTTTGATGTCATAGTTTCAATCATACATAATCTCCAATCTTTATATAGTTTTTTATTCATATATCCGTTCAAAATCGGATTTGTTGATTCGTTCTTAGCACAACAACTCAACCATATTATAATACCAAAACTGTGATAAATCCATGTTTTTTCTAATATTTATCATTTTATTGACAAAAAAATAGACCATTTTTTGCGGTAAATAATAGGAAACAAGTTATGATCTGGAGGATGAAAAGGTTGAAAAAGTTGAAAACATTGATTTTTTCTATGATAAAAGTGGGATGTATGGGATTTGGGGGAGGCAATGCGCTGATCCCTGTCATTGAAGAAGAGGCGGTAAAAGACAAAAAACTGGTGTCCTGTCAGGAGTATGACCGGACCATTCTGGCAGCCACCCTGACACCGGGGGCACTGCCGGTGGAGCTGGCGGCGGGGATCGGCTATGCATCCTGTGGAAAGAAAGGAATGGTAGCGGGAAGTGTGGCTATGGCACTGCCGGGAGCGTTGCTTACCATGCTTTTGCTTACGCTGATGGGACAGGCAGGAGAGGGAGTGCTGGAGCAGATCCAGTATGCATCGGTAGGAGTCACCGCTGTGATCATGTGCCTTTTGACCCAGTATATTCTGGAAACCATCAAGGGCTGCTACAATAAAGAAAAGAAGTGTCTGGCTCTTGTCAGTATCCTGATTGTGTTCGCTTTGACAGGAGCAAAGACGGTGGCAAAAATAGCCGGATACAGTGGTGATCTGGTGCCTCGTTTTTCCACCATACAGATCCTTGTACTGGCCATGGCGGGAAGTGCTGTGTACTCCTTGAAACGGAAAAAACCTAGAAAAAGTACGAGAAGGAAGCAAGGTCCGGCTAAAAGTATACTGGAAACACTGGGCGTCTGGGTGGCGTTTGTGCTGGTGTTGTGGATCCCCGGCATGTATCTCTTTGGCAGCGACAGTGTGTGGTTTGGTCTGAAAGGCATTGTCTCTTCCCTTCTTTCTTTTGGCGGGGGAGATGCGTATCTGACCATTGCGGACGGAATGTTTGTACCGGATTACATAAGTACCAATGAGTTTTATAACCACCTGGTACTGCTTGTAAATATATTGCCGGGATCCATTCTGTGCAAAACCATGACAGGAATCGGCTTTTTCTTCGGAAGCCAGCTGGGAGGTATGACAGGAGGAATCAGTCTGGCGCTTCTTGGATTTGGAGCCAGTGTGGCAGCTTCCGGCGGTGTGTTCCAGGTGATGTATCTGCTGGGAGACTGGCTTTCAGGAAAACGCATTTTTTATATTATCAAAAAAACACTGCGAATCGTGGTATCAGGTTTGCTGCTTACGGTAATGGCGTCTCTTATCTTTTCCAGTATGGAAATGAATGCCAATGAGGCCCTTCCACGGTGCACGGTTCTTTTGCTTACTTTGGGGATTTACGGTGTAAATCTCATCCTGCATCTTTGCTTCCGGTGCAGGACAAAGGTCCTTCTTTTTGTTTCTCTTTTGCTTTCTATGGGATTTTGTAATATACTAGGGGTATGACAAAAAGATGAGAGGTTAAAAAAATGCATATCTGGAAACATTTTTCCACTATTACGAGACATAGACACAAAGTGATCGTTCACTGCGCCAAAGCAGGAATTTTCTGGCAGGGGCTCAGGCACGATCTGTCCAAATATTCGCCTACGGAGTTTATCGCAGGGGCCAAGAACTATCTGGGGGACAAAAGCCCCAACGAAAAAGAGCGGGAGAGGTATGGCTTTTCCAGAGCCTGGCTGCATCACCAGGGACGGAACAAACACCATTTTGAGTACTGGGTGGATTACAGTCAGGAGTTAAACCGGAAAGAGCCCATAGAGATGCCTACCAAGTATCTGATCGAAATGTTCTGCGACCGGGTGGCGGCAAGTAAAATATATTATGGCAAGGATTATGACCAGGCCAAGCCGTTTGAATACTTTGATAAAGGACGGAAGCGCCGGTGGATGCATCCGGAGACATCCCGCAAATTAGAGGAACTCCTTGTGATGCTGCGGGACAAAGGGGAAGACGAGACTTTTTATTATATCAAGCATGTGGTAAAGGTGCAGGGAAAGAAGGACAAGGCTCATTGGAAGTAACGGATTTTAGCAAAGGCAGTGTAAAGAAAAATATAGTACGGCTGGCTGTGCCTATGACTCTGGCACAGCTTATTAATGTGCTGTACAACATTGTGGACCGGATCTACATCGGCCGGCTGGAGCAGGGCAATGCCCTAGAACTCACAGGTCTGGGCGTATGTCTTCCGGTCATTTCTATCATCATTGCATTTGCCAATCTGATCGGCATGGGTGGAGCCCCTCTTTTTTCCATACAGCGGGGGAAAAAGGATGACGAGGAAGCTGCCGGGATTCTGGGCAACTGCTTTATCATGCTCTTGTTATGCGGTGTTTTCCTGATGATGGTGATTCTGGCTGTCAAAAAGCCGGTGTTGTATTTGCTGGGGGCCAGTGACCAGACTTATCTGTATGCGGACCAGTACCTGACCATCTATCTGTTTGGAACGGTGTTTGTGATGCTGAGTCTGGGACTAAATCAGTTTATCAGTGCCCAAGGATTTGGCACCACAGGAATGCTTACCATCGTCATCGGGGCAGGACTTAATATTGTGCTGGATCCTGTTTTTATTTACGGACTTCATATGGGAGTGCAGGGAGCCGCTGTGGCTACAGTGATCTCCCAGTTTGTTTCGGCGGTCTGGACCCTTCGTTTTCTTCTGGGAAAAAAGGCGGTGGTCCGGCTGCAGAAAAACTATATGCCCCTGCAGAGAAAACGGATAGGCCGCATACTGGGACTGGGAGCCAGCAGTTTTACCATGGGAGTGACGAATTCCCTGGTGCAGATGGTATGTAACGCCACCCTACAGACCATGGGCGGTGATATTTATGTGGGAGTTATGACCATTATCAATTCCATCCGGGAGGTGGCGCAGATGCCGGTGTCGGGCATCAGTGCAGGAGCACAGCCGGTTATGGGATATAATTATGGTGCAGGCAGATTTGACAGAGTAAAGGAAAGTATCCATTTTATGACTCTTACTTTGTTTGGTTATACGGCCCTTGCCTGGGGCGTGATCTTTTTGTTCCCAAAATTCTTTTTGGGGATCTTTAGTACCGATGCATCGGTTATCAGTGCCGGTGTAAAATGTCTGCATATTTATTTCTTTGGATTTTTTATGATGGCGCTGCAGTTTACCGGCCAGACAACGTTTACCGGCCTGGGATTGAGCCGCAGAGCGATCTTTTTTTCTATTTTCCGCAAGGTGATCATCGTGGTGCCTCTGACCCTGATCCTGCCCCATGTGGCAGGCCTTGGCGTCATGGGAGTTTTTCTGGCGGAACCAATCTCTAATTTCATTGGCGGCAGTGCCTGTTACGCTGTCATGTATTTTACTGTCCTCAAAAATGTCGAATTTGAAACAAAAAAATGACAAAAACTCTTCGTATTCTTTCTACAACGGCACGAGAAAGTGCCTTGTAAGAAAGGATGGTAAGAGAAAATGGATCATTTGGACCTGTTGGAAAACAAAAGTGTTCACATATTAAGAGAAGCGTATAGTCAGTTAGGAAATCTATGCATGCTGTGGTCGATCGGAAAAGACTCAACGGTTCTTTTATGGCTGGCAAGGAAGGCTTTTTTTGGTCATGTACCCATTCCTCTTGTGCATATAGATACTCATTTTAAAATCCCGGAGATGATTGAATACAGAGACCGTCTGGCAGCAGAATGGAATCTGGATATGATTTATGGAGAAAATACAGAGGCTTTGTCCTGCCATGCTACCTTCCCGGAAGGAAATGCGTCACATATTGACTGCTGTATGAAGTTAAAGACAGAAGCCCTGACCAATACATTGAATGCGAAATGGCCGAGATATCGTTTTAACCATGAAAAGGGCATTTACGAAAAGGATACTCACTGTGAACCCTATACCGGCGTGATCGTAGGAGCCAGAGCGGATGAGGAAGGAAGCCGTTCCAAGGAGCGGTATTTTTCCCCGAGAGATAAGAACAACGACTGGGATGTAGGAGACCAGCCGCCGGAGTTCTGGAATCAGTATAAGACGGACTGGGCACCAGGCACTCATGTGCGTGTGCATCCTCTCCTTGACTGGACGGAGTTAGATGTGTGGGAATACATTGAGAGGGAGAATATTCCGGTAGTTCCTTTGTACTTTGACCAGGGAAACGGAACACGCTATCGTTCTCTGGGATGCGGTCCTTGTACAACACCGGTACAGTCAACGGCTAAAAATGTCCATGAAGTGATCGAAGAATTGAAAACCGGCAAATTTGCAAACATTGCAGAGCGCTCCGGCCGCGCCCAGGACAAAGAAGGCGGCGGTGGTTTGGAAGAACTTCGGCGAAACGGTTATATGTAAGGAGGTCTGGCTGACAAGATGAAAAAAGAAGATATGAACATAGTAATTGTAGGACATGTGGATCACGGAAAAAGTACTTTGATGGGAAGACTTCTGGCAGATACAGATTCTCTGCCGGAGGGCAAGTTAGAGCAGGTAAAAGAGACTTGCCGGCGCAACGCCAAACCTTTTGAATATGCCTTTTTGCTGGATGCTTTGAAAGATGAGCAGGCTCAGGGGATTACCATTGATACGGCGCGTTGTTTTTTTAAGACGGAAAAAAGAGATTACATTATTCTGGATGCACCGGGACATATTGAGTTTTTGAAAAATATGATCACAGGAGCTTCCAGAGCTGAGGCCGCACTTTTGATGATCGACGCCAAAGAGGGTGTTCAGGAGAATTCCAGACGCCACGCATATATGCTTTCTATGCTGGGAATCCACCAGATCGCCGTCGTTATCAACAAGATGGACCTGGTGGATTACAGCCAGGATGTGTATGAAAAAGTAAAGAACGAATATCTGGAGTTTCTGAAACAGATCCAGATTGAACCGAAATTTGTTCTCCCGGTCAGCTCTTTTATGGGAGAAAATATTGTGAAAAAAAGTGACAAAATGCCATGGTACCAGGGAGACTGTGTGCTGGAGGTACTGGATCATTTTGAGTGTGAAAAGCCTCATGAACACCAGGCCTTTCGTATGCCGGTACAGGATGTGTACAAGTTTACCGGCAACGGAGATGACCGGCGTATCGTGGCAGGTACGGTAGAGACCGGCAAAATCCGTCCCGGGGATGAGGTTGTCTTTTATCCATCCGGAAAACGAAGCCATGTAAAAAATATTGAGGTGTTCCACGCCGAAACGCCAAAAGAGGCAGTGCCGGGAATGGCTACAGGATTTACCCTGGAAGAGCAGATTTATATTAAACGAGGCGAACTGATGTGTATTGCAGGGCAGCAGGAGCCGAAAAAGGGAACTCGGATCCAGGCTAATCTGTTCTGGCTTGGCAGAGAAAATCTGGTAACAGGCAAATCCTACCTGTTGAAAATTGGCAGTGAAAAGGTGCGGATGGAAGTGGAGTCCATCCTTCGGGTCATTGATTCCTCTAACCTGAATTCCCAGGAGACAAAAGACTATGTAGGCAAAAATGAAGTGGCCCAGTGTGTGTTGAAAACAGACCGGCCTATTGCCTATGATGTGGTAAAAGATAATGCCGGTACCAGCCGGTTTGTCATTGTAGATGATTATGAGATCGCCGGCGGCGGTATCGTTACAGACCAGCTTCCGGAAACACCGGCAAAGAATGAAAATGTTGTATGGCACGATGGCAAGGTTTCAAAACAGGAAACCCAGGCGGTGTTAGGACAGTCCGGACTGGTAGTCTGGTTTACAGGGCTGTCGGGAGCCGGTAAATCTACGATTGCCGTGGAAGTTGAGAAGCAATTGATAGAGAGAAAGAGGGCATGCTACCGTCTGGACGGAGATAATCTGCGGTTTGGCATTAACTCGGACCTTGGTTTTACCGATGAGGACCGGCAGGAGAATGTGCGTCGTATCGCTGAGGTGGCGGCACTGTTCCAGGACGCAGGCATGATCACCCTGGTATCCTGCATTTCACCATTCAGGGAAAAACGACAGTTTGCCAGAGAGCGGGTGCCGGAAGGCCGGTTTTTGGAAGTCTATGTAAAAGCAGATATCAACACCTGTATGGAGCGTGATCCGAAGGGATTGTACAAAAAGCAAATCCAGAATTTTACCGGAAAAGATTCTGCTTACGAAGAACCACACAATCCGGAACTGGTGCTGGATACCGTAAATAAGACAGTAGAGGAATGTGCAGCAGAGGTATTAGACCAGATCCTATTATATGTAAGGGAGGAATAGTGTCCATGAGTAAAATACAACGGGCATGGGACAAAGCATGGGAATGGGCAGATATAAAGTTCAGTAAAAAGATTCTTCTCAGCAAATTTGCAGAAGGCGGCACGCTGACTCAGTGGAAGGCGGAAAAACTGCAAAAAAGGGTAAAAGAAATGTGGCAGGAGCAGCAAAAGGCACAGTTTTTGTGGAAAAAGACCAATGTGCCCGTGTTGCCTGTGCCGGCATTGAAATCCCGCTGTGTGGATGCCTGCCTGGAAGAGATCCTGCAAAGTGGCAGATATCAGTTTCCGAATCTGTTTATGATGGTAAATCCATATGGGGAGGCACCGCTGACAGCCCTTGTTTTATTTGAGACGAAAAAGGCCTGCAGGATCCGGGTAACGGTGATCGGTAAAAGTGCCTGCACGGATTTTTCCTATGAACTGCCGGAGCAGAAAAAGCATCGTGTGCCGGTTCTTGGCCTGTATCCTAAGCGGAAAAATCCGGTGCGGATCGAGCTGCTGGATGAACAAGGACAGATGACGGACAGCCGTATTGTGGAGATCCGCACCAGGGCACTGCCGAGAGATCTGCGAGGCGTGGTAGAAGTGAAGAAAATGGATAAAAAGCCTGCTTTTAAAAACATCCTGATTACCGGAGGGGTGAATTTGAAGAGCATGGTGTTTGACCGTCAGGGAGAGATTCGTTATTATCTGCGCAGGCAGGTAAAGGGATATGGTATTTTCCCAACAGAAAAAGGTCATTTTGTCTATATGGAAAAGGCCATGTGCAACACGACCTGGACCAATCCCCAGTGTGCCGTGTATGAAGACATGGATTATCTGGGAAGGATCCACAAGACATTTCTGACAGATAACGGACTGCATCATACGGTGGAAGCAAAACAGGGGGGCAACCTTCTGGTGGGAACCAATACCGTAGGGACACAGTATTGCGAGGATGCCATGGAAGAAATTGACTGCAACACCGGAGAGGTAGTGTGGCAGCTGCATTTTGAGGATTTATTTGGCGGGGCTCACCAGGATATTACAGACTGGGCCCACATTAATTCAGCCCAGTATGATCCGGCTTCGCACAGCATGCTTTGTTCCCTGCGGAATGTACACGGAGTTGTATGCGTAGACTATGACACCAGGGAATTAAAATGGATCTTGTCGGACCCTGCGTTCTGGCAGGGAACACCGGTGGAAGACAAGGTACTGAAACCAGAGGGGGAAATACCTTGGTTTTATCAGCAGCATTCCGCGTTCTGGATGGAGGAAGATCTGGATGGAAATCCGGATACAAGGCAGATGATCCTGTTTGATAACCATTGGGAAAAACGACGCCATGCGCCATCCTTTGACGGTGATATGAAACACAGCTATATATCGATTTATTCCATCAACGAAAAAGAGCGTACCGTATCCTTGTGGAAACGATTCCCATGCCGCAAATCCAAGATCCGCGGAAACGGTATTTATGTGGCAGACCGTCACAGATTGTATTCGATGGAAGGAGCTTTTGCCAAGAAGTACGAAGATGCAGTAGGCGGCGTGTATGAATATGACTACGATACCGGGAAAAAGGTAAGCGAGATCCTGATCAAACCGGGATTTTTCAGAGCGTATGAATTCAAGCCGGAGATGGAAGATCTGTGCCAGCCTCAAAACCAGGAAACACCTTATCTTTTGGGACAGCTGAAAAGACCCCATGTGTTGACAGAAGAAGAGAAAGAAAAAGTGTCCTTTGAAGGCAGCGGACGGATCCTGAAAAGCATTTTGAAATACCAGATGCGGGAAAGCTGTTTCTTCGTAAGGGAATTAGATCATGAGTTAAAAGATGTATATTTCCATGGGAAAAAACATGACTACGGCATTAACTTTGAAGACACAGAGCAGGTGTACGGTGCATATTTTGGAGGCAGCCAGCATTATCTGTGTATCCAGCTGGATCAACTGCCAAAAGACCGATATGAGATTTATGTAAGATATAAAGATGAATTTGGAAAGACAGGGAAGTATATATCCCTGTAATATGAAAAAAAATAACCAATCAGCGAAAAACATTGATTCGCGAAGCGAATCCCCGTTTTGAGTCGATTGGTTATTTTTTTATAATAATACTACTCCGTATATTCATTCACCTTTTGATACTCATCCAGAATCTCCTGTGACGGTGCCTTGGTCAGCAGGCTGACAACAAAGATACAGGCAAGGCTTAAGAAGAATCCGATAAGGAGGGAGTAGATACCGGTTGTATCATACAGTGTTTTTCCACCGACGATCGGTAAGTAATCCCATACGATAACAAACAGACCACCGGAGACGATACCGGCTACGGCACCAGGAAGATTAGTCCGCTTCCAGAAGAGGGAACATACAACCAACGGGCCGAATGCGGAGCCAAGACCGGCCCAGGCGTCGGATACCAGATTCATGATGCTGCTGTCTGGATTCCAGGCAATCAAGGCTGCTAAAACAGCTACTACAAGTACCGTCATACGGGTTACAAGCAAAACTTTTTTATCCTTAGCATCCGGTTTCAGGATGTTTTTATAGATATCCTTGGATACAGAGGAAGCACAGACTAACAACTGGGAATCCGCTGTAGACATAACGGCTGCCAGGATTCCGCAGAGGAACAGACCGCCGATAAAGACCACCAGACCATTGCCTGAGAAAATGGTTTTGATCATGGAGATAAATACAGTCTCTTCAGATCCATTTGCCAGAGCCGGTACCAGATAAGCACGGCCTACCACACCAATGAAGCAGGCTGCAAATAAGGACAGGGCAATCCAGACAATAGCGATCTTGCTGGATTTTTTCAGTTCTTTTTCGCTCTTAACAGCCATAAAACGCACCAGGATATGAGGCATTCCGCAGTATCCAAGACCCCAGGCAATATCGGAGATAATGCTGACAAAAGAGAGTTTGTTGCCTTCCATGTCATAGAACAGATTCAGATAATAGTCTGAATTTGTGACACCGGATGCTGTCAGTGCATTGGTAAAATCACCGGATACAGCTGCGTAGGCAAAGATCGGTACGATCAGAAGGCCCACTAACATCATCATTCCCTGGATGAAATCCGTCGTACAGACTGCCAGAAATCCTCCCATAAAGGTATAGAGAAGGATAACAGCGGCACCGATCAAAAGAGAAACATGATAATCAATACCAAATACTGTGTTAAACAATTTACCGCCGGATGCCAGGGCAGAGGCAGTATAAACAAGGAAAAAGATAACGATCACAACAGAAGAGATTCCTAACAACAATTTCTTCTTATCGTGGAAACGATTCTGGAAAAACTCAGGAAGAGTCAGTGAATTGTTGGCCACGATGGTGTAGCGGCGCAGCCTTTTAGAAATCAGGAGCCAGTTTAAAACGGTTCCGATGAAAAGACCGATACCTATCCAGGCTTTACCGGTTCCTGCTACATAGATAGAACCGGGCAGACCCATCAAGAGCCATCCACTCATATCAGAAGCCTGGGCAGAGAGGGCGGCAACCCATCCGTTTAGTCCACGGCCTCCTAAAAAATAGTCCTCAGTATTGTTGGTCTTTTTCATAGACACAACACCGAT
>JAXDTV010000081.1:0-39236 GCA_034089785.1 Eubacterium sp.
GGGATTACCGTCATAATCATCCAGTCCGGATGATTGCCTGACTCACGGAAAGCTTCCACTACTTCCAGACGCTTGATGATGCGGGCTCTCTTCTGTCCTGTTGACTCTTTCAATTCCGCCTTTAATGTCTTGCTTTCCTCATCCAGATCAATGCTCTGAAGCAGTTCCTGAACTGCCTCAGCACCCATTCCTACTCGGAACGCATCGCCATAGGTTTCTCTGGCTTTCTGATATTCCTGCTCAGACAGAACCTGTTTTACAGTGATTTCCGGTGTTGTAGACTCCAATACGATGTAGGATGCAAAATACAGCACTTTCTCCAATACTTTTGGAGAAATATCCAGCATCAGACCCATACGGCTTGGAATTCCCTTGAAGTACCAGATATGGGAAACCGGTGCAGCCAGTTCAATATGACCCATTCTCTCACGACGGACGCTGGACTTGGTAACCTCTACGCCGCATCGATCACAAATCACACCTTTATAGCGAACTTTCTTGTATTTTCCACAGTGACATTCCCAGTCCTTGCTAGGACCGAAAATGCGCTCGCAGTACAAACCATCTTTTTCTGGTTTCAAAGTACGGTAATTGATGGTTTCAGGTTTTTTTACCTCTCCCTTTGACCACTCACGGATCTTTTCTGGGGACGCCAGCGTGATCTTGATCTTATCGTATGTCAATGTTGTTTCATTCTCATTTCCAAACTGTGGCATTTCGTAAACCGTCCTTTCTATTAATCTGCAATGTTGCTGTCATCATCCAGACCTTCTACGGTTGTTTCGCGGTATCCAGCGCTCTCAAATGACTCATTATTATCAAATTTCTTATCGTTCATCAATGCATTTACATTCGGTGCCGGTGCATCGTCCAATGTCTCACTCATCTGAACCTCATTGCCTTCTTCATCCAGCACAGTTACATCCAGTGCCAGAGACTGAAGTTCTTTTAACAGTACTCGGAAGGACTCCGGAATACCTGGTTCAGAAATATTGTCACCTTTGATGATTGCTTCGTATGTCTTCACACGGCCTACAACATCATCGGACTTCACTGTCAGAATTTCCTGCAATGTGTAAGCAGCACCATATGCCTCCAGTGCCCAAACTTCCATCTCTCCGAAACGCTGTCCACCAAACTGAGCTTTACCACCCAGAGGCTGCTGTGTTACCAGAGAGTATGGTCCGGTAGAACGAGCATGGATCTTATCGTCTACCAGGTGATGGAGTTTCAGATAATGCATGAATCCGATGGTAACCTCACCGTCGAAGAATTCTCCGGTACGGCCATCTCTCAACTGCACTTTTCCATCCTCTTTGATTGGAACGCCTGCCCACTGTTTGCGGTATTCCTGGTTAGTAAGCAGATAATCCATCACTTCCGGATCCAGCGTATCTTTATATTTCTTCTCAAACTCATCCAATGGAGTATTTACATAATCATTGGCAAGTTTCAGAGTATCCATAATATCTACCTCATTGGCGCCATCAAATACAGGTGTAGCCACATTGAATCCAAGTACCTGTGCAGCAAGACTCAAGTGAATCTCCAATACCTGTCCGATATTCATTCGGGAAGGCACACCCAATGGATTCAACACGATATCCAGAGGACGTCCGTTTGGTAAAAATGGCATATCTTCTACCGGCAGCACACGGGATACGACACCCTTGTTACCATGACGACCAGCCATCTTATCTCCTACCTGTATTTTTCTCTTCTGGGCAATGTAGATACGAACAGTCTGATTTACACCTGGAGAAAGTTCATCTCCATTTTCTCTTGTGAACACTTTTGCATCTACTACAATACCAAATTCACCATGAGGGACTCTCAAAGAGGTATCTCTTACTTCTCTGGCTTTTTCGCCGAAAATAGCACGGAGCAGTCTCTCTTCTGCTGTAAGTTCTGTCTCTCCCTTTGGTGTTACTTTTCCTACCAGAATATCTCCGGCACGAACCTCAGCACCAATGCGGATGATTCCCTGCTCATTCAGATCTTTCAGTGCGTCATCACCCACGCCCGGTACATCTCTTGTAATCTCTTCTGCACCAAGTTTGGTATCTCTTGCTTCTGTTTCATATTCATTAATGTGTACGGATGTATATACATCTTCCTGCACCAGACGCTCACTCAAAAGAACAGCATCCTCGTAGTTGTAACCTTCCCAGGTCATAAATCCGATCAGCGGGTTCTTTCCAAGAGCAATCTCTCCCCCGGAAGTAGATGGTCCGTCTGCGATAACCTGTCCTTTTTCAACTTTATCGCCTTTTGTCACGATTGGTCTCTGGTTCATACAGGTACCCTGGTTGCTTCGTACAAACTTAGCCAGTTTGTACTCATCCATATTGCCATCTTCCTTACGGATAATGATCCGGTTGGATTCTGCTCTCTCAACCACACCGGCTTCTTTTGCCGTCACACAGTTTCCTGAATCGACTGCAGCCTTCATTTCCATTCCGGTTCCTACCGTCGGTGCTTCTGTTACCAGAAGCGGCACCGCCTGACGCTGCATGTTGGATCCCATTAGCGCACGGTTAGCATCGTCGTTCTCCAGGAATGGGATCATGGCTGTTGCCACGGAAAATACCATCTTAGGAGATACATCCATATAATCAATTCGTTTTCTCTCAAATTCAGAAGTCTCTTCTCTGAATCGACCGGAAATATTTTTACGGACGAAGTATCCATTCTCATCCAGTCTCTCATTCGCCTGAGCCACATGATAACGATCTTCTTCATCTGCTGTCATATATACAACTTCATCGGTAACTCTAGGATTTTCCGGGTCTGTCTTGTCTACACGACGGTACGGAGCCTCTACAAATCCATACTCATTAATTCTTGCATAAGATGCCAGCGAGTTGATCAATCCGATGTTAGGTCCCTCCGGAGTCTCTACCGGACACATTCTTCCATAATGGGAATAATGTACATCTCGCACCTCGAATCCGGCACGGTCACGGGACAGACCACCTGGTCCCAATGCGGAAAGTCTACGCTTATGTGTCAATTCACTCAGTGGGTTATTCTGATCCATAAACTGGGACAACTGGGAGCTTCCGAAGAATTCCTTAACCGCTGCAGTTACCGGTTTAATATTGATCAGGGACTGAGCGGAAATTCCTTCCAGATCCTGTGTCGTCATTCTCTCGCGTACAACACGCTCCATACGGGAAAGACCGATTCTATACTGATTCTGAAGCAGTTCGCCAACAGCACGGATACGACGATTACCCAAATGGTCAATATCATCCTTGTTTCCAATGCCATACTCCAGATGCATATTGTAGTTGATGGATGCAAAAATATCCTCTTTTGTAATATGTTTTGGAATCAAGAGAGCCACATTTTTACTGATTGCTTCATACTGCTCTTCTTCAGTCTCGTTTTCCTCCAGAATTTTCGCCAGTTCCGGATAGTAAACTTCTTCTGTGATTCCCAGCGCTTTTTTATCTGCTTTTGGCAGGAACGCATTGAGATCTACCATCATATTGGAGAGAACTTTCTCATCTCTTCCTTCTTCCGTCTCAACAAATACATATGGAACAGCTGCATACTGAATTTCATCAGCCAATTCCTCTGTTACAAGAGTTCCAGCCTCTGCAACCACCTCTCCTGTCACCGGGCTGACAGCATCTTCTGCCAGTTTAAATCCGGTAATTCTGTTACGAAGAGCCAGTTTTTTGTTAAACTTATATCGTCCTACCTTAGCCAGATCGTAGCGTCTCACATCAAAGAACATACTGTTGATGAGATTTTCCGCACTATCTACTGCCAAAGGCTCGCCCGGACGCAGTTTCTTGTAAAGTTCCAGCAGACCATCCTGATAGTTCTCTGAAGGATCCTTGGCAAAACTTGCCAGAATTTTCGGTTCCTCTCCGAACATATCCAGAATCTCCTGGTTTGTTCCTACTCCCAGGGCACGAAGCAGCACCGTGATAGGAACTTTTCTATTTCTATCTACACGGACATAAAATATATCATTGGAGTCGGTCTCATACTCTAACCACGCACCGCGGTTCGGGATAACCGTAGCAGAATACAGTTCTTTACCAATCTTGTCATGATCAATTCCATAATAAATTCCAGGAGAACGCACTAACTGGCTAACAATTACACGTTCTGCACCATTGATTACAAAAGTACCTGTATCTGTCATAAGAGGTAAATCGCCCATGAAAATATCATGTTCACTGATTTCCTCAGTCTCATTGTTGTGAAGTCTCACTTTGACTTTCAAAGGGGCTGCATAAGTTGCGTCTCTTTCTTTGCATTCTTCGATGGAATATTTCACATCATCTCTGCAAAGTTCAAAGCCGACAAATTCCAGGCTTAAATTGCCATTGTAATCCGCGATTGGCGAAATATCGCGGAGAACTTCATTCAGGCCTTCTTCCAGAAACCATTTGTAGGAATCTGTCTGGACCTCAATGAGGTTTGGCATTTCCAGGACTTCCTTCTGTTTCGAGTAACTCATTCTCACGCCTTTTCCAACATGAACCGGACGAATTCTGTTTTTCTCCATTGATTGATTTCACTCCTTGTCTTTTATACAAAACTATGATAGACTAATAAACAATGTAGGGCTGGTAATCCTACCTTACCATAATCATGCTATCTTACATCGTACCACATTTGTAGACTAGTGTCAACGGTTTATTCAAAATTATTTTACGCCCGCCGGGCGTTATTTTTTTAG
Organism: Eubacterium sp.; assembly: GCA_034089785.1. GTDB lineage: Bacteria > Bacillota > Clostridia > Lachnospirales > Lachnospiraceae > Eubacterium_F. The sequence continues at coordinate 4,703 of JAXDTV010000081.1, forward strand.
CTTCCATTACGCAAAAGAGTCATTTGAAAATCCTGAGATTTCCAAATGACTCTTTTTTTAACATCGTTTCAGATCTTTATTTGATCTTAAACAGTTTTTTGTATGCTTTTTTCTTAGAAGCAGGTGTTTTCAGTTTTGCTTTTTTTGCAATTCCCTTGAACGCATTCTTGCCTACGCTCTTAACTTTCTTGCCTTTTACAGTAACAGTCTTCAGAGCAGAACATTTATAGAACGCTTTCTTACCAATCGTTGTCACATTCTTACCGATGGTAACCTTCTTCAGCTTCTTGCATTTTGCAAATGCATTACTGCCAATAGCTGTAACTTTTACGCTCTTGCCTTTAATCTTAACAGTTGCTCCGATAGTAGCAGATGTAAGTTTCTTACTTTTAACACCTGTTACAGTTACCTTCGTTTTGCTGGTTGCTTTGTATTTCAACTTACCAACCGTATATGTTTTTCCTTTTACAGGACCTTTTGCCGTGGTAGTATTCGCTGGTTTGTTGGTCTGTGCAGGATCTGCAGATTTCACAGGAAGTGGATCCGCATCCTTTGTTTTGTATCCCCAGACAGACAGATCGTTATTTCCTACGATCGTCAGGCACATAACCTTATCCTTTGTTCCTTCTTTGGTCTGCTCTACAAACACACCCTGGTAAGTAGCTTCATCCTTGGACTGAGTAGAAGAAGCAGATTTGATCTTCAATGTAACATATGGTCCGTCACTGGCCTGTGACCAGGTTCCGGTATATTCTCCGGTTACTGTACCATCCAGATTCAGTGTCATTGTCTTTTCTGTTACACATTCTTTATTTGCCGCCTTAACATTTACCATAGAAAGAATCTGATAACTTCCGGCAACCTTAGCTGCATCATAAGCCTTTGTCGCCAATGTCTCGCCATCATATTCAAATGGCGCTGCTACGATTCCACCGTTCTTTGCCACAAACAACTGATGAATACGATCTTCAAAATATTCACCCTTATTTGTAAATCTCGTATGGTATACTACATAGTTTTTGCCATCGGTATCCGAAAGCACAGAGTTATGTCCCTGGGCAACAAAACCATAATCCATATGATTCCATTTATAGTAACTCATAAGACGGGTTCCGATTGTTCCAAAACCATAACGGCTTATCATGGAATAAGTCCCTGACTCAGCATCTACACCATCTCCTACAAATCTGGCATCGTCTCCACTGATATCTTTATATGGGCCAGCAAGTGAATCAGATGTCCAGACTCTCATATTATAACCTTTTGCAGCTTCCAATCCTTCATAGGAAATGAAAAGGTAGTATTTGCTGCCAATCTTTTTAATGTAAGATGCCTCGCCGCCGCAGTAAGCAAAACCGCCGCCTGCGATCTTAATTCCCATGTAAGGATCCGATTCATTCACCTTATACTGATACTTATGTGTTGTATCTCTAAGGCCTGTTGTTTTATCCAGCTCAATGAGGTAGATACCGCCATCCCAGGATCCATAGGACATCCACAGTTTACCGTTATCATACAGCACACAAGGATCAATGGCATGAGCACAATATTCACGGTTAGAACGGGACTCTTTGAATGTAGTTCCTGCTGCAATGGATGGCTTTGCACCATCTTTTACCATATAACGGGCATTCAAATCTGTATCTCCTGTTACTGCCTTGTAATCTGTCTTGGTGTAGTCATAATCTCCCTTATCAAAACCAGAGTATACGATAGCACTCTTTCTTGTCCAGTCTCCATTCAAAGACTTGGATGTAAGCAGGGTAATAACAGAGTTACGGTTGATACCGGCAATACTCATATACATCATCCAGGCACCCTTGGTACCATCACCATTATCGTAATCCGGATTCCAGATTACATCCGGCGCCCACAGGTTTCCATGGATATTCCAGTAACCTGCACTCTTAGCCCCCATACTTGCCCATTTTGCATCTTCCGCAAATAAAGTGGCTGCTGATGTATTGATGTTGTTTGTGAAAGTTTTCCATTCTTTCAGATCCAGAGAATACGCAAAACTCTTGTGAGATCCAAAGATAAAATAAATCTTCTTTCTGCTGTTATCCGCATTCTGAGTTCCATACACTACACTTTTGTCAGAATATGTTTCACCTTCATAGTATCCGATCACGATAGATGGATCATGAATCTTTGCATATCCGGACGCTGCTTCTTCCGCCGCTTTTGATGTTCCATTGTTTGCCGGAGCAATGGTGATCATCATAGCAAGAGAAAGAATAACAGCTAAGACTTTGTTCATTCTTTTCATGTCTTTACCTCCATTTTTTTCTACTCTTATTGTATAGTTTGTCCTATATATTATCAAGTAAAATTTACTATTTTTTTATGGCAATGTTTAGTCATTTTTAATCGCAAACATCCCTGCCATTATAAAAAAAGCGGCAGAAAGACACGGATACCGCATCCTCCTGCCACTCATCAACTCTGATCTGATTCAGAAAGCTGTATCAGTTACAATTATTTCAATGTAACCTTAGCGCCTTCAGCCTCAAGTTTAGTCTTGATTTCTTCAGCTTCTTCTTTGCTTGCGCCTTCTTTAACTACCTTAGGTGCTCCATCAACAACTTCTTTTGCTTCTTTCAGTCCAAGACCTGTTACTTCACGAACAACCTTGATAACCTTAACTTTGTTAGCGCCAACTTCTGTCAACTCTACATCGAACTCGTCTTTCTCAGCACCTGCTGCTGCACCGTCAGCACCTGCTGCTGCAACTACAACGCCTGCTGCTGCGGAAACGCCGAACTCTTCCTCACATGCTTTTACTAAATCATTTAATTCCATAACGCTCATCTCTTTGATAGCATCGATAAATTCCTGTGTTGTCATTTTAAAATCCTCCATTATTTTTTATTTTGCCTTAAAGGCTTGTTTGTTACGAATTACTCTGCAGCGGCTTCGCCCTGAGATTCAGCGATCTGTTTAACCACACGCGCAAAGTTTGTAATTGGTGACTGCAAACTTCCAAGCAATTTGGAAATAAGAACTTCCTTTGATGGGATTGTTGCAAGAACTTTGATTCCTGCCTCATCATAGTATTCTCCGTCTACAACAGCTCCTTTGAACTGAAGCGCTTCTGCCTCTTTTGCAAAATCATTTAAGATTCTTGCTGGAGCAGTTTCATCTTCAATACCAAATGCGATCGCTGTAGGTCCTTCCAGATTCTCATCCAGTTTTGCATAGTCTGTACCCTCGAATGCAAGATGCAGCATTGTGTTTTTGTATACTTTGTATACAACGCCAGCCTCTCTTAACTGTTTACGCAATCTTGTGTCCTGCTCAACAGTCAATCCACGGTAATCAACTAATACAGCGGATTTGGCTTCTGCCACATAACCTTTGATCTCGTCTACGACAGGTGCTTTTAATTCGACCTTAGCCATGATTTGTTACCTCCTTTTGATAGTCAGCCAAAGCTGCCTTATAATCTGCCAATCAGAGGAGTTTTACATAAAAAAATCCCGACTGCATGCGCAGACCGGAATATCCATTCAAAAATTCTCAATCATCCTCGGCAAGCGGCTTATGCTCTTACACTTTCGTACTTGCTGTCTACGGCAGTTATAACTCTGATAGAATAGCATAGGTTGGGGTGGGTGTCAAGTGTTTTTTTGACTTTTGCAGGGTTTCCTAAAGGAAAAGCAGCCCCTTTCGCCACTGTTCTCTTTCCCGCCGACACAAAAAAAGAAGTTCCATTCCCGGAGACTTTAACGCGAAGCGTTACCCGTCTCCCGGGAAAGAACTTCTTTCATCTTTTATCCAAGTTTCAAAGGATTTACTTTGACACCAGGTCCCATTGTAGATGTGATTGTAACACTCTTCATATAGGTTCCTTTTGCACTTGCTGGTTTTGCTTTAATAATAGCATCCATCAATGTGTTAAAGTTCTCTGTCAACTGCTCTTCAGTAAAGGAAGCTTTTCCTACTGGGCAGTGGATAATGTTTGCTTTATCAAGACGGTACTCGATCTTACCTGCTTTAATATCGTTAACAGCTTTTGTAACATCCATTGTAACAGTACCAGCTTTTGGGTTTGGCATCAAGCCTTTTGGTCCAAGGACACGCCCCAGACGACCAACAACACCCATCATGTCCGGTGTAGCTACTACTACATCAAAGTCAAACCAGCCTTCATTCTGGATTCTTGGGATCAATTCCTCTGCTCCAACGAAATCAGCACCTGCTGCCTCCGCCTCAGTTGCTTTGTCGCCCTTAGCAAATACGAGAACGCGAACTGTTTTACCTGTTCCGTGAGGAAGTACAACAGCACCACGAACCTGCTGGTCTGCATGACGTCCATCAACACCAAGACGAACATGCGCTTCTACTGTTTCATCAAATTTTGCAACAGCTGTCTTCTTAACAAGAGAAACAGCCTCAGCCACATCGTACTGTGTAGCACGATCGATCAATTTAGCGGCTTCAGTGTATTTTTTACCTCTTTTCATTATTTAAACCTCCTAGTGGTATTAGCGAACGGGGAACGAATCTACCTGATTCTCATTCTCCCACAACGTCCTAATGACATTAGTTCTTTTCAGCGTATTTTTGACAAGTTATTATTTTAGTCCTCTACTGTGATTCCCATACTTCTTGCTGTTCCAGCGATCATGCTCATAGCAGCCTCAATGCTGGCAGCGTTCAAGTCTGGCATTTTTGTCTCAGCAATCTTCTGAAGATCTGCTTTAGAGATAGTAGCAACTTTCTTTCTGTTTGGTTCACCTGAACCAGACTCGATCTTGCAGGCTTTCTTCAAAAGAACTGCTGCTGGTGGAGTCTTTGTGATGAAGCTGAAGCTTCTGTCTGCATATACTGTGATAACAACAGGAATGATCATTCCTTCCTGTCCTGCAGTCTTAGCATTAAACTCTTTTGTAAACTGAACAATGTTTACTCCATGCTGACCAAGCGCTGGACCAACCGGTGGGGCTGGAGTCGCTTTTCCTGCTGGAATCTGTAATTTAATATATCCTTCGACTTTCTTAGCCATTTTCGTTTCCTCCTAATTCAATTAAAGCTTTTTCAACTCTGAGAAATCAATTTCAACCGGTGTGTCTCTTCCGAACATATCGATGACGATCACCGCCATCTGTTTTGCCGGATGAACTTCCTGAACAACGCCGTCAGTATCCTGCCATACTCCCTCTGTGACAACAACACGATCGCCAATCGAAAATGGGGCCACTTCGGCTTCTGCCAAAAATCCCATATTGGCAATCTCTTCGTCTGTCAGCGGAACCGGTTTGGATCCGGGACCGACAAAGCCTGTTACGCCACGCGTGTTTCGCACAACATACCAAGTCTGGTCGTTCATTATCATATTGATAAGAACATAGGCCGGAAACACTTTCTTCTGTACCGGCTTCTTCTCACCATTTTTCTCTTCCATCACCGTCTGGAGCGGGATCATAACCTCGTGGATCTGATCCTGAAGGTTGCGGTTTTCAATCGTTTTCTCAATGTCTGCTTTTACCTTATTCTCATATCCTGAATAAGTATGCACTACATACCATTTTGCTTCTTCTGCCATGGCACCCTCCTACGAAACGATGTTGAGTAGCTGCAATCCGTAACGGATCGCCCAGTCAATACCTGCAATGATTACTCCAAGTAAAACTGATACTACTATAACAAGCACTGACTGTTTCGCAAGATCCTCTTTTTTCGGCCATGTGCATCGTTTGAATTCATTTTTGAGATTCTTGAAGAAGCTTCCCTTCGAAGTCTTTTCTGCTTCGCTCATGTGATACACATCCTTTCCGAAACATCACACGGATTACTTAGTCTCCTTGTGCAATGTGTGTTTCTTACAAAATCTACAATACTTCTTTGTTTCCATTCTGTCCGGATGGTTCTTCTTTTCTTTGGTCATGTTGTAGTTACGCTGTTTACATTCTGTACATTCCAAAGTAATTTTAGTACGCATCTTGTTACCTCCGTAATATTCTATTGTCAAAAATTTAGGCATAAAAAAAAGACCTAATTCATCGCTAAAATAGAATAACATACCACTTCTGGTCTGTCAATGCCTATTTGCAATGTTTCGGCCTTTTCTTTTAACAATACAAATTGAACAGCATGCCGCTGTACATGGACGGTGCGTAGGCACTACCTACATCACTGCGGTACAGATGCGCGTAGCTGTATACCTTCTTTTCCACATATGCCATGGGATTCATACTCATATTATCGCACTTATCTGCCAATTCCGACACAAAGGTCTCCGGCACCTGGACATTTTCCTCATCTGAAACAGAAAGATATCCATCATCATCCACCGAGAACCCCGCTCTTTCCAGTTCATCCCGGTGCTGCTGCACCAGTGCCCTCAGTTCACCTCCCGGCCTGGACGGATTGCCGCAGGCTTTTGCAAACTGGTCACTGCGGGACAAAAGGCGGTCAAACAGTTCCGTCACATCCCCCATTTTTTCTGCTGTCCCCCCATTGGATGCCAGTGCCTCTTTTGCTGCTTCCCCCAGTTCCATGGACATTTCTTTCACATCCAAAGCATACGCCTGGGTGTCTCCTGTCAGCCTTACGATCGACAAAGGCTGGGCATTGTTCATAGTAACAATGCTTTTGTATCTGTTTTTAAGTTCCCGACGATTATGTACATTCGTCTTCGGGGCAACCTTCGGCAGATAGCCGCCAAGGTATAAATTATATGCACTTATCATACTCATCACGCCTTCCGTGGCTCAATATATTCCTATAGTTATTTTAAGTATATAATTATTTCCACTTTTTGACAAGTATTTTCTTATTAAAATGTTTTTTATATTATTTTTGCTGCAAGACGCTAACATCCTGCAGCAAAATCGTTTCCTTCTCACCCTGTGTTTCGTCAGGATTTCATAAGGGTCTGTGGATCAACACTTTTTCCGTCCTTTTTCACACAGAAATTAAGATTATCGCCTTCCAGAGAATAATACTTGGTAGCCTCTGATGTTTCCCCCAGCGTCTTGCCGGCATCCACGATTTCTCCTGCTTTCACCTGAATCTTCTTCAACGGTCCGTAACTTGCGCTGTACCCATCTCCCAGATCCATCACAACCGTCCGGCCGGTCTCCTCCGAATCCACGATCTGTGTCACTTTTCCTCTGGCCGCTGCCTTTGCCTGTGTGCCGGATTTAGCTGCGATCACCAGGCTTTCATTTACCCGGTATTCTGCCAGCGTTTTAAAGTACACAACTTTATCTCCACTGTATTTCATCAGCACTTCACCTTTCACCGGCCACTGAAGTTTCCCTGAAAAATGCAGTTTTTCTGCCGCCGGCTTTGCGTTGGTCTTTACTGCCTTTTTCGTTGCTTTCGGCGCGGCACTCGGTTTTGCCGTTGGCTGTTTTACCGTCTCCTGGGCCCAGATGGTAGCAGTCGGCACAGGTGCTTGCGACTCTTCCGAGACAACAGACTGCTTGTCCTCCTCCGGCGATGCCACTTTATAGCACACGGCTCCCAGTGCCACCACTGCCAGTGCTGCACAGGCTAACGACACATAAAATCCCTTTTCTCTATGAAACATATCTATGCAACCTCCATTTCCATTCTTTTGTATTTATCATGCTCCATTTTCAAGCATCCTATACCAGATAGCAAAATTTTAATATCCCGCCATGCCAGCCTGGCAACTTTGAACAAATTTTGAACGAAATGTAAATCTTTTTTATCATTTTTGTTGACATTTTGCAAATATGATTATATTATATATGTGTAAATTGTCGTGAGATACAAGTTTTAACTCTCGTTTTTTGTGGATTTTTATCAAATTGGGGTTGAAAACGGGATGGTAAAGATTTCTGAGTTGAGACTGTATCACAAACTGTTTTGAACAGCCAGAAAGAGAAGGAGGTTAATAATGTTCAAAAAAATGTTTACCCGTTTCAGCAAAGTTGTGGCAGCAGGACTGGTGCTTTCATTCATGTTTTTAGTGCCAGGTGCAGAAGCTTCCCATTGGGGGCTCTCCGGCGGGCTGCAGACCCATGATCCTACCATTGTTCGTGAAAGTGGTAACACATGGTGGTCTGCTTCGACCGGAACCGGTATTGGTATGAAATATTCTACCAACGGAGGAAAAACATGGACCGATGGTCTTCCTATTTTCTCCCAGCCACTTTCCTGGTGGAAAAAGTATGCACCAAACATGACGACCAATGATGTATGGGCACCTGACCTTGAGTACTACCGCGGAAGATATTACTGCTTTTATTCTGTTTCCGAATTCGGAAAGAATAATTCCGCTATCGGACTTGTATCCTGCTCCAGTATTTCCAAAGGTGACTGGCGAGATGACGGCGTAGTGCTGTATTCCAAATACGGATCCAGCAAATTCAATGCCATTGACCCGAACCTTGTGGTGGATGCAAAAGGAAAACCGTGGCTGGTTTACGGATCCTGGTTTGATGGGATCCATGTTGTTCGTCTGAATCAGTCCTCTATGAAACCAACTGGAAGTTCCACTAAGATCGCTTACCGGTCTGGTGGTATTGAGGGACCTTGTATCATGTACAACAACGGCTACTATTATTTGTTCACATCCATCGGCAAATGCTGTAATGGTGTAAACAGCACTTACAAGATCATGTATGGCCGCTCAAAAAGCATTACCGGACCTTATGTAGATAAGAACGGAAAAGCTCTTACAAGCGGCGGCGGATCCATCCTTGACAGTGGCAACGCACGTTGGGTTGGTCCTGGCGGACAGGATGTTTACCGCAACGGTTCCAAAGGATATGTGATCGCCCGTCATGCGTACGACGCAGACAATAACGGAACCCCAACACTGTTGATCAGTGACCTGTATTTCAAAAACGGCTGGCCAACCTATTAATTGGCAGTTTTGATTCTTGCCTCGCACAGAATTTCCCTGGGAAAACTCTGTGCGGGGTTTTACTTTTACTTTTTCAGGAGGCACTTATGAAACAAAGAGTCATTTCTACTATTATTTTATGCATGGCATGTCTGTTGGGGATTGTTTCCTTCTCTCCCAAGGTTTCCCAGGCAGCCGATCTGACCAAAAAAACATTCCAGATCCACAATACATACGACCAGTCCGACACATCCCTGACTTGTTATGAGGACAAAGAGGGAAATGTGCTCCTTCCTTTGACCGACATCCTTACACCAGCCGGATTTACCGTAGAGGAATGTCCACGCTGCGGAAAAGATGAAGTATATTCAAAAGAAAACGAAGACAATGACGGTCTGGGACATTATTTTGTAAACTGGTACCAGAAACTGTTAAGTTACAGTGTTTCAGACAAAACCATCTCTCTTTCTGCCGCCAACGAAAAAGTGGACGGCAAAACATACTGCCCCAAAGATGCCTTTGAGCACATGGGGGTATCGGTCACCATCGATACCAAAGCGCTTACCGTAACCGTGTCCGATAAGAAGATCCGGGGTATTTATTTTTACTCCTCTACCTGTGATTCCTGCGAAAAAATCGAGAAATTTCTGGATTCCATAGAAGAGAAATATCCGGACTGCCGCATTTCCCGCTATGACATCTACGATACTGCCAATTATGACTTGCTGCAGGAATACGGCAAAGTGTATCAAATTTCTGACGAAAAAAAGGGATTTACTCCCAGCTTATATATATCTGACAAAGTACTGATCGGGGCCGAGATCCAGGCAGATCTGGAGCAGGCTATACAAGATTACCAAAAAGGTCCCGCCACCAAGATCCTTCTGGCTGACGAAACCAGCCAGGCTGCCACACCGGTTACCGGAAGTAAGGCCGCACAGATTTTTTCTGCTTTGGGCGCCGGGCTCATCAATGGCCTGAACCCATGTAGTTTATCCATCTTTTTGTTCTTGCTGTCCCTTTTACTGGTAGACAAACATTATATGCTTCGCAGCGGCATCGGTTTTATTCTGGGAAAAACTCTCATGTTTTTCCTTCTCGGAACCCTTTTGTACAATGTGATCCGCTCCGTCAACACCAAACAGATTTCTGCCTGGCTGAATGTATTTATGATCGTTTTTGCCCTTCTTTTTGCGGCCTTGAACCTGTGGGATTTTTTCAAAGCCAGAAAAGAGAACTTCGGCGACATGAAACTGCAGCTTCCGAAAGCTCTCCGCAAGAAAAACGAGGGCCTTCTCAAGTGGGCCGCCGGCCACCGCACCGCCAAATTAAGCGGGCTTCTGCTGTTTTTTATTGGTATGATCGTGGCTACCGGAGAATTTTTGTGTACCGGCCAGATTTACTTATCCTCTGTAGTAATCCTGGTCCAAAAAGGCAGCGCCGGTTTATTCCCGGTTTTACTGCTTCTTTTGTACAGCATTGCTTTTGTGATCCCGCTGGTGGTTTTGATGCTGATCCTTTACATCAGCAAAAAATATTTTGAGACTTCTGAGTTTATACTGGATAAAATACCCCTGATCAAACTCATCAGTTCTCTTTTGTTTGTAGCCATGGCAGTCTACCTTATCCTGAGTTAGGGAAAACAGCTGGCAGCAACATTTGATTTACAGGAGGGACAATACTTTTATGAAATGGAAAACAATTTCTCTGACAGACAAAGAGGGGCTGGAACTGTTTTGCGGCCCCTTCAACGAACTTCCCATTCAGGAAGATTTTATCCTAAAAAAAAGCATAGAACTGTTTCACGAACCAGAACCATGCATTATTTACCGCACCCAGATCACCCGGAAATTTTATCTGGAATTATTAGAAAAATTTCCGGGCAAACCCAAGAGCGGAATGATCCTTTCCCTCTCGGACTGCCCGGAACTTACATCTCATATTGATCTGCCTGCCGTAAGCGGCAGTATCCGAATCCTGTAATATTTACAGGACCACTTTCTCCAGATGCCAGATTTCTTTGGCATACTCTTCAATGGTACGGTCGGATGAGAACTTACCGCATTTAGCGGTCTGAAGCATTGCTTTCTTAGCCCATCCATCCTCATCTTTATAAGCTTCTTCTACTCGTTTCTGTGCTTCTGCATAGGAACGGAAGTCTTTCAGTATAAAGTACTGATCGGCTCTTTCTCCGCCATTGCTCTCCAGCAGTGAATTGTAGATCTCTCGGAACAATTCCGGATTCTCTCTGGAATAAGTTCCATCTACCAGCTGTGTCAGCACGGCACGAATATCTGAATCCATGTTGTAGATCTCTTTTGGATCATACTGTCCGTTATGCTCAAAGTCGATCACTTCCTGAGAAGAAAGTCCGAAAATAAAGGCATTTTCTTCTCCTACTTCTTCCACAATCTCCACATTGGCTCCGTCCATGGTTCCCAGAGTCGGTGCACCATTCAGCATAAATTTCATATTTCCGGTTCCGGAAGCCTCTTTGCTGGCGGTAGAGATCTGCTCTGATACATCCGCTGCCGCAAAAATCATTTCCGCATTGGATACACGGTAGTTTTCAATAAATACAACCTTGATCTTACCCTGAATAGATGGATCGTTGTTGATCACATCTCCTACGCTGTTGATCAGCTTGATGATCGCTTTGGCACGGCGGTATCCTGCCGAAGCCTTGGCTCCGAAAATGAAAGTACGAGGATACATATCCATATCTGGATTTTTCTTCAACTGGTCATACAGATACATAATATGCAGGATGTTCAAAAGCTGTCTCTTGTACTCATGAAGTCTCTTAACCTGTACATCAAAGATGGAACGAGGATCTACTTCGATTCCATTGTGCTCTTTAATATATTTTGCCAGGCGTACCTTGTTCTGGTACTTAATGTTCATAAATTCCTGCTGGCATTTTTTGTCATCTACATAGACAGACAATTTATCGATCTGGGAAAGGTCTGTGATCCAGTCATCACCAATCTTATCTGTAACCCAGGCTGCCAGTTTCGGATTTCCATGAAGCAGGAATCTTCTCTGGGTGATACCGTTTGTTTTGTTGTTAAATTTCTCCGGCATCATCTCATAGAAATCTTTTAATTCCTGATTTTTCAAAATCTCTGTGTGAAGTCTTGCCACACCATTTACAGAAAATCCTGCTACGATAGCAAGGTTTGCCATTTTGACCTGTCCGTCAAAAATGATAGCCATGCTCTTAACTTTATCAAAATTGCCAGGATATTTTGCCTGAATCTCATTCTGGAAACGACGGTTGATCTCCTCTGTGATCTGATAAATTCTAGGCAGGAGACGGGAGAACAACTCTAACGGCCATTTTTCCAGTGCTTCCGCCATGATCGTATGGTTTGTATAGGCACAGGTACGGCTTGTGATATCCCATGCATCATCCCATTCCAGATTGTACTCATCCAGAAGGATACGCATCAGTTCCGGAACAGTTACCGTCGGATGGGTATCATTTAACTGGAAGCATACTTTCTCCGGCAGTCCGTGGATATCATCATGGTTTTCCATATATTTCATAACGGCTCTCTGCACGCTGGCAGAAACAAAGAAATACTGCTGTTTCAGACGAAGTTCCTTACCTGCCATATGGTTGTCATTCGGATACAGCACTTCACAGATGGTACGAGCCAGATTCTGCTGTTCCACAGCCTTCTGGTAATCTCCTTTATCAAAAGAATCCAGATTAAATGTATCCATTGCCTCTGCATCCCAGATACGGAGCGTATTGACGATCTTGTTGCCATAGCCTACAACCGGCAGATCATACGGAACTGCCATGACAGACTGGTAACCTTCCTGGACAAAACGGTCTCTTCCCTCTTCGTCCTTGCGGATAGCCACATAACCGCCGAAACGGACCTCTACTGCATATTCCGGACGTTTCATCTCAAACGGATTGCCATCTTTGAGCCAGTCATCCGGTGCCTCGATCTGGAAACCGTTTTCGATCTTCTGTTTGAACATACCGTATTTATAACGGATTCCGCAGCCATATGCCGGATAACCAAGGGTTGAAAGAGAATCTAAGAAGCAGGCAGCCAGTCGTCCCAGACCGCCGTTTCCAAGAGCCGCATCCGGCTCCTGGTCTTCCAGTTCATCCAGGTTCACACCCATCTCATCCAGTACTTCCCGTACCATTTTATCTTCTTTGAGATTGATGATCATATTGCCCATGGCACGGCCCATGAGAAATTCCATGGAAAGATAATAAACTGTCTTCACATCTTTTTTCTCATAAGCTTTGTGAGTTGCCATCCAGTCATCTACTACAATGTCTTTTACCGCATAGGCAACTGCCTGAAACATCTGCTGAGGGTTTGCTTCCTCTACCGACTTACGAAACAACAATTTCATGTAGTTTTCGATGTTAGTCTTTAATTCTTTTTTTCTTTCTTTTTCCGTCAAAAAAGCCATACTTGCCTCCCTTTCAAAAAACAAATTACTGATTTACTTTACTTACACCCAGTGTTACTTCCTCACCGTTGATCTTCCATGAGGCTGTGTGGCCGTCCATGCGATCCAGGCAGATCTCATCTGCCAGCACTTCCTCTTTAATCTGATCTGCATTTTTCTCGATGATATCACGAATGGTGTCATTTCCCTGTTGATAAACGCAAATATGATCCATTACCTGGAAATCGGCTTCTTTTCTCATTGTCTGGATCTTACTGATAACTTCTCTGACAAATCCTTCCTCAATGAGTTCCGGTGTCAGATTGGTATCCAGCACAACCGTAATACCACGGTCGGTCTCACTCATGTAGCCTTCTAACTGTGCTGTCTCAATAAGAAGATCCTCTTTTTCCAGTGACTCTTCTGTGCCATCTACTACCACTTTCAATGTTCCTGTAGTATTTAATTCTTCCATGGCTTTGTTGCCATCCAAGGATGCCAGAACCTCTTTCAGTGCATTGATCTTGGCGCCAAAACGGCGTCCCAGTGTACGAAGCTGTGGTTTGAAACTATAAGAGCTAAAATCTTTTACATCCTGTGTAAACACAACTTCTTTTACATTCAGCTCATCGGCGATGATCTCCTGATAGTATGCCGGCAGTTCTTCACCTTCTGCCTTTACATACATCTTGCCGATTGGCTGGCGGTTCTTGATATTCGCGTTGTTCCGGCAGGCACGGCCCAGAACAACAATCTGAAGAAGTTCATCCATCTTCGCCTCTAAATCTGCATCGATCCACTGCTCATTCACAGCCGGGAAGTCACAAAGATGAATACTTTCCGGTGCGGATTTGTCCAGACCACATACCAGGTTCTGATAGATGCTCTCTGTCATAAATGGTATCATAGGAGCCGCCGCTTTGCAAATAGTAACTAAAGCTGTATATAAAGTCATGTACGCATTGATCTTGTCCTGCTCCATTCCTTTTGCCCAGAAACGGTCACGGCAGCGGCGCACATACCAGTTACTCATATCATCTACAAACTGCTGCAGGGCTTTGGCAGTCTCCGGAATCCGGTAATTTTCCAGATTATCATCCACTGCTTTTACGGTAGAATTCAATTTGGACAGCAGCCATTTGTCCATAACAGACAGTTTATCATAGTCCAGTGTGTACTTGGTTGCATCAAACTGATCAATCTCTGCATACAGCACATAAAAGGCATAGGTATTCCAGAGAGTTCCCATGAATTTACGCTGTCCTTCTACAACAGCTTTGCCATGGAAACGGTTTGGCAGCCATGGTGCACTGTTTACATAGAAATACCAGCGGATGGCGTCGGCACCGTAAGTTTTAAGAGCCTCAAACGGATCTACGGCATTTCCCTTGGATTTACTCATTTTCTGTCCGTTTTCATCCTGTACATGACCCAGAACGATGACATTTTCATATGGTGCTTTATTAAACAAAAGGGTAGACTCTGCCATCAAAGAGTGGAACCATCCACGAGTCTGGTCTACCGCCTCTGAAATAAACTGCGCCGGGAAGCGGCTCTCAAATACTTCTTTATTTTCAAATGGATAGTGATACTGTGCAAACGGCATGGCTCCGGAATCGAACCAGCAGTCCAGAACTTCCGGTACACGCTTCATCACTTTACCACAATCCGGACAGGTAAGAGTAATCTCATCAATATACGGACGGTGCAGTTCTACTGTCAGCGCTTCCTCATTGCCGGAACGCTTCTGCAGTTCTTCCCTGCTTCCGATACATTCCTGATGGCCGCAGCATTCACACTCCCAGATGTTTAATGGAGTTCCCCAGTAACGGTTACGGGAGATAGCCCAGTCCTGAATATTTTCCAGCCAGTTTCCGAATCTTCCTTTTCCAATGGATTCAGGGATCCAGTTGACTGTATTATTGTTGCGGATCAGATCGTCTTTTACGGCTGTTTCCTTAATGTACCAGGATTCTCTTGCATAGTAGATCAACGGTGTGTCACAACGCCAGCAGTGTGGGTATTCATGCTCAAACTTCGGTGCTGCGAACAACTGTCCTCTGGCATCCAGATCTTTTAACACTTCCGGATCTGCTTTTTTCACAAACAAACCGGCAAACGGTGTCTCCTCTGTCAGTTCACCTTTGCCATTTACAAACTGTACAAACGGAAGATCGTAGTTTCTTCCTACATTGGCATCATCTTCACCAAAGGCAGGTGCAATATGAACAATACCGGTACCATCTGTCATGGTTACATAGGTATCACATGTTACGAAAAATCCTTTCTTATTCTGTGCATCAGCACACTCTTTGGCGCAGGCATACAATGGCTCATATTCTCTGTGCTCCAGTGCGGTTCCCGGGAAACTGTCAAGGATCTCATAGGCCTTTACGCCTTCCTCTTCGTTTCCTAACTTGCCAAGAACCGTATCCAGCAGTTCCTGCGCCATATAATAAGTATATCCATCTGCTGCCTTTACTTTACAATAGGTATCATTTGGGTTTACACAAAGAGCCACATTGGATGGCAGGGTCCAAGGTGTGGTGGTCCATGCCAGGAAATAAGCGTCTTCATCTTTCACTTTAAAACGGACAACTGCGGAACGCTCTTTCACGGTTTTGTATCCCTGGGCTACTTCCTGGGCAGAAAGAGGCGTACCACATCGCGGACAGTATGGCACGATCTTGAATCCTTTGTACAAAAGACCTTTGTTCCAAATCTCTTTCAGTGCCCACCATTCGGACTCAATAAAGTTGTCATCGTAAGTTACATATGGATCATCCATATCCGCCCAGAATCCTACGGTGTCGGAAAAATCTTCCCACATTCCTTTGTATTTCCACACAGACTCTTTACACTTTTTAATAAATGGCTCCATACCATACTCTTCGATCTGCTCTTTGCCATCCAGACCTAACAGTTTTTCCACTTCCAGCTCCACCGGCAGTCCGTGGGTGTCCCATCCGGCCTTTCTAGGTACCTTATACCCTTTCATGGTACGGTAACGAGGGATCATATCCTTGATAACACGGGTCAGCACATGGCCGATATGTGGTTTACCATTGGCGGTAGGCGGTCCATCATAGAACATATAGGTTGGACATCCTTCCCTCAGATCAATGCTTTTTTTGAAAATATCTTTTTCTTTCCAAAGCTCTTCCACTTCTTTTTCCCGATCAACAAAATTCATGCCTGTTGATACTTTCTTATACATTTCGTTTCCTCCTGTCATTTCATACTTCCCCATAAGAGGATCTGCATTTACAATAAAAGGCCTCCATCCAAACTAGGATGAAAGCCTGTTTCTGCTGTCATATTACCACCTGTTCTATGCAAACACATATATCCTTATAACGGGGGATACCGTTGATCCTTACTCAAACTGCTGCCTTTGGGGATCAAGACTCGGGAGTGATCTTCACACCGCTTTACTTGCATCAGGTTCGCACTATCCCTGACTCACTGTCTGCTTTTCCGGCTGTGCTACTGTCTCCGTCAACGCCGCAATATGGGGTTTTTACTCTATAATTCTATAACGATTCCCCCACAGTGTCAAGTAAGGACGCATTTTTTAGGAAAAATTAATTTTATAGGCTGGCATTTCATTATAATCTTTTCCTGTTCCAAGACGCCATTTTTTGTTTCCTATGGTTCCGTGGCTGTCTCCGTCCAGCCGGAAGTTCTCCACAAACTGGTCTGCCCCTTTGGCATCTCCGGTATAATTTGCTATCAGCCGTTTCAACACCGCCTTCTGCTCCTTGGAAAAAGGCTGTGTTCCCGCCTTGCTTTCCCTGGCTGTTCCCCGGATGGCCAGGGCTTCCACCTGGTTTTCCTGCCGGTTCACATACATCTGGATACCGTTGTAATAAGAAGTTTCTCCATTATTGTAATCTCCGGTGGCGGCATAATATTCATAATACCCTCCCTGGATCTGGTCGATCAGGCCAAAGGCACTGCTTCCACCCTCTCCCACGAGAGTGTTATATGTCTGCGCCGGCGCCACACTGCTGCCCATAATACTTACACTGATATCATAGACGGTTTCATCCTCTGTATCTGTCGCATCATAGGTAGTAAAAAGAAGTCCCCGGCTCCGTACTTCCACCCCTAACTGCTTCACACCTTCTGTTCCGTAAAATCCAGCCTGCTCCAGGGCTTTCGTAAACTGAGTCAGTTTTTCTTTTCCATCGGCATATACATCATCTACATACTGGTCATCGCTTCCGATTTCTTCCGCTTTCAGTCCATTGTAAGCCACGCTTTTCAGCGAATTGCCCGCTTCTTCCTCCTGCCGTACCATGCCCTGCTTCAGGCACTCTTTTTTCACTTCCAGAAATTTGCGGATCCACTGCTGCTGGCTTTCCGATATACTACGCCCTACATTGTCAGAGGTCGTCTGGGCTTTTAACGGTTCGCTTCCGTCATTATAAGAAACACCGGCCTGTTCTATTCCCTTTTGCACCAGGGAGCTGCTGCCACAGCCTGTCAGCAGGGATACTGCCAGCAAAGAGGCCGCCACACTTTTTGCTATCCTTTTTCTATTCATATCAAATCTCCTTTCAGTCCGCTACCCGGATCCGCAGGATGCCGTAGGATACCAGACCGCACACAATGGATGACACACCCCACAAAACCGCCTGGATCACAACCGCCTGATCCATATACTGGATCATCATGTAATAACTGATCAGCGTCATCACCAAAAGTCCAAAGCAGGCACCCATGCCCACTGCCAGAACAATGCGGATCCCTCTGCCGGGAACAAGAAATGTCTGTTTCGCCATATCTTTGCGACAGTAAAAATGTCTCGCCAGCAAATAACTGACAACGCCTGCTGCCAGCAAAACACCGGCTGTCATCCACAGACTATAATACCTGAGATAATATACTTCCGCCATGGACTGTGTATCCATGATTCTGCTGTGGGATGAATCCAGTAACATACCGCCCATAACACTTTCCGCCATGTCTTTCCATTTTGCATAAGACGGGATCTTCACTCCGATACTGGCTACGCCCCACAAAAGAACTTTGGGTGCCAGCAGGATGCCCACGCCTGTAAGACTGGCCAGAACCCCGTTGGCCACGATGGTATGAGCCATGACACAGACGGTATAGATCACCAGCAGGCAGAGCCAGAACACCAGCAGGCTCCGGAGCATATGCCATATGGTTTCATTTCCCAGCAGCTGCTTGTAATAAGGAGACAAAAGATCTCCCATATACACATTTCCAATATTTGCCTGTCGTATCAAAAGTGCCCCCAAGCCGAACAACACACTGACAGCCGTTATGATCATATATCCTACCCCCATTCTCATAGCAAACCGGCTGTTCTGAGTAAAGGGCAGAGACCTAAAGTACTCTTCCTGCCTGCGGGAATGTCCATCCCGGAACATAACGGCAGTCAGCACCGGGAACACCACGACAGCCAGATACAGTCCTACATTGATAGTTTCCACCAGGCTGTCACTAAACAAGGATCCGCCTGAATAGGTGCTGCCGTAAGTAATGCCGGCAGTAATACTCGTGGAAAAATCCGGCACACAGTTACTGACTCTCATAGACACCTGCATCCCCAGATAAAGGACCCCCACCAGTGCCATCAAGCCTCCCAGGATCAATGCCCACCACATCCTGCGGAATTCATATCCAAACAGCGTTTTATACTTGTGCATTCACCTTCACCCCTTTCTGGGCTTTATTCATGTACACAAAACTTTCCTCCAGTCCCACCGGCATTTCCTCTACAACCACCGCTCCGATCTGTTTCATCTGCTGCTCAAAATCCTCTTTTTCCGCCGGCACAACTACCGTATATACAGAGCCCACATTGGAAAGGTGTAAAAGATCTGTCCGCTCATATAATTCCTTCGGTGCCCCCTGGGTAAATACCACCTGATATTTGATGATCTGGTTTTTCACACGCTCCAGCTCATCATCAATGTATACTCTTCCGTTTTTGATCACCGTCACATTGTCGCAGATCTTTTCCAGTTCACTCAGGTGATGGGATGAGATCAGCACCGTCATCTCCCGGTTTTCTACGGTAGTGACCAGAAGATCCAACAGTTCTTTCTTCGCCATGGCATCCAGTCCGGAGGTTGGTTCGTCTAACACCATAACTTCCGGGTTTCTGGCCAGATTCAGCATAAATGCCGTCCTCATCTGCTGGCCTTTGGACAAATGAGAGATCCGGTGGTGCAAAGGCACCTGAAAAATACGGTTTAACGCCTGAAAATCTTCTCTGGAAAACTTATCAAAAATATTTTCATACATTTTCACCAGCTGCTGCACCTTATAATTAGAAAACATCTGGTTGCTGTCGGCCACATAACCGATTTTTTCTTTTACTTTTACATTTTCATAAACCGGCTCTCCTGCAATGAGCACTTCCCCTCTGTCCGGCGGATAAATACCGGTGACGCATTTGATAATGGTGGTCTTTCCCGAACCGTTGTGACCGATCAGGCCGTGGATCGTTCCTTTCTCCACCTTCATATGAATGTCTTTTACTACTTCTTCCTCATCGGTATAACTTTTATACAATCCATTGATCTCAATCATTTTTTTCACCCTTTCCCGCCAGCAGTTGGTCTACCGCCTCTTCCACCAGCGCTATAATTTCCTCTTTCCCGAGTCCCTGATAAATCAGTTCCATACAATTTTTCTCGATTTCCGTCTTCATTTTCCGGATCACTCCTTCATTTCTTGCCGTGGAAGGTATATCTGCCATAAAAGTACCCTTTCCACGGATGGTTTCGATCATGCCGGACTGCTCCATTTCCCGGTAGGCTTTCGCCACCGTTCCCGGTGTCACATCCAGCTCCAGTGCCAGTTTCCGCACAGAAGGAATGGCATCTCCCTTCTTCAAAAAGCCCTGCAAATATAGATATTTATACTGGCTGATGATCTGTTCATAAAGAGGCTGTGAACTTCTCAGGTCCAAATGTATCATAGATGGATCCTCCCCTTTCTATTGAATCGTTATGTTGTAGCCATAAGCGTACTCATCACTTACTTGAATCGGTTTCTTGGTGTAGGTTTTTCCGCCGATGTTTCCCTTTACCGATGTGGAGGCCTTCAGATCGGCTACAAACTGCTCTGCCTCTTTTTCATTTCCTGTCAGAGAGGCGATCATGTTTTTCATGGTTTCTTTCTGGTTTTCAGCAAAAAACGGCGAGTCATTTTTCTTGTGGGCCGCCGCCGTGATCTGAATCTGATCCAACTTTCCTTTTTCAAACGCTGCCGTCACAACCTGACACCATGGCTGCCCGCTCTGAACCTGTGCGCTGGCAAACACCAGCACCTCGGAATAGCCTCCCTGCCTGAGAGAACACAGATAAAGACCATCCTTCAGGGTTTCATTGATAAAACTTTCATAAGACTGCGGCACCACATTCTGGTAGTAACTGAAATATACATCCAGTTCTTCATCCAGCCGGAAGCTTAGTCCCCTGGAAATGACTGACTCTTGTTTCTGACACTTTGTCACCCCGGTAAATCCGGCCTGTTCCAGCCTCTGCAGCAATTCTTTCATGGTCTCCCCGCTGGTACAGGCAATGTCTTCATACACCTGTCCCACCTGATCCTCTTCCTCTCCATCCAGGGCCTTTCCCTGAGCCAGTCTTTCCAGCGGAAGATAGTCAGTCTTTTCTTCATCATCCCCTGTCCGGGATGCGATCAGACCATCTTTTTTCGCCTGATCCACCACCCGACAATAATCGTTTAACGCCTGTTTCAGATTTTGAGGCAGCACGGTTTTTTCTTTCTGCTTTGTTTCTTCCGGCTGTGCTTTCTCCACATCATGGCGGAAGATCAAATTCTCATACTGGGGCAGATTTGCACTCCCGGTACTCTCTGACTGACAGCCGCTGCACAATGCCAGAACCACTGCCAGTGCCAATAACTTTCTTTTCATCATCGTCCCTCCCTTACTTTTATTTTAAATCCCCGATTCATAAAATAGGTTCCCACGGCAGTTCCCAGCGGGATCACCACAAACCGGAACAGCCAGTCAACACTGTTGCTGTTGTCCGTCAGACCATCCGTCACCATATAAGCGCTCTGTATCATCATGAAGGACATTCCTATGGCCGCTACAATTCCCCAGCCAAAGGACATAACCCATCTTACCGGTGTACTTCTGAGCAACGGCATCTTTCTTGCCACATCTCTCTGTCTGTTAAACCAGATCACAGCGTAACAGGCTGCCGTCAAGAGCAGCAAACTGGCAAAACAGATCCACACCTGTCCATAGCCGTTCCCCGCCTGTATCACATATCCCTCATCTGTTGTCTGATCAAAACTGCCGCCCCAGAGGATGGTGCTTAAGTTATACCAGAGATCTGAAAATTCCAAGTCATCCATCCACCCGGAAGCAGAGGAAAAATTTCTTATAAACAAATCTGCCGCCATCGGTATGGAAGTAGCCGTCAAAGCAAACAATGCGGATAACATTCCTTTATTCATCACGCACTGGAACATACAGCATAATGCGTAAACCGTCATGGTAATAAGCCAGCCGGACACCAGAGACAGGATCACATTGGCCAGACAGTCGTTGGCGATATACTTTTCATACCCCGGCAGAAGCAGTATGTTCATCTGCAGTTTCAAAATAAACACTTTTCTCAGCCACAGCACCCCTGCCGCAAATACAAGCCACAATCCGGACAAGACACCGGCGCCCACCATACATTTGACTAAGACCCGCTGTCCCCATACCACCGGCATAGTGCACCAGAACTCTACGGTCTTTTTCCGATGCCAGTCACCAAACAGATACAAGGTAAAGGCGATCACCAAAATGTTCACAACTGGTATACTTATCTCAGAAACCAGTTCCCTGATAAATGTAGTGGTTGCTCCGTTTTCCAAGTCACTATACTGAATATTTAAAATACTGTTGTAATCCGACTCTAAAAACGCTCCCACCGAACTGCCGGTGGCTTCCGTCAGATCCCTGGCCATCCCGGCCAGCAAAAAGAAAACAAGTGCGGCACCAATGGCTGCCATCGGCCACAGGCGTTTCCACTCGTACTGAAGCAGCACTTTGTTTTTCATAACACCCTCCATTCCGAGATTACTCTCTTTCTTATCTTTGTTTTGTATCAAGCGTATTGCTCCATGTGGTACACTTGATACACATACTATACTGCCAGGATCGTGATCTGTCAAGGATTTTTCTAAAAAAGCGCAAAAAAGAAGCCTGACCCTGTACACAGGTCAAGCCTCTTTATCGTTATTATATCATCTTAGCGATGAATGATCTCATGTCTTCCCGGTCCGTTGGATACCATCTTGACCGGTACTTCCAGTTCTTTCTCAATGAACTCAATATACTTGCGGCAGTTCTCTGGAAGTTTATCATATTCTGTAATACCGCGAATATCGCATTTCCAGCCAGGCAGTACTTCATAGACTGGTTTTGCCTTCTTCAGTTTGCTGGTAGTCGGGAAGTCTCTTGTCACTTCTCCATCGATTTCGTATCCAACACATACCGGCAATTCATCCAGATAACCAAGAACATCCAATACGGTCAAAGCCACTTCTGTAGCTCCCTGAACACGGCATCCATAACGGCTGGCTACGGCATCAAACCATCCCATACGACGAGGCCGGCCGGTAGTAGCACCATATTCTCCGCCATCACCACCACGGCGGCGCAGCTCATCTGCCTCATCTCCAAAGATCTCGCTGACAAATTCTCCGGCACCTACCGCACTGGAATATGCCTTAACAACTGTTACAATTCGCTTAATATCATATGGTGGCAGTCCGGCACCGATGGCTCCATATCCTGCCAGGGTAGAAGAAGAAGTAACCATCGGATAAATTCCATGATCCGGATCTTTCAGGGAACCAAGCTGTCCCTCCAACAGAATTCTCTTTCCTTCTTTTCTTGCTTCGTACAAATAAGCAGACACATCACATACATATGGCTCAACCATCTGGCGGTACTCTGCCAGTGTTGCCATCACATCATCCACCTTCAACGCTGGTTTATGATACAAATGCTCTAATAATACATTCTTTTTCTCGCAGATACCGGCAACTTTTTCACGAAGAAGCTCCTCGTCAAACAGTTCAGAAACCTGAATACCGGTCTTTGCATATTTATCGGAATAAAATGGTGCAATACCTGACTTTGTAGACCCAAAGGATTTGCCACCTAAACGCTCTTCCTCATACTGGTCAAACAAAATGTGGTATGGCATAACGATCTGGGCACGGTCGCTGACTTTGATCTTTGGCATCGGTACGCCACGATCTACGATTCCCTGAATCTCCTTAAACAGATCCGGAATATTAAGGGCTACTCCGTTACCAATAATACTGGTCGTATGATCATAGAAAACGCCAGATGGCAGAATATGAAGTGCAAACTTGCCATAATCATTTACAATGGTATGTCCTGCATTACTTCCACCTTGAAAACGAACAATAATATCGGATTCTTCTCCTAACATGTCCGTAATTTTGCCTTTTCCCTCATCGCCCCAGTTGGCTCCTACAACAGCTGTTACCATAGATCTTCCTCCATTCATCTATAAACTAGTTCCTGCTGCACAATCTTTCCCTGTGCATACAGTGAATATTATACATGATAAATAGGATTTCATCAACTGGAAATTCTATTCTTTTTCCTTTTTCCATGCCGGCATACTCTGTTCCAACTTCTTTTCATCACCGTCGTATTTTACATAATCATCATGAGAAATCACATAAGAGTACTTTTCCTCCATTTTTACATTGGTGTAATACTGCAGTTTTATCTTGGAGTCTTCGTGACCTTTTATGTTGTAGATGATATGAGAATACTCCGGATCTTCCTTATCCTCACACTTGGTCAGCTGCGATCCTACATCCTCTGCTGTCGCATCTTTGTTTATTTTGTCCTCTAATTTGTTGTCTTTGAAAACTGACTTACCCCAGTCAGATGTCCGGTCCACATATACATAATACTGGCCATTTTCCGCATAGGCAGTCTTGCATGTAGTGGCTTCTTTTGCGCTGCCGCACGCCGTCAGTCCTCCCACGATCACCGCCATTCCTAATGCTATCATCTTCACCCGTTTCATACAGTACCTTCCTTTCTACTTACGCTGTTTGTGTTATCAAAAAATTTATGATTACATTATCCCATTTTTATCTATTTTTGTCAAATGTTTGGCATTTTTATAGTTTCCGTAATGCGGGAGAAAATTTTGCGGTCCGAACAAATTGGATACTCTTATGATAACTCCATCTAACCCTTTTTCATTTTTTTCCAAAATTATCTTTTCTCCCTTATCCTTCGTATACCCGTAGTAATTGATCGGAGATGTAATGGATGATTCCGTGTATTCAACATCTCTCCCGGAAAAAACATAGTTTGTGGAGAAATGAATTAGTTTTATGCCTTGGCGGATGCATATTTCAGACAACTCATCCACCAGAGTAACATTTAACATATCTGCCCGTTTTTGATCGGCACCCTCGTTCTCACATGCATCAACATCATTGTAGGCTACTGTATTTATCACTATGTCTGGTTTCATATTGCAAATTTTTTCCCGCAATTCCGGAAAACATGTAACATCTCCCGTTTCACGCGTCCATTCAATAACACCCGTAAACCCGGTTCTCTTCAACTCCTCTGTTACCGGAGTCCCTAAATTGCCCTTTGCACCGAGAACAACAATTCTTTGTTCCTCATTTTTTTTGCACATTAACCTATCCTCCTTACAAACGCGTCCGAATCGATACGAAAAAACGGACTCCCCATTCTAATACTTGTTACAATCATTGCCCCAATTCCCTCATCCTTTCTTCCGGCCAGTCTGTAGAGGTATGAAGGTTCAAAATACTCTGGGCCTCATTTTTTGCGTTGTAATACCACATATATGCCTCTTCCTTGTCTCCTTTTGCCAGAAAGTACTCGCCCAGCTCCCAGCACATCTCCGAGGATCCCTGGGTGAGAAGATCTTTCAGGCACATTTTCAGGATGGTGGCGGCATCGTCCCGGAGTCTGGCGGCACGGCATACAATACACACCGCCTCTTTCACCTCGTCTATGCTCCGGTTCGGATCCAGGGCACTTTCTGTGAAAAAGGGCTCTGCTTCCAGAAAATCCTCTTCATCCCCGGAAATATAAAGTTCCATGGCGTACATATGATGAAGCCGCTTGGACAGACGCAGTCCTTCCCGGATCTTTTTCTGAAAAATAGCAAAATCCCGCTTGCTGTGTTTTTCATGGGGCTTGTGATCAATGACAATGTCTGAGTCGTACACCACCGGATCCAGACGGACCATCTCATGAACCGGCTCGATCCATACAAATTCTCGCAGTCTCTTAAAGAGTTTCGGGCGGTATTCCTCGTCGTAGTTATAAGCCGTGCCATGTTCCAGCTGATTGCCGTATTTCATCTGCACGATATCGATCTCCGGCAGAAGCACTTCCTTTAACTGCAGGAAACGCTGCCTGTTTTCCTCCGATACAACTTCATCCGCATCCGCTGTATAAATGTATGGCATGGACGCTTTGGAAAAGGCAAAATTTCTGGCTGCCGCAAAGTCATCCACCCAGGCAAAATCATAAATCTGATCTGTGTAGCCGGCTGCAATCTCCTTTGTCCGGTCTGTGGAACCGGTATCTACGATAATAATCTCATCCATCAGATCCTTGATGCTGTCCAGACATCTGGCCAGCACCGCCTCTTCATTTTTCACGATCATACACAAACTGATCTGTATCATTTTCTTCCTCCAATCCGGCAAAAGCCTGTTACCTGCATCTGAACGCTTTTCCTTCCCTGGTACTCGTTGATCCCCGGATAATAAGTAAATGCCACATCCAGATCATTCTCTCGCCCCTGGTACATCCGGTCCAGTTCTCCCTGACCAAACTCATTTCTCACCAGCTCTTCAAATTCTTCTTTGCCCCGGAACAAAAGGGCATCACAGACGCTGCCCCGCGTATTTTTCACCCGGAGTTTCAGCATATTTTCTTCTTTTCCAATGACCCGTCCGCTAAGAACCTTAAAATGCTGCTCGGCAAAAACAGGCTTGGGATTGCCTGTACCAAAGGGTTCCATCTGCTCCAGTTCTTCCATAAGCCGCTCTGTCACATAGCCGATGGGCATGGCCGCATCAATCCGCACCTCCGGACAGAAATCTTTCGCCGACAAAGTGCTTTCCTCATTGAGCCGTCTCCTCAATTCATCCAGATTTTCCTTTTTCAAAGTCATGCCTGCCGCCATTTTATGTCCGCCAAAACGCATCATCAGATCTTTACACTTCATCAGTTCCAAAAACATATTATAACTTTCAATGGAGCGGCCGGATCCTTTTATCACGCCCGATTCCGGCTCGGTAAAAACAATGGTTGGATGGTGGTATTTTTCTTTTATCCGTCCGGCAATGATCCCTGCCAGGCTTTCATGGACTCCTGTAAGAAGCAAAAGGATCACATCTGGCATATCCTCCTGTTTTTCCACCATCTCATAGGCCATTATAGCTCCCTCTTCCGTCATGTGCTTCCGCTGCTCGTTGATCTCCTTTAGTTCTTCCGCTTTTTCCAGACACGCTGCCGGATCCGCCTCCTTCAGAAGATCAAACGACTTTTCAACGGTAGAGATCCGTCCGGTAGCATTAAAACACGGTCCGATGACAAAGCCGATATGTCCGGCATTGATGGTTTTGTCCTGCAGATCCTGCACTTTTAACAACGCCTGTAGTCCCGGATTTTTCGTGTGTTTCAGCGCCTTCAACCCGTATTTTACAAGGATCCTGTTCTCGTCGATCAGTTCCATCACATCCGCCACCGTGGCAATGGCTGTATATTCCAGCAGAGAAAGGGCTTCCTTCCCTTCTATGCCGGCTGCCTGATACAAGGCACAAACCAGTTTGAACACCACGCCGCAGCCGCAGAGTCCGTGAAAGGGATAAGTCTCCCCCTCCTGCTTGGGATCCAGGATTACATGAGCCGCCGGCAGTTCCTCCTGCACCTCATGATGGTCTGTCACGATCACCGTCATGCCCCGTTCTCTGGCATAGGCCACCGCCTCACAGGCAGCAATGCCGTTGTCACAAGTTATCAACAAACGACGGCCTTCTTCCCATGCCTCATCCACAATGCGTTGGTTCAGTCCATAGCCTTCCTTTTCCCGGTCCGGCGTATAGATCCTGCTGTCAAGCCCCAGTCTGCCAAGCCCCTGCCACAGCACATAGCCGGAAAAAATACCGTCACAGTCAAAATCCGTAGCAATGGCCGCCTTCAGCCCTTCCTTTTTTCCACGGAGGATGCACTCCACCGCCTCTTTCATGTTTTTCATAAGAAAGGGATCATAAAGGTCATGAAGGTCATCCTTCAAAAAATGCTCCATCTCTTCCTTTGTCTTTAATCCCCGGTTGACCATACATTTTACAACCAGGGGAGAAATGCCTAACTGCACTCCCAGGCCACGAAAATCCGCCTGTTTATTTTCCAGTATCCATCGTTCCTTCAACTGTCTTCTTCCTCTCCTGTCTCGATACATCCAGTATAGAGGATTTTGCGTGGTTTTTCCAGTAAAATTGACTTTTCCGTGGAATCTCTTTATAATACTGACATATACGAAATTTAGAAAGGGGCTTACCTATGAAATGGATTCGCTTTACACTGGACACCCATACGGATGCCGTTGACATGTTAAGTTATATGCTGGACGAGATCGGTGTGGAAGGAATTGAGATTGAGGATCATGTACCTTTGTCCGAAGAAGATAAAAAGAAAATGTTTGTGGATATCCTGCCGGATCCGGAGGATAACGACGGCACTGCCAAAGTGCATTTTTATATGGAGCCGGAAAACTGCAACCCGGAAAAGATCATGATGCAGGTGCAGGATATTTTTCAAGAGGTAAAACAGTTTTGCAACATCGGAAAAGGCACCATCAGCCTGTCGGAAACAGAGGACAAGGACTGGATCAACAACTGGAAAACATTCTTCAAGCCTTTCCGTGCCGCTGACAACATTGTGATCAAGCCAACCTGGGAAACCTACGAAAAAGAAAATGAGGATGACATCCTGATCGAGATCGACCCGGGTATCGCCTTTGGTACCGGTTCCCATGAAACTACGAAACTGTGTATCCAGGCACTGGACAAATATGTAAAAAAAGGTGACTCCGTGCTGGATGTAGGATGCGGAAGCGGAATCCTTTCCATTGCCGCCTTAAAACTGGGCGCTGCTCATGCCACGGCGATTGATATTGACGAAGTAGCCGTGAAAGTAGCCGCAGAAAACATGGAGGTAAATCATATCCCGGCCAGCCAGTACACTTTGTATGACGGTGACCTCATCACCAACTCATTCCTGAAAGTAAAAGCCGGCACCGGCCACGACATTGTCGTTGCCAACATTCTGGCAGATGTGATCATCCCTCTTACCGGCGTGATCCGCCCACATCTGAAAAAAGGCGGTCTCTATATCACTTCCGGCATCATCAACACAAAGGAAGAGGAAGTGAGAGAAGCACTTATCGCCAATGGCTTTGAGATCCTTGGGGTAGAATACATGAAAGAATGGTGCTGCTTTATCGCAAAATAGCATGTTCATGACAATAAAAAACAGACAGGCCTGCCTGTGGGATTACTCCACAAACAGATCTGTCTGTTTTTCTTTGTATACTTTATAATACTTTCGCTAAAAATTCCTGCAGACGAGGATGTTCCGGATGTTCAAAAAACTCTTCCGGTGTTTTCTCTTCCAGAATCTTGCCACCATCCATAAATACCACTTTAGTACCTACTTCTCTGGCAAATCCCATCTCATGGGTAACTACTACCATGGTCATCTTGGATTCCGCCAGGGATTTCATCAGATCCAGAACTTCTCCAACCATCTCCGGATCCAGCGCACTGGTAGGCTCGTCAAACAAGATCACATCCGGATGCATCGCCATGGAACGGACAATGGCTACACGCTGCTTTTGTCCACCGGACAAAGTAGACGGATACACATCTGCCTTGTCTCTCAGGCCAATGCGGTCTAACAGTTCCAACGCCTCCTGCTTTGCTTCCTCTACGATCTGTCTTTTACTCTTTTTCTCGCTTTTATCATGGGTACGGACATACACAGGTGCCAGCATGATGTTTTGTAACACGGTTTTGTTATTAAACAGGTTAAAATGTTGGAACACCATACCCATGTGGCGGCGGTGCACATTGATATCTACTTTTGGATCCGCAATATCCACACCATTGAAAATAATCTGGCCGCCGGTAGGATCCTCCATACAGTTCAGGCAACGGAGAAAGGTACTTTTTCCGGAACCGGACGGGCCAATAACAACGACAATCTCTCCTTTTTCGATGTTCATGTCGATTCCATCCAGAACCTTGTTATCTCCAAAGCTCTTTTGCAAATTAATGACTTCGATCACTCTTCCTCAGTCTCCTTTCTATCAGTTTGATTCCCAGACTGATCAGCATAACGATGGCAATATAGATCACTGCCATAACCAGATACGGAACCATAAACTCATAACTGTTACTTCCAATGTAGTTAAATGCCACATACAGATCGGATGCACCTACGAAGCTGACAACGGAAGTCTCCTTGATCAGGGCAATGAACTCATTTCCCAAAGTCGGGATAATGTTCTTGATGGCCTGTGGGATCACAATCATGCGCATGGTAGTGGCAAAACTCAGACCCATGGCTCTTCCGGCCTCCATCTGGCCGCCATCCACTGACATAATACCGCCTCGCATAATCTCCGAGATATAAGCACCACTGTTCAGTCCAAATACCAGCACTGACACTTCTACACCGGACATCTTGATGCCCAGGATCGGCAGCAGTACATAGTAGCAGACCAGAAGCTGCACTACCATAGGCGTTCCGCGGAACAGCCCTACATAGAAACTGCAGATTCCGTTTAACACTCTTGGCAGTCTCTTATACTTTGGCACAACCCGGACGGTGGCAATCAAAATACCCACAATAATACCAATGATCAAACCTGCGATTGCAATGATCAGAGTATTTTTTAATCCTTCTAATACTTTTTCATAGGCCCCCTGCGCGATGAAAACATCCACAAACTGATCCCATTTCAACTGAAAATTACCCATCTTCTCTTATCCATTCTGCTTTTCGCGAAATTCGTCAGGTGATTATCCCTGCACTTTGTTAATTGCTTCTGTAATACACTTAGCCGGTGCGGAATCAATGACAACATAATCCAGGTTGCCATTTACCAGGTCGTTGACAGCCAGAGATCCGCTCTTGTAACCGGTTGTAGTCACTTTGAAACCATCAAATCCCCAGTCTTTGTCTCCTTCACAGTAGAACTGGCCGGTTGTACCGTTCTGTACACCGATCTTTACACTCTTGTCTTTTGTCTTTAAGATCTTTTCAATGCTTGCTGCATCTTTGCAGTTATCAAACTCTGTATTGTCTGTTTTTACGATGATTCTCTGTGCAGCATCATAGTAGGGATCTGTAAAGTCTACATATTTCTGACGGTCTTTTTTCACAGTCAGACCTGCCATGGCTACATCACATTTCTGCTGTCCTACAGAAAGACATACGGCATCAAAGTCCATGTTCTGGATCACCAGTTCTTTGCCAAGTTTCTCAGCAAATGCTTCTGCGATCTCCATGTCGATACCATAATAATCATCGCCCTTTGTATATTCAAATGGCTCAAATGCTGCGTTTGTTGCTACCACCAGCTGGTCTTTGCCGCTGTCTAACTTGGCAGACTTAACAGCCTTTGGCTGGCCGCCTCCAAAATAGTGGTTACAGATCTCATCAAATTTACCGTTTTCTTTGATCTCTTTGATAAAATCATTGGCAGATTTAAGCAGTTCCGGCTGCTTCTTATCTACACCAAATGCATATTTTTCCTCGGTCAGGTTCACATCAATTACTTTTACAACTCCATTTGCCGCTACGGCACCGCCTGTTGCAGAGCCTGTGCTGCCATTGTCACTGCTTGCTTTGCTGCATCCGCAGATCATTGCTGCAGTCAGAATGAGTGATACACTCATAGCCAAAAACTTTTTCATTTTGTTTTTCCTCCTTATAAGTACCCGGATCTCTCCCTTGTACAAATTTACTTATCCGCAAAATTATATCATGTAACGGTTTTTCTTGCAACTTCCATTTTTCCCTTGAAAACAATCTCTTTGTGCATTACAATAGAAGTACTTAGTTGACTAGACGATACCGAGGAGGAATATTATGGATTACGATGAAAATGTTTTTAAAGCCAAAGCCAACATCAAGGCCCGGCGTATCTGGCTGGTATTTGCTTTGTTGCTTTCTGCCAATTATGGCACAGATGTAAGGAATGGGGGTTATCCCGGTTCACAGTATATTATTTTTCTGATTTTATGCTGGGTTCCTTTTTTTGCAGGAGAAATTCTTTTAAAAGTTGACGGAAAGACCACAGACCGGTATCGTTTTGACCTGTTTATCGGCTACGGTATCTTTTATACGTTTTTGATCTGTACGACGGCTTCTCCGATTGCCTTTACTTACATCCTTCCGGTAGTGAGTATTTTGGTTCTCTATAAAAGCCAGAAGTTTATGATCGGATGTGGTATCGCTAATACCGCCAGTGTTATCGTCAGCATCATATACCGCGCCGGTGTCCTTGGATTTACCAGCGCCTCGGATGTTAAAAATTACCAGCTGCAGGTTTCCTGTATCATCCTGTGTTACATCGGTTATGTAATGTCCATCCGCCATCTGGTAGAGTCAGATGGTGCACTGACAGACAAGATCCGTGCCGACTTGCAGCGCGTGATCACCACCGTAGAACAGGTAAAAGTAGCCAGCAACACCATTATGAACGGTATTACCGTTGTCCGTGAGCTGGCTTCGGAAAACAAACATGGTTCCGATGTAGTGGTAAAACGAATGACACAGCTTACAGGCAACAATGAAGAACTGCAGAACCACACCACTTCTTCCCAGCAGATGACAACGGGCATCCGCTCCCAGGTAGAAAATGTGGCTTCCATGATCAACGAAATGGTGACTTTGACTGCCGAATCCGGCAAACATGCCCAGGCCAGTTCTTCCGATCTGCACAGCCTGGCCAAGACAGCCGCTACCATGTCAGAACTTTCCTCCGAGGTAGAAAGCATCCTCAACAAATTTAAAGAGGAATTTGAAATGGTAAAAGAGCAGACCAGTACCATTGACAGTATTTCCAACCAGACCAATCTCCTTGCCCTGAACGCTTCTATCGAGGCAGCCAGAGCCGGTGATGCAGGTAAGGGATTTGCTGTTGTAGCCGAGCAGATCCGTACACTGAGTACAGAGACCCGCGCTTCTTCCGGTCAGATCGGTGAGGCGTTAGCCCGTCTGGATGAGATCTCAGGCAAGATGACATCTTCCATCGAAGAAACTCTTTCCCTGATCCAGCAGACACTGGAAAAGATCACACAGACCGGCGGCAATGTGGACAAAATCACCGCAGATTCTTCTCTTCTTGGCAACCACATCCAAGTGATCGATGCCGCCATGAAAGAAGTAGAAGCTTCCAACCAGCAGCTGGTTGAAAATATGGAACAGGTTTCCAACATCGTATCAACTATGACTGCTTCCATTGGTAACTCCGACGATATCAGTAAGAAGATGCTGAGCAAATACGATGAGAGTGCTACCAATATCAACAATATTGAAAATGTAATCCAGGATCTTATGCGCGAGTTAGGTATTGGCGGATTTATGGGTATTGATGATATCCATCCGGGTATGAAGGCTAAGATTGTTCTTACCGAGACCGAAGATCAGCCATACTCAGACTTCCACGGCGAAGTTGCCAAAATAGATGGCAACAAGATCTCCGTGTTCCTGCCGAAAGAACTGGATCTTACCGCCCCTGCTTCCTGCAAACTGCAGGTTACAGTAGGAAATGTATTGTACTGCTGGGATGAAATGATGATCCGACCTGTCAAAGAGGACGAAAGAGTTCTTTTTGTTGTGGAGATCACTTCCCGTCCGCAGATCCACAACCGTCGTAAATACCCTCGTGTAGATATGACGAACGCCTGCACCATCACGGTAAAACAGACAGGCGATACATACAAAGCACAGCTTGACAACATCAGTGCCAACGGTTTTGCTTTGATCACCTTTGATAAATTCTTCGCTGACAGCAAAGGAAAGGATCTCCATGTGGAGATTGAGGACTTCCCGGTTCCATATGCTTCTACCGTAGAAGGCCATGTAATCCGCAGTTCCTTTAACGAAGGCACTTACATTGTGGGATGCCAGATGCCGGAAGACAACCGCTACATCATGGACTATATCGACGACCTTCTCGCTAACGGCGAAAATGTGTTCCAGTAGAAAATAAATAAAACAATAAAAAGCAGTCTGTACAGCAGGATTTTGAACCTCCTCTGTACAGGCTGCCTTTTTATATTTACTGTATAACCGGTTATCTGTCACTCTTAATTGTTCCATCGGCAATCTCTATCACGCGCTGGCACCGGTCTGCGATTTTCTGGTCGTGGGTAACCAGAATGATCGTCTTGCCTCTATTATGGATCTCCTCAAACAGATCCATCACTTCTCTGCCGGTAGCCTGATCCAAGGCTCCCGTAGGCTCATCTGCCAGAATAATCTCCGCTTCATTTACCAGTGCTCTGGCAATGGCCACCCTCTGTCTCTGGCCTCCGGAGAGGCACCGTACCAGTTCCTCCCTCTTTTCCCAGATTCCCAGGCTTTTCAGCACTTCTTCCACTCTCTGTTTTTTATTTTTCTTATACTTCTTTGAATAATACAGTGGCAGCAGGACATTTTTCTCCACCGTATATCTTTCGATCAGCGCAAAATCCTGCACCACAAATCCAAACATTTCATTGCGCAGTCTGGCCATCTGTTTTTCCGAATACTCTTCTATATTTTTTCCATTCAAAAGGTACTGCCCCTCTGTCACACTGTCCATGGCTCCCAGTACATTCAACAGAGTGGACTTGCCTGAACCGGACGCCCCTATGATAGCAGTCATCTCCCCTTTTTCAATGGTAAGATCCACTTCCTGCAAAGCCCGGCACACCGCCGCTCCATCATCATAAACCTTTGAAACTTTCCTTAACTCAATCATTCGTTCCTCCTTGCATAATATGTAGCGCCCCTTTAGTGGACTAACTGTATAATCTGTTTCTTAAAATAGTGTCTCATAAAACCACTTACCATCACGGTACACAAAAGACCGACTGCCCCAAAAGAAAGGGCCACCCCTTGCCATTCCAGGTCATTTCCGATAAGCAGACTTAAAGCCGGAGAAA
>JAXDTV010000082.1:0-14583 GCA_034089785.1 Eubacterium sp.
ACCCAGATTTTCTGGGTGTTCTTGACATACCAGCTTATTTTTGTTATTAAATATACAACGGCTTAACCACAGAAACCTGCTGTTAAGCCGTATCAATTATCATAGAAGATCTGAATTTACAGAAAGAATTTCACACCGTCAAGTCAATTATCATTTTGTAATGGAAAATAGACAGAATTATTCATAAAACTGTTTGTACAATACTAACAAATTTTTGAGCGTATATAGTCTTGTAAAAGTGGCAGCATGGCAATCGAGTAACATCGGTTGCTTTTTTTGTTGCCTATTTTTAGAAAGTCATCAATTGCCCCGATAGAGTGATTTCTAAATATTATCATTACTATTGAAAGAAATGCTGCGGCATGATAGAATAGCCGTATAAACGGAAAATAAATCGATAAATACGGATATAGAATATAATGGAGGAACACACATGATTATCAGTGAAAGAATTTTTTACATAATGGAGCAGAAGAACATGAGCCAGTTGGAACTGTCGAGAAGAACCGGGATTGCAACAAGCAACATCAGTGACTGGAAAAAGAAAAAGACAAATCCCAAAGCAGACTGTCTGTTATCCATATGTGACGCATTGGATATTACACCGGATCAGCTTTTAACGGGAAAAGGAATTGATCCGGAGTATAAAGATGCAGATATGGATTATGAAGTTACCAGGTCGGATATTAAGATATTGAAGCAGATTCACAGTCTTGGAGATGATCAGTATAAAAGACTGATGGCATATATGAAAGCATTGCAGAAACTGGAGCAAATGGAAAGCATGGTGGAGGAATAGAGATGGCAAATAAAATAGTTAGAGAAATTATTCATGCAAAGGATATTGATATTGGAATTTACACGAAGGATTTTGAAAATGAATTCATTTCGTTGACAGATATCGCAAAATACAGAAATGATAATGATCCCAGATTTGTCATTCAGAACTGGATGCGAAACAGGAATACAGTTGAGTTTTTGGCGGTCTGGGAAGAACTTCACAATCCGGATTTTAACCGTGTGCAATTCGAGGCGGTTAGAAGTGAGGCGGGATTAAACAGATTTGTTATGACACCGACCAAATGGATTGAACAGACAAATGCTATTGGAATAGTGTCGAAAGCAGGCAGGTATGGTGGAGGAACTTATGCACATAGTGATATTGCTATGGCATTTGCAACATGGATTTCTCCAGAATTTCAACTGTATATTATGAAAGACTATCGCAGACTGAAACAGGACGAAAATAGTCGCCTGTCATTGGATTGGAATTTGAACAGAGCATTATCAAAGGTGAATTATCGTATTCACACGGATGCAGTAAAAGAAAATTTGATTCCACCAGAACTAACACCGGAACAGATTGCCTATACATATGCCAGTGAAGCAGATCTTTTAAATGTTGCTTTATTTGGACAAACTGCAAAGCAATGGAAAAATAACAATCCAAGTAAAAAGGGTAATGTGCGTGACGATGCAAATTTAAATCAGTTATTGGTATTGGCAAATATGGAGAGCTATAATGCAATTTTAATTGAACAGGGAAAATCTCAATCAGAAAGACTCGTATTGCTTAGAAATTTGGCAATTAAGCAGATGGATACATTAGCCAGTATTAATTTATCAGCGGTTTCGGCGCTTCCGGGAGGTGATATGTAAATTGAAGAAAGAAAAAATCAGAGTTTATTTATACACCCGCATTTCCACAACCATGCAGATAATGTAATTGTTGATGATAACGGAACACACAGAAGTAATAAAAAATATAATTCAAAGAAGTGAGGAGGTTCGTTTCATGCTACTAAGTAATCTAAATGAATTGAAAAATGATATGGTTAGTAAGAATTGGACTATATGTAGCTTTCTATTTAGATATAAATCTGTTGACTATATAGTACTTGTAAAGAGATTTGTAGGTAAGGAAAAGCGTACAAACCAGTACGCATTAGTAAAAATCCATTTTATGAAATGCAGTGATTTGAGTTGTGAATTAGAAATTGAAGCTAATTCTTCTAAATTGTTAACCGATGCAAAAACTTTAAGGCAATATTTTGGTATTGAGTATCAAGATAACCTGGGAGATATTTTAAAACAATTTACTGAGACTTTTGGAAAAGCAATTCCAAAGAAAATTTCTAATAATATCTCAAATGAGGAAAAAAGTGCAATGGTAAAGTCACTTAGTATAAGTGATTCGGAAAATCCAAATAAAATTTATTGTTATAAAATGAGAAGAAATCCTAATGGTGGAAAGAGAAGTGACTTTAATTCGGATAAAACAAAACTATTAAGGCCTATTTTATTTAAAGAATTTGAGAATGAACCTGGTGTTAGCTTTTGCTATTCAGATGATCCACTTAAAGAAAATGACGATTCGACTATTTTATCCAATTTTTCAAAATAGCCTATTCTTAAATGATGAGTAAATTGGTTTTAAAATATGTATGAATTATTGTGAAAATGCAAGTAAACATAGGCTTTTTTGAATTTTCTACATAATGTTTAAAATAGCCTAAAAATCTCACGTGGAGAGCGTAGTATTGTTGACTAAAAATCGACATGATTATCACAAAGTCAATCAGCCGATTTGCAAGAAACACCCTCGACTGCCTTAAGTACATAAGACAGCTGAAGGAAAAGAACGTGCCAGTATTCTTTGAAAAGGAAAACATCAATACGATGGATTCCAAGGGTGAGGTACTGCTTACCATTATGGCCTCCCTTGCACAGCAGGAATCAGAATCCCTTTCCAAGAATGTTAAGATGGGACTTCAGTTCCGATACCATAACGGAGAAGTTCAGGTAAATCATAACTGGTTCTTATCTTTGAATTCAAATCCGGCATGAACATTGAACTTAAGAGATAATTGAATAAGAACTACGATACGGACACCTTGCAGCAATGCAGGGTGTTTTTGTCATTCGTAGAAAATTCATAGAAAATTTACAGCACGAAACCGTGCAAGATTGAATTTATCAACCAAATGGCTTATAATATAACAAGTTGAGATGCATTTTAGACATGGAGGATTAAGATTAAAAAATACTGGATTTAAGATTACGGAAAGATTTGCAGGGAGTCATAGTTATAGAGCTGACTATAGTAGATCTATAAAGAGATTGATACATGGGAATTCTAGTTTTAAGAACATAACATATAAGACATATAGAAATGGATTTATGGCAGAAATGACAGAAAATGTCTTTGTTAATCCAACTAATGGTATGTTAGGTGTAGGATGGGATGAAATAAAAGAATTAGCATTTAATTAGATTGGAGGAAAAAGAAATAATGAAAATATTGGAGTGTTATCAGCCAAGAGGAATAGCAAAATTAGCTTTTTTTGTTTTGTGCTTGGGAATGATTCCTTTCTGTGGGCATTTAGTAATGAAAGATGAAGAAACAAGTGGGTATATAGTGTATGTGCTTTTTTTATAATACCTATTTTGTTGGGAATACTTGCAATATTTGTATATAGGATATCAGTGATAGATAATTATATTATTGTAAGAAAATGGTATGGCAGGCGTGTAAAAGTTAAAATTGATGATATCACCAAAGTTGTATTTGCCACTTTAGGTGGAAAGCCTGTTGATGCTACTAGAATTCACATATATAAAGGTAAAAAGAAGGTGTTATCTTTAGATCCGGTGATGGAAAATTATGATAAAATGAAAAATTATCTATTAGACCATATTGATGAAACAAAAATAGATACAATTTCGTAGAGATAATATAGACGTGTAAATTGACTATTCAAAGTTTACGGCTTTTCAGTATTGATGATATTGGCAATAAAACATAAAAATAATTAATAGCAGGAGAAAATAAATATGATTTTTTTGGGAAAGACTGAATATAAGAAAGAAGAGTTTCCGTTTTGTTATAAAAAAGACAAAGAAGATATAGAATCGGGTGGAATAACTATCGAAGTGTACGGTAAAATTAATGATGAAATGAAATGTTTATCTGCTACATTTATTTTATCTGACCCCAAAATGTATGACCGTGGTGATTATAAGGACATGATTAAATGTTTAGAAGAAACAAAAGATAAAAAGGTAATTGTAAACTTAAAGTATAAAAAAGGACGACTAATAGGTTTTAAGTTAGATAGTGAGTCTTTGGCAAAGAACCTCAATGATGAAAGGTTTAATAAGATAGATCTTTTGGTAACGGGAATTGATGACAAAAGTTGTGTGTAGGAGTTTGAAATTATGAAAAGAAAAAAATATGATATCAAAGTTTATACTCGTTATTACATGCGTCTTGTTATATTTTTTTCAATTCTCTTTGTTGGGATACTTTGGGGAACAATTAGTTTGTATTGTATGGAGAAAAAACCAGTTGGTGTCTCAATTATAGTATCAATTATTTTTATGATTATCTTTGGCGGAATAGCACTGTTTGAATATATAGCATTTGCACCTAAACTATATGTTTATGGAAACAAGATTGTTATAAAAAAGTGGTATGGATTAAGAAGAAAATATTATGTTAAAGACATTGACAAAGTTATTTTTGAAAAAAGTGAAGGCAAGATTGTTACAATGCAAATCATATCAAATATTAGTAAAGATAAATATATTGACACAGCAGAAAATTTTGATAAACTGTTAAAATATTTATTAAAAAATGTTGAAAAACAAAAAATGAAATGTTACATATTGGGAACAAAAGAAGAGGCTGAAATATGATTAAATATAGTTTGAAATATAGAAAAATCAGAAGATAAAGATATTCTAGATTTAATAGTCAGACATATAAAAACATATATATAGCAGGATTTACTGAAAATATATAATAGTTGGGAGATATAGGAAATCTTCCGACTCAAGATATGGTTGGAAAAAGTTTTACAGAATTAACTTTTACAAGTACATCAACAAGTAATCAAGTGGCATCAGGGACATTTAGCGGGAACCTTCAAATGAGGATATTTGCAAAAAGGGGAACTCATGCTTTGGACCTCTTTGAATTGAGTCACTATTCTGGTGAAAAAGGAATATTATTTGGAGCAGGACAGCAATTTACAATAACTAATGCAAAGCAAGCAATAATTATACATACAGTTACTATGTGTATGACTACACAAATGAGGATTGTGAAGGGGTAAAAGAACTTTCGTTATCGTCTGCTAAGGTTTCTGTGTATGCAGGAGAGAAATTGTTATATGCATTTAATGTACCGTATAACAGAAACGCAACAGCGTGGAAGGTGTTCGATTACAATCCGTCAACCGGACAGTTAGTCATCCATAATCAATTAGGGGATTCCGACTGCGGTGAAGAATTTGGAAAAGATATACAATGGGCTGAATGATGCTAGAAAACAATAACCATAGGGGAGGGTGATCTATGACAGTGAATGTATCCAGAAAAACAATGATTTGCGTAACGATCTTGGTCGCTTTGATTATTTTAGTTATATTGTTACGAATCGGTATGTGTCTGTACAATACAAGAGATTACAAAAAGGTGCAAGCTACGGTAGAATCTATTGATCAGGAATATGGCGAGTATTCGTCGGAAGGAACATCGATTGTACATGTCATATCCTTTTCGTACACGGTAGATGGCACAGAGTATGAAAATTGCTACAAACAATTAACTAAAATAGGATATGCGGAGGGAAAACAGATTACGGTTTATTACGACCCGGAAGATCCCGGTAAAGTCCGTCCAACTATGAGGAGCGAGGAAATTGTGCTTTTGGGTACATTCTTTATTTTGATCATGGCACTGATCTTAACAAAAAAAGCGCCAATCAGCACCTGATATATACGGAGGAGAAGCTGTGCTGTGTATGTTTATGCGCCAAACGGCGTTCGGAAAAAAGTGAAGATTACGGTTAAATAACTGCCCCGGAAAGGCAGGATTCAAAGGAGCCCTCAGGGTAATGTCACTAAGTTCGACATGACATTGTCCCCGGGGTTCTTTTTTGATATAAGTTTTTCTTATACCCAACAAAAGATAAAACGAATTTTACAAAATACCAGGGGCGTAGTACACTATAAACAGTTAAAACATATAAATCTGGTAGGAAAAGTAGTAAAAGGAGGACGATGCACATGGCTAAATGGGATAATTTACTTTTATTTAAGAAAAATTCTGCGGGGGATTATCTGAAGACGGCGCAGAATGTGGCGGCCTGGCTCAAGAAATACGAAGTCAAAAAGCCGGTAGGAAAAAGCTGGGAGATCCGCAGCGGAGCAGGATCGGATGAAGGGGATGACCTGGCAAGCAAAATGACCGACCGAAGCATCTACTCCGGAGCAGCAGGCATTGGCTTTTTCTACATACAGCTTTATGAGGCAACCGATGATAAACAGTATCTGGATGAAGCCGTAGAAGCGGCGGAGTATCTGCTGGGAACCTTCCAAAAGGAACTGGGTGTAAAACCCGGGATTCATGGAGGAATTACCGGAGAGGGATTTTTCGCTGAGACGCTGTATCAGAAAACAGGGGAGCAGAAATACCGCGATTACGCCATTCAAGTAGGAGATGTGGCTTACGAGACGGCTGTGAAAGAAGATGGAAAAATCCACTGGGACAATCTGGTAGATTATATGGGAGATGGAAGTACGGCTGTTTACTGGCTGCAGCTGGCAGAAATCACCGGAGATCAAAAATACGTTACCTACGCCAAAGAATTGATCGACTATATACTGACCTTCAAAAAGGATCTGCCGGATGGCACATCCTACTGGCGGTTTTTTGATATTCATGATTACTTTCCGGAGCTTCCGGCAGGAGGGATCCTTCCAAATTTCGCCCATGGAACCGCCGGTATCGTATATCTGCTTACTAAATATTATGAAGCGTCAAAAGATGGATCGTATCTGGATATTGCCAAAGCAGGCTTTGAATTTTTGACCAACATCGCCATTCAAAAAGAGGACGGTGCTATCGTGCCTTACTTGTATTTGCCGGATTCAGACGAACCGTGGGATGTCTTTTATTTAAGTATCTGCCACGGCCCGGTGGGAGACGCCATTGTGGCAAAAGAACTGTATCAGGCCACGGGAGACAAACAATACCTGGATTTCTACAAAAAACTTTCCAATGCCCTGGAAGCAGCCGGTGTCACTTACAAACGGTCACCGGGTTACTGGAACGACTGCATCTGCTGCGGATCCGCCGGTGTATTTTTGCACTTTGTGGACGGATACAGGCTGACAGGAGAAAAAAGGTATCAGCAGCTGGCAGAAAAAGTGGCAGACAAGCTGATCGGAGACGCCTATAAAAATGCAGAGGGAACCAGATGGTATGGTGCCTGGACCCGCGTGATCCCATGGAATGTGGATGCGTACACCGGCTTGTATATGGGAAGTGCCGGAGGTGCCAGCGCGTTATTGTCCCTGTATGGAACTTTGACAGGCAAAGAGATCACACCAATTTTTGAATTTTAATATGGATAAAAACGAAGAAGATTTGAGACAGACGGAGGTAGAACATGAGTAATATACATAAAAGCATAGCAGAATTAGTAGGACATACACCATTACTGGAACTGGTAAACTACGAGGAAAAAAATCAGCTGAAAGCCAAAATCCTCGGCAAGCTGGAATATTTCAATCCATCCGGCAGCGTAAAGGACAGAGC
Organism: Eubacterium sp.; assembly: GCA_034089785.1. Taxonomy (GTDB): domain Bacteria; phylum Bacillota; class Clostridia; order Lachnospirales; family Lachnospiraceae; genus Eubacterium_F. The sequence goes on from JAXDTV010000082.1 coordinate 7,606, forward strand.
GGCACTGGAAATGTTGGAGGCAGCAGAGGCATCCGGCGAGTTGAAGCCGGGACAGACCGTGATCGAGACCACCAGCGGCAACACAGGAATCGCCCTGGCAGCCTTTTGTGCAGCGAAAAAGCACCCGTTGATCATTTACATGGAGCCGGGATGTACACCGGAGCGGATCCAGATCATGAAAGCCTATGGCACCGATGTCCGGGGCATTATGGAAATACCGGGGGCAGAGCAGATTTTGAAAGAGTATGGTTTTGACCCGGTGCGTCTGATGGATTCGGTGAAAAATTTTGCCAAAGAGCAGGATTACTTCTATGTGGCTCAGCTGTTTAATGAGAACAATCCGGGGGCACATTACAAGACTACCGGACCGGAGCTGGTAGAAGACACGGATGGCAAGATCGATATAGCAGTTATGTTAGCCGGTACGGCAGGAACGCTGGCCGGTGTGGGATCGTACTTGCAGGAGCATGTGCCGGGAGTACAGATCGTAGGAGTACAGCCGACACCGGATTCCCTTTCCTTTGTACCGGATGCCAAGGCAACCATCGACGGCGTTGTGATTTTTGACAAGCCAACAGGCTGCACCCATCCATTTGTGGTACGCCGGAATTTCAAATACGACGAAGTTATCAATGTAAAGGGAGAGGATGCTTACGCCACAGCCAGAGAGGTGGCAGCGTCGGATGGTGTATTCCTGGGAGCGTCGGCGGCTGCGGCACTGACAGCGGCCAAAGAACTGGCACTCCGCCCGGAAAACGAGGGGAAAAATATTGTGGCCATTCTGGCGGACAACGGAATGAAATACCTTTCTACCAATATGTATAAATAAGAAAAAAGGGGAGAAATACATGAGGTTTGAGAAGAACCCGGCACCCTGGATATCTTTGTAAACAATGCAGGAATTTCCGGCCGCTGTGAACCGGTGGTAGGGCTGAAAGGATGCCGTGCTGTTCGTCTCCGGGGAAGAAGGATCTTTTATCAATGGTGCCAGTCTGGTAGTAGACGGCGGCATGTCCTGTAACTAATCTTTACTTATATAGCGGTGGATGATTTCGTTGATAGCGGCATCATTCCGGAAGGACCGCACAATCGTTAAAAAGCCCTGGGTGGTGGCCAGTTTGAACCGGTATGTTTCATAATATTTATGGAGCATTTGGAAAAACATGTCATCACCCATTTTTTGCCATAATTCGTATAAAAATAATTTTCCGCCTTCATAGACGCATTCCGAATAAGTATTGCTCCTTTTTTGGTAGGCCGACAGGTTATAGTTAATCGGGAGAGAGCGGGCGGTCTGGGGCAGGACCACATCATTCATCCAATGTAGAAATTGCTTTTTGGATGAAAACTGGTTTTTCCACACAGTGCGCTGCCACGTCCTGTCTGCGTAATAAGGGAACAGGATCCCCTCACAAAATTCACTGATGCCCTCATCCAGCCATGGTTCTTTGTAGGAGTCGTTTCCTACGGCGGCGTAGAACCACTGATGGGCAATCTCGTGAGGAACATGGGCGTTCAGGTCGGAAAAATCGTTTTTGGCAATGTGGCTGTAATCTTTTACATCCGGCATACCGATGAGGCACAATCCCGGGTATTCCATGGCACTGTCCATGAAGCCGTGTACCAGAGTCAGTTGGGGAAAAGGATAGGTCCCTATTTTCTCAGAAAAAAGTTCTACTGCCTCTTTGGCAAGATCCAGAGAATACTGGTAGTAGGCCTTATTGGCCTTATAATCCAGACCGTAGCAGGAGATGGTGATGTCTCCTGTTTTTTCTTCCAGTTTGTAAAAAGAATCGGATAAAATGACGGCAAATTCCCTCAGATTTTTGCCGGTAATATGGGTTCCATCTGAAACTTTTTCCGAAGTTCCGGTTGCCGCAGCGGTGAAGGATGCCGGGTGGGATAGCCAGACATCATAGTCGGCGATTTCGGTGATGTAAGATTCGCAGTTGTCACCCATGTAGGGATTTTCGTTCCATGCCCCTTTTTGGTAGAGAGAGACCCCCGGAAAACAGAAGGTAAGCTGGTAAAGCTGCTTGTTGTCGTGGATGGTATAGCCGAATCGATCTGCTTTTTTGGGAATCTTGGTGCGGAAGGAAAAAGTCAGTTCCGTCTGGCTGCCCGGTGCCAGTAAAACTTGGTCTCCGGCGGAGGCATACAGGATGGAACCATCTCCTTTAGTGTCCAGAGTAAGGGGTGTGTTACCTATGCGCACATCCCATAACCGGGTGTTTTTTCGCTGTTTTTTGGGCAGGATAGACGAGGACCAGTTTCGCAGGCACACTGTTTTCAGGGAATCTTTCGTGTTGTTTTGGATCGTGGCACAGATTGTTCCGGAAAGTATTTTCTTCTCCGTGTCCAGAGATACACGGCAGGTGTAGCGGCTGGCATATGCCTTGCCGGAATCTGCCCAGATGCTCTGGCCTGTGGCAGGAGAGGCGGAAACTGAGGAATAGGTGGAGACAGAGACAGTGGTGGTGCCGGGGGCTGTAGGTTCCGGGCGGGACCATAGGATTTTCCCGGCCGGGATCAAAAGGATCAGCAGTAAAACAATAGCGGTGCATATAATTTTTGTCTTCATAAGAAACCTCCTGTTATGTTATGGAATGTCTATGGAAAAGCTGGACTCACAGTAGAGTTTTGCTTTTTTTCTCGTTTTGGCATTTAACAGATCCATGCGTTGGGGGGAACTGCCATCGGCGGTGTAGATGTATAGTTTTGATATGTTTTTCCCTTTTCTTGCGTACAGACTGCGGTTCAGAGGTCCGCTGCCATCCCCGATTTCTTCAAAGGAGACAGGCTGGCCATCCTGATCGAACAAGGCGATCTGGCTTGTGTCAGAAGTCTTTTCTCTGCTGAAAACCACAATCTGATATGGGGAAAGAAAGATCTTTTCTATTGTTAAGTGGGAATTTACTTTTTTCCCTACATACACTTCCTGACAGGAGTTCGACGGGGCGGAATAAGGAATGGTAAGATCCCATTTTCCGGAAATCTCTGTGTCGTTTTCCAAATAAAGTCTGGTAATATGAATCTTTACAAAACCACCCTCTTTTGTAATATCAGATTGATCCAGTTTCATGATGCCGGCGTAGGTGTGGTTGTTCTCTGCTTTGCCGTCCAGGATAATGTCATAGTCCTCTTTCCCGACGTCCCGGTTAAAGCCGAACTGGGTTTTCATGCAGACAGGAGCATCGGAAAAAACAGCCTCATCCGCCTGGGCCCGGAGGGTGATATAGGCAGAAAATCCATCAAAGCAGACTTCGGATGCGCTGAGGCGCACACCGCCGGAAGAAACTGACAGCCGGGAATTTTCTCCGGGAGAAAGGGGCGTCGCGTGACGATAAGACCCGGAGTATATGGTGTGTTTTTCCACCAGAGAAAAAATGCTCTGAAGTACAGGAAAACGGCTGGCAAAAGAGGGAGTCACCGATACAAACAAGCAGCACAAAAGTAAAACAGAGGTGAGGACAGCGGCACCACGCCATGTATATCGGTGAACCGGCAGCGGCGCGGGATAATCAGGAAGGTGTGCCAGTGTGTCCTCTGTTTTTTCTTTTACAGAGGGGGGGAGAGGTCTGTTATTTGCGCATTTTTTCATTTTGTGTTTAAATGTGTTCATAAAAGCTCCTTTCTTGATGGATCATGAATTGGAAGAAATATATTGCTTTAAAACTTTTCTGGCTGTGTGCAGCCGGTTTTTCACGGCACTTGGCGTTATGTCCAAAATATCTGCGATTTCGTGTATTTTGAATTGCTGGGCATAATAAAGTTCCACCACGATGCGCTGGTTGTCGGTCAACTGCTGCATCATTTCCTGCCATTCCATCCGGGCGGCAGGATCCGGCGAGATGGAACTGAATGTGCCCTCGTTCAAGTCCGTGGTCCGGCTGCGCTGACTGTAAAGCCGGTTGCACCGGTTGATTAGGATGCGGATCATCCAAGTTTTAAAATATCTGGCATGGCGGAGGGTGTCGATCTTTTCCCAGCAGATCAGGATGGTGTCCTGCATGGCGTCGGCTGCGTCTTCGTTATTTTTTAATATCGCGTAAGCAATCTGATACATAGATTCACGGTACAGGCCGATCAATGTAACAAATGCGTCTTTATCGCGTCTTTGGGCTTGCAAGACGAGTCTTGTATTCATATGTAAGGATCCTTTCAATTTTGTACATGAAATTAAAACATATATACATTAGATAATCAAGAAGGGGATTTGGTTAGATATAACTTGACCCCAATTATAAAAGTTGCATTCTTCCCGGGAAAAAGTTATACTGGATGAGTGAAAGAGTATGGAGGTACAACGAATGAGAAAAAGTACTAAACATAAAATCCTTTTCTTTTTCATTGTGCTGATCGGGTTGATAGCAGGATACACGGCACTGTATATCAGTGTTTCCCGGTTCAATGAGAAAGAAAGAACCATGCCTGTTTTATCCTCCCAGACAGAAACGAAGGGGAAAGATGAGAGTGTTGCCATTAAGCCAAGGGGCGGAAGTACCGATTCCTGCGTAAAAAAGGTGGCAGCCGCATCCGGTGGGGAAGATGTCTACCAAGGCGCCATTTATGATGTGGTAGTACAAAATCACAGTTCTTATGAGATGACAGACTGGAACTTGAAAGTAGAGGCTAAAGAGGACTGTTATATAAATAATGCATGGTGCGGCAAGGTGGAGATCCATCAGCATACAAAGACGACGGAAAAGGTTCAGACCCTGGACCTTCGGACCTGTGAAGAGCAGGGGATTACATACAAGATAGATGTCCAGCAAATGGATTCAGATCTGATGATTCCGCTGGATGCAGGAGATTATTTTATTTATTATCCAAGTGCTGCGGCCAAGGAGGAAAAACTGCCTGAGTCGGTTTCCGGAACGGTGGATGTGCCGGAGATAAAGGTTGGATTTGTTGCCTATTATGCCGGGAATAAAAAGGAAGAGGGATTGACCTTTTCTTCTGGTGTATTAACATATCATCTTCATGAAACGGCGACGGATATTCCGGCAGCCGGAGTTTTGTTTGGCATTACGGTTTTGTGGATTCTGGGGATCATTGTATGTGTCATGGTAGAGATCAAGACCAGACAGCTTGTAAAAGTGGCTGAGAATAACGCTCGGATCATCAAACAGTCTATGTCTGCTTTTATGGGATTTATCGATGCCAAGGATTCCAGCACCAACGGCCACTCCAAGCGTGTGGCGGTGTATGCGAAAAAGCTGGCGCAAAAGTATGGTCTGTCCAAAGAAGAGGTTCAGAACATATTTTATATGGGTCTGATGCACGACTGCGGCAAGATCCGAGTTCCGGATTCAATTCTGTGTAAAAAGGGAAAACTTACGGATGAGGAATTTGGTATTATGAAGACTCATACGACGGAGGGAGCCAAACTTCTGAGTGGTTTTACTTCCATACCACAGATTCGGGAGGCGGTGCTTTATCATCATGAACGATATGATGGAAGAGGTTATCCGGAAGGTTTGAAGGGAGAAGAGATCCCGTTAGTGGCAAGGATTTTGTGTGTGGCAGATTCCTTTGATGCCATGAACAGCAACCGGTGTTACAGAGACCGTCTGACTAAGGAGCAGATTCTGGAACAGCTTCGGAGCAACCGTGGAACCCAGTTTGACCCGGAGATAGTGGACTGTATGCTGGAACTGCTTGATTCCGGTGAGATTACTTTTCATGCCGAAGAGACTTAATGATGTGAGACAAAGGAGAAGAAAATGATTTCCATTACGGAGTGGTTGTTTCTGTTTTTAATTTATTCTTTTGCCGGCTGGATCCTGGAGACGGTTTTAGGAACCATACAGCAGAAGAGATTTACAAATAGAGGTCTGGTAACAGGCCCTTTTTGTGTTATATACGGATTTACGGCGGTGTTGATGTCGTTTGTACTGAAGGAACTGACAGGCTTCTGGCTGTTTTTATTCTCCATGGTGCTTGCCACCGTCATTGAGTGGACGGCGGGGCATCTGATCGAGCGCTTTTTTGGAGAGCGGTGGTGGGATTATTCCCAGGTAAAAAAGAATTTGGACGGGTATGTCTGCCTGCCTGCGTCTCTTGCATGGGGAGTGTTAGGTTTTGTGGTTGTGCGCTGGGGAAATGGACTGCTTATGTCTCTGATCCGGCTGATCCCATCAGTTTTGAAGACAATACTTGTGCTGGCAATCGCAGGATGCCTGATCATCGATATGGCTGCATCGGCTGTTCTTTTGTGGGGAAAATCGGTACATCCTGAGAAATGGGAAAAAACGAATAATGAGTTTGAGCATATTAGCAGACGGCTGGGAAACTGGATCACAGAGCGGATGCAGAGGCGTATCCACAAGGCCTATCCCAAGGCTAGAAAGGTGGAGAAACAGCCGAAGAACGAGACGGTTTTTGCCTATGGATGCAGTTTTTATAAAATTCTGTGGATCTTTTTCATTGGGGCTTTTTTGGGGGATATTACGGAGACGATCTTCTGCCGGCTGACGGATGGTGTGTGGATGAGCCGCAGCAGTGTAGTGTGGGGACCTTTTAGCATTGTGTGGGGCCTGGGAGCGGCGTTTCTGACGGTGCTTTTGTATAAGTACAGAGACAGAGACCGTTTTTTCCTGTTTGCTGTGGGGACGCTGCTGGGAGGCGTGTATGAATATTTTTGCAGTGTTTTTACAGAGATTGTCTTTGGCAAGGTGTTCTGGGATTACAGTGATATTCCGTTTAACATAGGTGGACGGGTAAATCTTTTGTACTGCTTTTTCTGGGGCGTAGCGGTGGTTGTGTGGTTCCATTATGTGTATCCGCCTATTTCCCGCTGGATTGAAAAGATCCCGAAAAAGGCGGGAACAGCAGCCAGCTGGTGCCTGATCCTGTTTATGTGCTGCAATGTGGTGATGTCTTGCATGGCACTGGTGCGGTACGAAAAACGGTCCGTGGATCCGACGCCCCACAATGCCGTGGAGACATGGTTGGATGAGCATTATGGGGACGGAA
>JAXDTV010000091.1:0-2140 GCA_034089785.1 Eubacterium sp.
ACCAATGGGTTTGAAACAAGGATCATCGACAATCAATATCCGGAGAGAAAGGTGGCCGTTATTTATTCCAAGCGGGATCTGGAAAAAATGTTTAACCTTCAGACCATGCGGACCAGTCTGGCCCATATTTCAGTGGATAAAGACATCGCGGGACGCTACTATCAGGAGGCAGCCATCCGGGCGGTGTGCGACAGTTTTGATAAGAAAAACCGCAGAAAAGCGCTGCTCGTCATGGCCACCGGATCAGGTAAGACGCGAACGGTTATCGCTCTGTGCAAAGTTCTTCTGCAGGCGGGCTGGATCAAAAATATTTTGTTCCTGGCGGACCGGAATTCGCTGGTGACGCAGGCGAAACGAAGTTTTGTGAATATGCTGCCGGATCTGTCCTGTTCCAACCTGGTGGAGGAAAAGGATAATTACAACGCCCACTGTATTTTTTCTACCTACCAGACCATGATGCACTGCATTGATTCGGTGGAAGATGAGCAGGGAAAATTGTTTACCGGCGGGCATTTTGACTTGGTAATATGCGATGAGGCTCACCGCTCTATTTATAATAAATACAGGGATATTTTTAACTACTTTGATGCGCCGTTAGTGGGACTGACGGCTACGCCGAAGGATGAAATTGATAAAAATACATATGGGGTGTTTGACCTGGAAAACGGTGTGCCTACCTATGGGTACGAGCTGGCCCAGGCGGTTAAAGACGGATATCTGGTGGATTTTCTGTCGGTGGAAACGAAGCTGAAGTTTTTGGAAGAGGGAATTGTGTATGATAAACTTTCCCCGGAAGAACAACAGATGTATGAGGAGACTTTTGGTGCGCGGGAAGGTGCTCTGCCGGAAAAAATCCAGTCCACAGCACTGAACCAGTGGATTTTTAATGATGATACGATCCGCCAGGTGCTGCGCATTTTGATGGAGCAGGGACTTAGAATCGAGTACGGACAGAAGCTTGGCAAGACGATTATTTTTGCTAAAAATCATGACCATGCGGAAAAGATTCTGGAAGTGTTCAACAAAGAATACCCGGAGTTAAACCGGAACGGACAGGCATTTGCCAAAGTCATCGACAATTATATGACCTATGCCCAAAGTGCTATTGATGAATTCTCGGAGCCGGATAAGATGCCGCAGATCGCTATTTCTGTGGATATGCTGGACACGGGAATCGATGTGCCGCAGGTGCTGAATCTGGTGTTTTTCAAGAAGGTAATGAGTAAGGCCAAATTCTGGCAGATGATCGGAAGAGGCACTCGTTTGTGTCCGGAACTGATGGATGGAGAGGACAAAGACAAGTTTTATATTTTTGACTTCTGTAACAATTTTGAGTTCTTCCGGATGAACAAGGGGAGAGCGTCTGCCAATACCATGGCCATTCAGGGATCGATTTTTTCTCTGGAGTTTGAGATGGCGTACAAGCTACAGGATATAGAATATCAGGAGGAGCGGCTGATTGCCTACCGCAAGGATCTGGTGAAAAATATGCAGGAGAAAGTAAAGGAACTGCCACGGGATAACTTTGCGGTAAAACAGCATCTGCGGTATGTGGATACTTATTCGAAAGCGGCGAATTACGACAGCATTACATTTGAGGATACACTGCTGGTAAAAGAGGAAGTAGCACCACTGATCCGGCCGGATGGGGATGAGATCAGTGCCGTGCGATTTGATGCGCTGATGTACGGTTTGGAACTGGCATATCTGGCAGGAAAGAACGATGGCCGCTATCGGAGTGATCTGTTGAAGAAAGTAAGTGGCATTGCCACAGTTGCCAATATTCCGGAGGTGCAGAATCAGAAGTCGCTGATCCAGGATATTTTGAATACGGATTATCTGGAGCGGGCCGGCGTGGATGAACTGGAGCATATCCGCCTTTCCCTGCGTGGTCTCATGAAATATCTGCCGAAGATCAGTGCCAAATATGAGACGGATTTTGCCGACGAAATTCTTTCGGTGGAATGGAATGAGTCTCAGTTGGAAAATGATGAACTGAAAAATTATAAGGCAAAGGCCGAGTATTATGTGAGAAAGCATCAGGACAATGTGGTGATCGCCAAGTTAAAGACAAACAAACCTCTGACACCGCTGGATGTTGAAAACCTGGAGCAGATCCTGTGGAACGAAGTAGGATCAA
>JAXDTV010000095.1:0-2171 GCA_034089785.1 Eubacterium sp.
CCTTATCGGAGTGTGTTTCCCACAGAGTGCACTGCCGGTGGTATACCAGATCCTTATTTTGTTCAGACTGTATCTGGCAGGAGTTTTATTTATCGCTTTTTGTAAAAAAATTGGCTACAACAAGATTTATGTGGTGCTGGGAGCATCTATGTACAGTTTTTCTGTATTTGCTCTGTATTCAGCCGTTATGTATGCGGCATTTCCGAATGTGCTGATTTATCTGCCGCTGCTGCTGATCGCAGTAGAGCGGGTATTTCGCAGAGAGGGAAGCGGCATGCTGGTTATATCCATTGCACTGTGCCTGATCAGCAATTTCTATTTTTGCTATATGCTGGCCATTCTTCTGGTGGTATATTGTGTACTCCGGTATGCATGTATCAATTACCCTGTATTTAAAAGGGAAAATCCGGAAGCGAAGGCAGGAGCAAAGGCAGCCGACTTCTTTAAATGGGTTGGCAGGATGATTCCTCCTCTTGTGCTGGGGGCATTGATCAGCTGTGTGATACTGATCCCGGATCTTCTTGTATTTATGAACCAGGGCCGCGGTGCCGGCCAGGTGGTAGAGAGCTATACCCATTATACAAAGTGGGAGTACATAGAGATCCTCAGTTCTTTGTTCTCGCCAAAGATCGCATCTAATTACAACCTGCTGGGATTGTGTCCGTTAGTGTTTCTGGCTGTCATGCTTCTTTTCCAGAAGTCAGGACGGAAAAGGAAAACACGCAGGATCCTAAGAGTCGGATTTATTCTTTCCGGAATCTGTCTGCTGTTTCCGATTTTCGGATATGCCCTGAATGGTTTTGCTTATGTAAATAACCGCTGGATCTTCGGACTGGTATTTTTAAGTGGCGTAACCGTGACTGTTTTGTTTGAAGATATGCTTCATCTCAGCAAGAAAAATCAGTGTGTTCTGATCGCAGGTGAGGGAATCTATTTCCTTCTTTATCTGATTCTTCGTCCAATGAAGATCCAGATGATGACGGTGGGTCTTGCTTGGAACTTCTTTTTACTTGCCACTGTATTGTTCCTGAATTACATGGAATGGAAAAAGGGAGTGAAAACTCTTGTTTTGACAGCAGCGGGACTGATCTGTGTGATGTATTATGGTTTTACACTGTACAATCCCATCGACACCACGATCATGTCCAGTAAAGTGGATTCAGAAGACATGAAAAATCTGAAAAAATATAAAACAGGTGGTGCTGCTACGGCCATTAAAGATAAGGATTTTTACCGTGTGGATGTGACGGACGGAGACACATTGAATGAGGGCTTGTTGTTTGGATATCCATCGGTGGCGTTTTATTACAGTTTATATGAGGGCACCATTACCGATTTTAACAAGCAGTTGAATAACTCAGCCATGACGGTGCCGAATATGTCTCACGGAAATAAAGGAAGGTCTTACCTGAATGCACTGTGTAATGTAAAATACGCAGTGGGAGATGGCAGCCAGGATATGCCATATGGCTTCGTGCCTTATAAGGAATATGAAATGGCAGACGGAAGTAAAAAATATATTTACAAATCTGCCAATGTGCTTCCGTTTGCTTATGTGACAGACCAGTATGTAGATGCGGCAAAGTTTGAACAGTATTCATCCCTTCAAAAGGAGCAGGCTATGATGCAGGCACCGGTTGTGGATAAGGAATCGGCAGGCAGTTTGAAGGAATCCACACCTGTCTTTCAGGATGGAGAGCTGGCTTATACCGTTGAGTCTGTAACAGGCGGTATATTTGAAAACAATAAGGTCAAGGTGACAAACCGGAATGCAAAAGTGTGTCTCAGTGTGAATGTGCCGGCAGGCAAAGAAGTATTTGTCCAGGGACTGGATCTTACCTTTAAGGCTTACAATCCACAGGATAACAGGAAGTATTACTATAAGAAAGATGCGTCTGTGTATGAAAAGAGAATGGAAGATTATCTTTATTCTACGTGGCGTGAGCCTACCAGTCTGGTAGTAACAGCAAATATGGGAAAACGAAGTGATACGGCTACCCTGTATCTGGAGCATTATAAATATTTCTGGAATCAGGATCAGTTCCTGTTGTGCCTGGGCAATGCCTACAGTGGCTCACAGAAGATCACACTGACCTTCAGTGAACCGGGTGAGTATTCTTTTTCCTCGCTGAAGGTTCTTACAGAGGACATGGCACAGTTAAAACAGCAGA
>JAXDTV010000118.1:0-11616 GCA_034089785.1 Eubacterium sp.
GAATCCAGTATCTGAATTTTATTGCAGATATTTACGGCGTATCTTCCCAGGTGCGTCAGGAGCGGATCAACCGGTATGCGGAAAAATTTGAAATGAAGAAGAACCTGGCTATGGGTATTTCGTCTTATTCCCATGGAATGAAGCAGAAACTGGCACTGATCTCTGCCTGGATCCATGAGCCAAGTCTGATCATCATGGATGAGCCGTTTGTGGGGCTGGATCCCAAGGCATCCCACCTTTTGAAGGAAATGATGCATGAATTCTGTCAGGAAGGCGGCTCCATCTTTTTCTCCACCCATGTGTTGGAAGTGGCAGAAAAACTCTGCGACAAAGTAGCCATCATCAAAGGGGGCAGACTGATCCGTTCCGGCACCATGGAAGAGGTGAAAGGGGATGCATCCTTAGAGAAGGTATTCCTGGAAATGGAGGGTGAATCATGCTGAAAGCCCTGATGAAAAAGCAGTTGATGGAGTTGAACCAGAGCCTGTTTGTCAATATGAAATCCGGCGAGAGAAAAAGCCGGGCCAAAGTGATCCTGTCCATCACCATGTTTGCCGTTTTGATGGTCGTTGTTATGGGAGGGATCTTCTGGCAGATGGCGGCAAGTCTCAGTCCCATGATACAGGCCGGTGCCGGCTGGATGTATATGCTGATCATGGCAGCCGTGTCGGTGGCACTGGGCACCTTTGGAAGCGTATTCAACACCTATGCCAGCCTGTACAAGGCAAAGGACAATGACCTGTTACTGTCTATGCCGGTGCCGGCCGGGTACCTTTTGTTCGTAAGGCTGACAGGGGTTTATTTTATGAGTGTTTTATATAGTATGGTGGTGTATATTCCGGGACTGATCGTGTATTTCAGCAAGGCACGGAAAAGTCCTGCTGTGATTTTTTGTGGCATCTTGTTCGGTATCCTGCTGACACTGATCGTCCTTGTTTTGTCCTGTCTGCTTGGCTGGGGAGTGGCGAAGATCAGCAGCAAGTTAAAAAATAAAAGTGCCGTGATGGTCATTGCCTCCCTGGCGTTTCTGGGACTGTATTATTTTATATATTTTAAGGCAAGCCAGCTGTTAGAAACACTCCTTGGCAATATTCTGGTGGCAGGCAATACGGTGAGGGACAAGGCCTATGTGCTGTATCAGTTTGGAATGGGAGCCGCCGGAGAACTGGTGCCGATGGCGGTGACTACTTTGATCGTCCTGGTGGCACTGGCAGCCGTTGTGTTTGTGATGAAACGAAGTTTCGTACAGATTGCCACCCAGGCAGAGGCGGTTACGAAGAAAGTATATAAAGAAAAACCGGCAGCAAAAAGAAGCTTGAGACGGGCGTTGCTGTGGAAGGAATGTAAGCATTTTACAAGCAGTGCCACCTATATGCTCAATTGCGCCATGGGGACTTTGATGCTTCCGGTGGCAGGTGTGGCGGCCATCGTCAAAGGCCCGCTTCTGATCCGGCTGCAGACCGAAATCTTTGGAGAGTATGTGGGAACACTGGTACTGATACTGATCGGAGCCATCGCCCTGATGACATCCATGAACGACATAACCGCACCGTCCATTTCACTGGAGGGCAAAAGTATCTGGCTGTCCCAGTCCCTGCCGGTACAGCCGTGGCAGGTGCTTCGTTCCAAACTGGAACTACATATGTGGCTTACAGGACTGCCGGCTGTTTTTTGCAGCATCTGTGTGGTCTGTGTTCTTCCGGTAACCCTGATGCAGGGGATCTGGCTGGTGCTGTGGCCTCTTTTGTATGTATTGTTTGGGGCACTGTCAGGACTGATGGTGAATCTGAAGCGGCCGAACCTGAAGTGGACCAATGAGACCGCCGCTGTCAAACAGAACTTTGGTGTAGTGGCAGTGATCTTTGGCAACTGGATCGTACTGGGGATTCTGGCAGCAGGCTATCTGAATCTGCCATTTACGGCAGAAGAGTACATGACCGTTTCCTTTGTGGTGCTTCTGGCCGTCTGCGGCGGAATGCTTCACTGGGTCAGAACCAAGGGAAGCCGGATCTTTGCATCGTTGTAAAAGGACAATAAAAAAACGCCCCTCGGCGTTTCTGAACAGTTATAAAGGCGGGCCATACAACCCGCCTTGTTACAACCTCTTGTAATTGCTTAACTTTTATATAAAAACTAAGTCCATTAAAAATCGATTATAACTTTGTTACATTTGCAGCCTGTGGTCCCTTTTCGCCATCGATCACTTCGAATTCTACTTCGTCGCCCTCTTCCAAAACTTTGAAACCATCCATCTGTAATGCGGAGAAGTGTACAAATACATCTTTTCCATCTTCGTCAGAAATAAATCCGAATCCTTTTTTGGCATTAAACCATTTAACTGTACCTTTCATGTGTTTTGCCTCCTAAAATAAATATTTCACACTCATTAACTTTACCATACCGCCCATAAAATAGCAAGAAAATCTTTTTGCGGTGTTGCCAATACCTGTAAAAATGTGATACTGTATAGTTATTATGGATTTCGTGTAAATTATACCTGTGAAATCAGTTTTTTATAAAGGAGAAGAAAGAATGAAGATCGAACATTGCAAAGCCTACAGACTTATTTCCACCCAGGACATGAAAGACATGGGGACCAGGGGATATCTGTTAGAACATAATAAGACAAAAGCCAAGGTGGTTTTGATGGAAAACCAGGATGAGAACAAGGTCTTTACCATCGGATTCCGCACCCCGCCAAAAGATTCCACCGGTGTGGCTCACATTGTGGAACATACGGTATTATGCGGTTCTAAAGAGTTCCCGGTAAAAGATCCGTTTATCGAACTGGCCAAAGGTTCCCTCAATACCTTTTTAAATGCCATGACTTATCCGGACAAAACCGTATATCCGGTGGCAAGCTGCAATGACAAGGATTTCCAGAACCTGATGCATGTATATCTGGATGCTGTTTTTTATCCTAATATATATAAGGAAGAGAAGATTTTTAAGCAGGAGGGCTGGCACTACGAACTGGAGTCAGAAGAGGCACCGCTCAAATACAACGGTGTTGTGTTTAACGAGATGAAAGGTGTGTACTCAGATCCGGACAGTATTTTGTACCGGAACATCCAGAATGCCTTGTTCCCGGATACTCCGTATGGTGTGGAGTCCGGCGGTGACCCGGTGGAGATACCGGAGCTGACTTACGAGGATTACCTGGATTTCCACGGCAAATACTATCATCCATCCAACAGTTACATCTATCTTTACGGAGATATGGACATGGAAGAGAAGTTAAACTGGCTGGATGAAAAATACCTGAGCCATTTTGACTATCTTGCGGTAGATTCCGCCCTGCCGATGCAGGAGCCGTTTGACGAAAAACAGGAGAAATACGGCTTTTACTCAGTGCCGGAGGGAGATGACTCTCAGGATAAGGTATATCACAGCCTGAATTTTGCTTACGGAACCTTTGATGACCGCAAACTGTACCGGGGTATGCAGGTGCTGGAATATGTTCTGCTGGATGCCGTGGGAGCACCGGTAAAACAGGCACTTTTAGACGCAGGGATCGGCAGTGAGATCAAAGGCGGATTTGAGAATGGTCTCCAGCAGATGTCCTTTACCTTCATTGCCAAAAATGCCAGACAGGATCAGAAACAGGACTTTGAAAAGGTGATCTACGATACCCTGACAGAACTGGCAGAGAAAGGCCTGGACAGAAAGTCTCTTCTGGCGGCGTTAAACGCTATGGAATTCCAGTACAGAGAGGGAGATTTCGGTAACTATCCAAAGGGACTGATGTACGGCCTGCAGATGTTTGACAGCTGGCTGTATGATGATAAAAAGCCGTTTATCCATCTGGACTGTGGGGATGTGTTTGAAGAACTGCGGAAGGCTATGGATACAGATTATTATGAGCAGTTGATCCGGGATTTCTTCCTGAACAATACTCATGTCTGCTATGTGGGAATTGAGCCAAAAGCAGGACTGACCGCCAAGATGGATCAGGAAGAGCAGGAAAAACTGGATCAGTACAAAGAGACTTTGACACCGGAACAGATCAAAAAACTGGTGCAGGAGACAAAGGAACTGAAAGCATATCAGGAAGAGCCAACCAGTCCGGAGGCATTGAAGTGTATTCCGCTTCTTACCAGAGAGGATCTGGGCAAAAAGGTTCTGCCGGTACACAATGAAGTGGGAGAAGTGCAGGGCGTGACCTTGGTGGAACATGATTATCCGACCAATGGGATTGAGTACCTCCGTCTGATCTTTTCCATGGATCAATGGAAAGAGTATGCACCGTATCTGGGACTTCTGACAGACATTCTCGGTACTGTGGACACAGAAAAGCATGATAAACTGGCCCTCAGCAATGAGATCCTGATCCACGCCGGCAACTTCGAGGTCGAGGGAACGGCCTACGGAAGAAAGGGCAGTGAGGAGTACAGTATGCATATGGAAGTAGGATCCAAAATGCTGTACCGGGAGATCCCATACATGATGGAGCTGATGGGAGAGATCCTGACCCAGTCAAGGATGGGGGACACCAAGCGTCTGAGAGAGATCATCGGAGAGGCAAGATCCGGCCAGCAGGCCAGCAAACTGGCAGCCGGACATCTGACCGCCTGCCACCGTGTTATGTCTTATCTGGGAGAAAGACAGTATTATGTGGAGCAGATGTCAGGAATCGGTTATTACGATTTCCTCTGCGATCTGGAAGAGCATTTTGAAGAGAGAAAAGACAATCTCATTGCCGTATTGACCGCTCTTATGAAAAATATTTTTGTCAAAGAAGGCCTGGAGATTTCTGTCACAGCCACAGAAGAGGGACGGGAAAGTTTGAAAAAGGAACTTTCTACCCTGCTGGAGGCACTGCCGCAGCAGGCAGGAGAAAACGTGCCGGAACCAGACTGGAAACTGCCGGCCAGCAAGGAAAACGAAGGATTCAAAACAGCCAGCAAGGTGCAGTTTGTAGCCAGAGCCGGTCATTTTGACGATAAAGGAATCGAGTACGATGGTTCCTTCAAAGTGGTAAAAACGATTTTGTCCTATGATTATCTCTGGAATGAAGTGAGAGTCAAAGGCGGAGCCTACGGCGTTATGTGCAGTTTTGCCCAGAGTGGAACCGGATATTTTATGTCTTACAGAGATCCGAACCTGACTGAGACCAATGAGGTATACAAAGGCGTGCCGGCTTATCTGGAACAGTTCGATGCCGATGAGCGGGATATGATGAAATATATGATCGGAACCATCAGCGAGATGGATACGCCGCTGACACCGAGAGCCAAGGGAAGCCGTTCTTACCGCAGTTACAAGACCGGTTACACCGAAGCAGATATGCAGACAGAGAGAGACCAGGTGCTGGCAACGGATCAGAAGAAAGTGCGTGAAGCAGCCAAAATGGTGGAAGCGATCCTTTCAGATGACAAGATCTGTGTGCTGGGGGGCGAAGAAAAAGTAGAGGAAGCAAAGGAACTGTTTGACACTGTTCGTGTTTTGAATTAGGAGGAAGGAAATGGAACAAAAGTTTAAATCAGGATTTGTGACACTGGTAGGCCGTCCGAATGTAGGTAAGTCTACCCTGATGAACCGCATCATCGGCCAGAAGATCGCCATCACATCCAACAAACCGCAGACGACGAGAAACCGCATCCAGACGGTGTACCATGATGACAGAGGCCAGATTGTTTTCCTGGATACACCGGGAATCCACAAGGCGAAGAACAAGCTGGGCGAGTTTATGGTCAATGCGGCAGAGAGCACGTTTAAGGAAGTGGATCTGGTGTTGTGGCTGGTGGAAGCAACCACTTATATCGGCCAGGGAGAGAGACACATTGCCCAGGAACTGAAAAAATCCTCGGCACCGGTAATCCTGGTTATGAATAAGATTGATAAAGTGAGGAAAGATGAACTGTTGGAGTGCATGAATGCCTACAAGGATATTCTGGATTTTGCAGAGATGGTGCCTGTTTCCGCCCAGAACGGGGAAAATGTGGATGACCTCATTGAGACCATGTTTTCTTATTTGGAGGAAGGCCCTCAGTTTTATGACGAGGACACCATTACCGATCAGCCAGTGCGCCAGATCGTAGCGGAGCTGATCCGGGAGAAAGCACTGCGCCTTTTGCAGGATGAGATCCCTCACGGCATTGCTGTATCCATTGACAGCATGAAGGAGCGTCCGGGGAAAAATCTTTTTTACGATATTGACGCTACCATCGTCTGCGAACGAGACTCCCACAAGGGCATCATCATCGGCAAGCAGGGAGCCATGTTGAAGCGCATCGGCACCGCAGCAAGAAAAGAAATCGAGGATTTTCTGGAGGCAAAAGTCAATCTGAAGTTGTGGGTCAAGGTGAAAAAAGACTGGCGTGACAGTGATTTTTTACTGAAAAACTTTGGATTCAAAGAGAACGACTAGAGGTTTCCAATATCTGACAGCATAGAGAAAAATCCTTCCGGGTATTCTAAGTTTTGTAAAAGTAAAGGTACAAAACGGAGGAAGTCATGGAAGAAAAAAGAGACAAAGCATGGAACCGGTTTGCGTCCACAGGGCGGGTCAGTGATTATCTGGCCTATGTGGCAGACCGGGAGAGTTACCGGTACGGCGACTGTGGCAGCAAGGAGGAAAAAATCGTTGAAACAGCAGGTAATGGGCATGGTACTGTCGGCCACTACCATCGGGGAATACGATAAAAGGATTGTCCTTCTGACAAAAGAATGGGGGCGCATTTCGGCATTTGCCAGAGGGGCAAGGCGACCGAAAAGCCCCCTTTCGGCGTCTACGGAACCTTTTACATTCGGTGAATTTTATGTATATAAGGGGAGAGACTCCTACAGCATTGAACAGGTGGAGGTAAAGCAGTTTTTCCCAAAACTCAGACAGGATCTGGATGCGCTGTACATGGGATTGTATTTTTGCGAAGTGGCGGATTATTTTACCAGAGAGGGAATGAATGCCAAGGAAGAACTGAATCTTTTGTATGTGTCGCTGCACGCTCTGACCAGAAAAGAGATCCCTCATGAACTGGTTCGCCGGATCTATGAATTCCGCATGCTCTACATAGAAGGCGTGGCACCCAGGATTTACCGGTGCGTGGATTGTAACGGAGAAGAGGATCTGGTGTTTTTCTCCGTGAAAGATGCCGGTGTGCGGTGCAGCCGGTGCGGAGGCGGAAGGGGCGATATACTGATTTCCGGCACGACGCTGTATACGCTGCAGCGGATCTTATCTTCCCGGCTGGAAACCCTTTACAGTTTTACTGTGGGGGAGAAGGTCCAGAAAGAATTGTCCCAGGTGGTAGGCCGTTATCTGGATGCAAATACGGACCGGAAGTTCAAATCCCTGGGAATGCTGGATTTTTAACTTGAAAAAAACTTTTTATAATAGTACAATGAAACATAAATGCAAGCGCAGCAGGCCCGGAGAGCTCGGGATGCTTTGCGATGAAAGAATTTTTTGGAGGAATTTCAAATGGAAAAGACAATGGACAAGATTGTGGCACTGGCGAAAAGCCGTGGATTTATTTATCCGGGTTCAGAGATTTATGGCGGACTTGCCAACACATGGGATTACGGAAATCTGGGCGTAGAGCTGAAGAACAATGTAAAGAAAGCATGGTGGCAGAAGTTTATTCAGGAGAATAAGTACAATGTCGGTGTAGACTGTGCGATCCTGATGAACCCACAGACATGGGTGGCATCCGGACATTTGGGCGGCTTTTCAGATCCTTTGATGGACTGTAAAGAGTGTCATGAAAGATTCCGTGCAGACCAGTTGATCGAGGATTTTGCCAAGGACAATGATATCGAACTGGATGGCTCCGTAGATGGCTGGGACAATGCCCAGATGGAAGGTTTTATCAATGACCACAACATCTGCTGTCCAAGCTGTGGCAAACACAACTTTACAGAGATCCGTCAGTTCAACCTGATGTTTAAGACATTCCAGGGTGTTACAGAGGATGCAAAAAATACTGTATACCTTCGTCCTGAGACAGCACAGGGTATCTTTGTCAACTTTAAGAATGTACAGAGAACATCCCGTAAAAAGATTCCGTTTGGAATTGGCCAGATCGGAAAATCCTTCCGAAATGAGATCACACCGGGTAACTTTACATTCCGTACCCGTGAGTTTGAGCAGATGGAACTGGAGTTTTTCTGTGAGCCTGGTACCGATATGGAGTGGTTCTCATACTGGAGACAGTTCTGTATCGACTGGCTGAAAAATCTTGGTATCAAGGATGATGAACTTCGTGCCAGAGACCACTCTGCAGAGGAACTTTGCTTCTACAGCAAAGGAACCACAGACCTTGAGTTCTTGTTCCCATTCGGATGGGGCGAACTGTGGGGTATCGCAGACCGTACAGACTACGACCTGACACAGCACCAGAATACATCCGGTGAGTCCATGGAGTATTTTGATGATGAAAAGAAAGAAAAATACATCCCATATGTAATCGAGCCATCTCTGGGTGCTGACCGTGTGACACTGGCATTTTTGTGCAGTGCATATGACGAAGAGGAGATCGGTGAAGGAGATGTGCGTACTGTCATGCATTTCCATCCGGCACTGGCACCGGTGAAGATCGGTGTGCTGCCACTTTCCAAAAAGTTAAATGAGAATGCAGAAAAAGTATTTGCAGAATTGAGCAAATATTACAACTGCGAATATGATGACCGTGGCAACATCGGTAAGCGTTACCGCCGTCAGGACGAGATCGGAACACCTTTCTGTGTTACATACGATTTCGATTCCGAGGAAGATGGCATGGTAACAGTCCGTGACCGTGATACCATGGAGCAGGAGCGTATCAAGATTTCAGAATTGAAAGAGTATTTTGCAGATAAATTTACATTCTAGATCAGGGGCTTATGAAGAAAAAAAATTATACCAAAAAACAGATGATCCTTATTGTGGTGCTCAGTGCGGTAATGCTTTTTCTGGCGGCGTTTCTGAACCATTACTTTCCGCTGGGGGCAAAGCCTACCGCCGGTGATGTAGTCACACCGCCGGCGGTGACGGCCAGTCAGACAGCCGTGACGGTAACGGCAACGCCTGCCACACCGGCACCTACCGTAGATCCCACGGAAAAGATCGCAACCTTTCTGCAGGGGCCTAAATCCTGGAAAGAAAGACGGGAGTGGTCCGGCAAATGGGGCAAAGATCTGTATGACGGCGGATCCTTTGGTGGATTTGGCTGTGGATTGTGCTGCATGGCCAATGTCTATACATCCTTCAGCGGCGGTTACAAGGCGTCGCCGGTGGATATGTATAAGTATGCCAAGAAAGTTTCCGGATACGGCGGCGGCGGCGCCATCGACTGGGGCTTTATGAAAAAGACGCTGGAAAGTGCCGGATTTACCTGCCAGACAGGGACAAAACCGGCGGACTATGAGACTTTCCGCAGGCAGATTGAAAGTTCCATGACGGCCATCGTAGTGGTCAGCAGCAGTGACAGCACTGTATACTGGAGCAACACGCCGGGGCATTATGTGACGCTGTTTCTTTATGACAAGGACAAAGACCGGGTGTTTTTAGGAGACTCCGGGGATCCGGATCACAACAGACAGTGGATCAGCCTGAAAAAGGTATATAAATCTTTGAAAACTTCAAATCCAAGACAGATTCTTACCGTGCAAAAGTATGACCGGAGCAAAGACCGGTTCCGGCATACAAAGTTTGGCGGGACCATGGTGCTGCCAGAGAATCGGCGGTAATAGAGATAAAAAAGAACCTCCCCGGGAGACGAATGGTGCTGTGCACCAAAGTCTCGGGGGAGGTTCTTTTTGTTTTATGTAATTCACAGGGCCGATCACGCTGCCGGTAACGTGCACCTCAGGCTTCTACATAACCGATACCCAGGCAGTTTGGTCCGATGTGGGTTCCTACAACCGGTCCGATGCAGGTAATAAGGATATCGTTCGTTACACCGGCTTCCTGAAGCTGTTCTTTGAGAACTTCGGCACGCTCCGGTGCATTGGAATGACCGATCACCACGGTGTAAGCAGGATCCGGCTTCACTTCTGTGAGTTTGTTCACCAGCCATGCATTGCAGGACTTTCTTCCCTTCACTTTATCCACTGGTTTTACACCATCAGGCAGAAGACGCAGTACCGGGTGGATCTTCATCTGGTTTCCAACAGGATCCGCACTTTTGGAGATACGGCCGCCCCGCTGGAGGTAGTCCATATTGTCTACGATGAAATAAGTAGCCGTTCTCGGCAGAAGGGCCGTGATCTTTTCGGCAATCTCGCCGGCAGAAGCGCCCTGATCCCGCATAGTAACAGCGGCGTGGATCAAAAGAGCCTGTCCCATAGCACCGTTTTCACAGTCGATCAGGTGCAGGGAAGGAGATTCGATGTTGTCAGCGGCAATCTTGGCAGACTGGAAGGTAGCGCTCATGCTTTTGGAAAAAATAATGGCTACGATCTCATCTCCGGCATCCAGGTATTTCTGGAAAGTCTCCTCAAATTCATAAGGGTTTACAGCGGCGGTGGAAGGAGCATCTTCACTGTTTTCCAGCAGATCATAAAATGCTTCGTTGGTCAGATCCACACCGCATTTGTAATCCGTCTCACCGAAACGAACGGTAAGGGGCATAATATCAAAGTTGTTTTCCTTGGCATAGTCCATGGTAAAATCGCACAGACTGTCAGTAATAATCCGTATCATAATCAGCCTCCGTATGTATGATTTAATCTTTTATCCATGTACCATTATAAAGTTCCTGCTTTCGGATTGTCAATGCATAAAAAAGGTTTATTTTCAAAAAAAAAACACTTTTATATCCGTGTGTTTTATGTTACAATAAGTTCAGCAAACCTACATGCTTGCGTTTTTTGTTGTGCGCTTTTACAAGATGGGCGGACAGGCAGGCTGTGGGAGGTTCTACAAATTTATATAGGAGGAATTGTTAAAATGACTAAATGGGTCTATTTGTTTAGCGAAGGTAACGCTAACATGAGAGAACTCCTTGGTGGTAAAGGTGCTAACCTTGCAGAAATGACAAGCTTGGGACTTCCAGTACCTCAGGGATTCACCATTACAACAGAGGCTTGTACTCAGTACTATGAAGATGGCAGAGAAATCAATGATGAAATTCAGGGACAGATCAATGAGTACATCGTAAAAATGGAAGAAATCACAGGTAAGAAATTCGGAGATAAAGAAAATCCTCTTCTTGTATCCGTTCGTTCTGGTGCTCGTGCATCCATGCCTGGTATGATGGATACAATTTTGAACCTTGGTTTAAATGAGACAGTAGTAAATGTAATCGCAGAGAAATCCGGAAATGCTCGTTGGGCATGGGATTGCTACCGTCGTTTCATCCAGATGTATTCTGACGTAGTTATGGAAGTAGGAAAGAAATACTTCGAAGAGCTCATCGACAAAATGAAAGCTGACCGTGGTGTTCAGCAGGATGTTGAGCTTACTGCAGAAGACCTGAAAGAGCTGGCTGCACAGTTCAAGGCTGAATACAAAGCTAAGATTGGTGAAGATTTCCCAGATGATCCAAAAGAGCAGTTGATGGGTGCTATCAAAGCCGTATTCCGTTCATGGGACAACCCTCGTGCCAATGTATACCGTCGTGACAACGACATCCCTTATTCTTGGGGAACTGCTGTAAACGTACAGTCTATGGCATTTGGTAACATGGGTGATGA
>JAXDTV010000136.1:0-3026 GCA_034089785.1 Eubacterium sp.
TTTCTCTTTCCCTCAGTCATTGGTTTTGGTTTGTAAACTTGTTTTTTTCTGTTTGCCATAATAAAAGGCCTCCTATGATTTAATATTTTATCATAGAAGACCAGTATATTGTCTAATTTACAGAAATTTTTTCACAGGCTCGGAAGATATATCTACACCTATAACTTTGAAAGATGCCATCAGTCCATTGGGAACAAACGACCTGCTGAGAAATATTATCCGGTAATGCTTCTGGATGCAGTACCCGAAAATTCTGGAGCTTTGTAGTATATTAGTACGATTTATCGCATTCAAAAAGGAGCCCCCTTTCAGGTGACTCCTTTATAGTGGTTCTGCCGTTCCCAACTTACTTATTCTTTTCTTGCAGTTTCAGCAGATATTCCTCCTCTGCCTGTTCCAGGCGTTTCTGAATAGCTTCCTCCGACGGCAGCTGAGATTTAATCTCCTCCATCCGAATATTATCATAGGTTGCAACTCCCATCGGGGTTTCAATTCCCTGAAATGCCCATTGTACCTCCGTCTTATCCTTGTCCTTGCATATAAGCAATCCTATTGTCGGATTGTCATCATCTGTTTTCATTAACTGATTTACTGCATTCACATAAAAATTCAGTTTTCCAGCAAATTGCGGTTCAAAGGATACTGCTTTCAACTCAACAACCACATAACATCGAAGTTTTATATGGTAAAAAAGCATATCAATCTTTCTGGTTTTTCCGGCTACAATAATCTCCTTCTGACGACCTATAAAGGCAAAACCGGATCCAAGTTCCAGCAAAAATCTTGTTATATTCTGTTCCAAAGCATCTTCTAATTCTTTTTCATCATACCCTGCCGGTAATGAAACAACCCCAAAATCGTAAGTATCTTTAACAATCTCCTGTGCCAGTTTTCCTTGTATTGTCGGAAGTGTTTCAGCAAAATTAGTCAGCGCATTGCCCGATGATTGATATAAATGAGCCTTTATGTTGTCAATCAAGATGCTTCTGCTCCAACTCTCCTCTGCTTTTCTTTCAACCAGATCCCGTCCCAACTGCCAGTTAAAGAAAAGCTGCTCTGTATTTACTTTGACCGCCGATTTTATCTGTGCAGACACATAACGCTGCTTTACATCGTGAACCCAGCTCACATAATCGGAATCCAATCTGATGTCATGCGACATCACAACATGCGGTTTTGATCCTTCTGACATATAATTCCCCCTTTTTTTAATATATTTTTTCTTAAATTTTTTTTAGGCACTGGAATAATTTCCCCTCCCTCACCTCTTAAACTTCCTTATCGTCTCCTGTATGGTCGTATAATCCCTCTCGAACAATTCATCACTGATCTGCTTTTGCAGCACTTCTTCCGGGATTTTCTCCAGTATCTTCTTTTGCACAAAATCCTTGCTTTTCTGCTTATACGCCGGCATGCCATTGATTTCCTGGATATGGGCCAACTCCGGCCGCCAGAGAAGACGGATCTTGTGAATCATTTTTTTCTTCGGATTTTCCAATGCCTCCCGCAGCATATAAAAGTCGCAGTTTTCCCCCTGTTCTTCCACGGTAATGATCCCCCAGTAATCGGGTATGTGCTCTGCCACATGGTGAGCATGGCTGGTTCCAACCACCACCAGATTCCGGTCAAAAAAACGGTCGTAGTCCTTTACCTGTCTGCTGAGTCTGGCGTAAGTATCAGCGTCGCTTTTGATCTCCACGCCTACCACTTCCTCTTCCAGCACCATCACCACATCGGCCCGGGAGCGTCCCATGGTCTTTTCCTCCAGGATCCTCACTTTGTCATGCTGTTCTTCCAAATATTCAAATAATGGCTCTCTGATATCTTTATCCAATAACATTCTCTGTTTTCCTGCCTCTATATAAGAATAAGACAGCCTGAAGAACAAGCTGTCTTATTTATCTTAATTCCTTATGAAAAAATAGTCAAGGGACAGATCCCTTCTGGCTCCTGCATAGATCCCTTCTGGTTTCTATCGGCCGCCCGGACGATTACCTCCCTGGTTTCCACCCGGATTCCATCCTCCTCCGGAACTACTGCCGGTAGACATGCTTGCCGAGGTAAATGTCACGGAATCTCCCTGGGTCAGTGAAGAAAGATCTTTTCCATAATAAACTGTATAGGTACTTCCCAGTTTCAATGCCTCACAGGACATTACTACGGACTGGAATGTCTTGGATGGCTGTGCTGTGAGAACTGTATTGCCGCTGCTGTCTTTCAATACAACATACGTTCCGGCACTCTGAGATGAAGAAAGTCTTACATTTACCGCCGGCTGGGAAGAACCACTGGTTGGTGCTGCATCCATCCCTACGGCACCTGCCGCGATCAGCGTACCGCCGGAAATCTCACATACGCAGTCAGAACTTTCTCCATAATCCAACGCTCCGTTGCCGCCGTTCGTCGATCCATTGACGATCACGGTACCGCCCTTGAAAAAGATGTTGCCGTTGGAGTCAATGCCATCTCCCTCTGCATTTACATTGATCGTACCACCATTGACAATGATCTGGTACTGGGTGTTGGAAGAAAAATCTCCTTTGTTAAAATTGTCTCCCGGGAATTGGCTGCCACTGCTGGAAGCCGTGCTATTGCTGCCTCCTGCCGCATTAAAGCCATCGTCTTTGGATGTAACTGCGATATTACCGCCATTTACGGTGATGTCACCGCTTTCCAGACCTTCATAAGATTCTTTTACTACGATGGTTCCGCCATTTACAACCAATCCTGAATCAGAATGAATCCCATCATCTCCTGAGGAAAGTGTCAAGGTTCCGCCGTCAATACGGATATATCCGTCGCAGTGGATACTGTCATCTGCTACCGGATCGTTACTGTCTCTCTGAACACGGGATGAACTGTAAGTAGCGGTGGTATCCGCTGTAATGGTGCCGGCTGTCTCAGGAGTATAAATGGTGGTACCTGCCTTGATTCCCTTATAACTTCCATCTGCTGTAGAAGCTGCGGCATTTTTCGTTGTTACCTGCAGTGTTGTTGGATTCAGATATAAGGTGCGGTAAACTGAG
>JAXDTV010000146.1:0-13608 GCA_034089785.1 Eubacterium sp.
CTCAGTACTATAACAATCTTGTGGAATGGGGAACAGGGCTTTTTAAGAAAAATCCACACTATGCCCAAGTATTTACAGATGTATCCAAGACCGTATTTCAGGGAGCGATGTCCTGGGTCCAGAACGATCTGCTTCCTACCAGTAACAAATTGTTAAGTGTTGTGACGGATGGGGTAGTAAATGCGGTCAGTTACATTGTGAATTGTTTTATTGGACTGATTGTTTCCATTTATCTTTTGGCAGGAAAAGAAAATTTTTGTGCCCAGATAAAAAAGATTTTATATGCAGTTTTACCGGATTGTGCCGTGAAAGGCACATTGTCTGTACTGCGGGAGACCCACGGTGTGTTTGCCAAGTTTATCAGTGGCAAGATCATAGATTCCCTGCTGGTAGGAATCCTTACCTTTATCATCATGAGTATAGCAGGAGTTCCCTACACACTGCTGATCAGTGTGGTCATTGGTGTTACTAATATCATTCCATTTTTTGGACAGTATATTGGTATCATCCCCAGTGCAATCCTGGTATTTATTGCCAGTCCGACCAAAGGAATTTTATTTTTGATCCTGATCATTATTTTGATGCAGGTGGATGGAAATATTATCGGTCCGAAGATTTTAGGAGATTCCATTGGATTGGGAAGTTTCTGGATCCTATTTTCCATTTTAGTGTTTGGGTCCCTGTTTGGAATTATAGGAATGATTTGTGCGGTGCCGGTATTTGCCATTGTATATCGACTGGTAAAGAGATGGTGTGAAAAACGCCTGATACAAAAGGGAAAAGATCCAAAGACAGAGAACTATCGGAAAGAAATTGTGAGAAAAAAGAAGAAAGAAGAGAAGAAGGAGGAAAAATAGACATGAGTGACTATATGAGAGGATATGACAACAGAAACAGAAGACGCAGAGCGGCTTACAGTTCATCTGGTCGCAGTGCATATAAAAGAAGAAGGAAAAACCGCAGAGGCAGAAGCCGTTTGTTCTTTTATCTTACCAGAGGTGGCGTGATCGTAGTAGCCATCCTTTTGGTGGCATTTGGAGTCAGAGCAGCTCTAGGGTTGGTAGGAGAAGCCGGAGACAGCAAGGAGCCTGCCAAGACGGCAGGCAGTGCTGTTACCGGAGCGGCTGTTTCAACATCTGCTGTGACACCGGTACCAGGTGGCGTGGCAGAAGCGGCAGCTAAAGTACCTGAAATATCTGAACAGATCGTGCCGGAGCCGACGAAGGCACCGCGTTCCAAAGCGGTGGCACTTACTTTTGACGATGGCCCAAGTACCATGTATACTAATACGATTCTGGATGTGTTGGAAAAGAACAATGCCCATGCTACTTTCTTCGTGGTAGGACAAAGAGTCGAGGGAGCAGAGGATATTTTAAAAAGAGAACTGTCTCTGGGATGCGAGATCGGAAGTCACTCCTGGGATCATGCAAATCTCAGTCTTTTGACGAAAAGCAAATTTAACAAACAGAATAAAAAGACAATTGATGCGGTGAAAAAGGCAACCGGATACACGATCCAGACGATTCGTCCGCCGTATGGAGCCATCAGCCAGACCATGCGCAAAAAATTAAAAATGCCAATGATCTTGTGGAGTGTGGACTCGCTGGATTGGAAATCAAGAGATGCCAAGAAGGTTTTTAAGAAAATAAAGAAAGAAGTATCGGATGGCGATATTATTCTGGTACATGATATTCATGGATCCACAGCAGAAGCTATGAAAAAAGTGGTTCCATGGCTTGTAAAGAATGACTACGATATTTTAAGCGTTTCAGAATTGATGGAACGAAAAGGTATCAAGTTAAAAGACGGTGTGGCTTACGGAAGTGCCAAGTGATAACTGGTCCAGCCGGTCGTAGAATCTGTAAAGCGTCTGGGTTCCGTTTTCCAGCAGGTAATAATGCTTGATATAAGGAACCAGCAGGATCAGCAGAAATACTTCCAGCACCACAAGAAGTGGCTGCATCAGAAACAGATTAGACAGTAAAGTGATCACAGTCAGCAAAGCAAAAAGCGCGGTAACAATAAGGTGAATCAGTCGTTCATGTTGAAAAAACTGAATCTGAACGAGGAGATTTTCCTTTTCTTGCTGGGCTTTTTCTGGTGACAGATCTTTTTCTAAGAGCTCTTTATAATAATTAAGATAAAAATGCATGCGTTTTGTCATGATAAAATACCCCCTTTTTGTATATTTTATCACAAAGAGGGAGAGTAGAAAAGAGGACGCAGCAGCAAACAGGGGGATTTTGTAATGAAAGTGACAGGAAAACAGAGAAACAGCAGAATGTGTTTTATATGCGGAATGGATAATCCGGTAGGATTTCACTCACAATTTTATAATATGGAGGATGGCAGTGTTATGACGCCTATCCGGTTTGGGGAAAATCACCAGAGTTTTCCGGGGCGGGTTCATGGCGGCCTGATCGCCACAATGTTAGATGAGCTGGGACTGCGGGCACTGTGGTCCGGCGGAGATGAAAGCCAGTTTGGCGTTACCATGTCAATCGAAACAAAATACCGCAAGCCGGTGCCGTATGAAGAAGACCTCTTTGGCAAAGGCATGGTGGTGCGGGAGACAAAACGCTTTTTTGAAATAAACACGGCTATTGTGGACGGAGAGGGAAAAACGCTGGCTAATGCAGTAGTCAAATACCTGAAACTGGATCCGCAAAGTATCAAACAGGGGATCAATCCCCATGAAGAGATGTGTTATCTGATCGAAGACGATGTGACAGAACTTGGATATTAAAAGAAATAAAAATGGTAGAAACGAGGATAACTATGATAATTACAATGCAGGAATTGAAAAAAATGCCGGAGACCCGGTACCAGATCATTGATATGAGAGATGCAGTAGAGATCGCTCACGGAGCTATACCGGGAGCAGTAGCATTGAAACCGGAGCAGATTCAGGACAGCCAGGAAGTGGACCGGGAGAAAACCCTTGTCATTGTGTGCAGCCATGGTAAAAAAAGTGTGGAGACGGCGGAAGATCTTTGCGATGCGGGTCTGGATGCGGTCAGCCTGCAGGGAGGATATACAGCCTGGCTTTTAGATACCATGGACGAGCCGGAGGCAGAGATAACGGCGGCGGATGTGGAGCAGAGTCTTAGAAAACGGTTCAAAAAAACCATCTGGTCCAAATTTGCCAAGGCTGTCAATACCTATGAACTGATCAAGCCCGGTGACCACATTGCGGTCTGTATTTCCGGTGGAAAAGATTCTATGCTGATGGCCAAATGTTTTCAGGAAATCAAGCGTCACAACAAGTTTGAATTTGAGGTAGAATATCTGGTAATGGATCCGGGATATAGTCCGGAAAACCGGAAGGTTATTGAGAACAATGCAAAAAAACTGAATGTCCCTATTAAAATTTTTGAATCCGATATTTTCGAGTCTGTATATCATGTGGATAAATCCCCCTGCTATCTGTGTGCCAGAATGAGGAGAGGGCATTTGTACAACTATGCCAAAGAGTTAGGCTGTAACAAGATCGCACTGGGACACCACTATGATGATGTGATCGAGACGATCTTAATGGGAATGTTATACGGTGCCCAGGTGCAGACCATGATGCCGAAACTTCACAGCACCAACTTTGAAGGAATGGAGTTAATCCGTCCGCTGTATCTGGTGAGGGAAGATGAGATCAAGGCATGGCGGGATTACAATCATCTTCATTTTATTCAGTGTGCCTGTAAGTTTACCGATACATGTACAACCTGTAACAATGAAGAAAACGCGTCCAAGAGACTGGAGATCAAGGAATTGATCAAAACGCTGAAAGAAACCAATCCTTATGTGGAAGGAAATATTTTTAAGAGCGTGGAAAATGTAAATCTCAACACCGTGGTAGCCTACAAGAAAGATGGGGTAAAACACAGTTTCTTAGAGCACTATGATAAAGATTGATATAAGAAACACCTATAACCCGATAGAGAAAAAATGAATTATTCTATAAGAACAATCTCTGCTAAAATAGAGTTAACAAAAAGATCTGACTTAGGAGGGATTGTTCATGAAAAGAGGTATCAATACAAAGTGTCTTCACTTAGAAGACGAAGAAGGGTGTTTTGACAATTATGGTTCATTAAGTTATCCAATCTACCAGACAGCCACATATGCTCATCCGGCTGTGGGAGAGAGTACCGGATATGATTACAGCAGACTGCAGAATCCAACCAGAGAACATCTGGAGAAGATCGTAGCAGCATTAGAAGATGGTATCGATGCCATTGCTTTATCCAGTGGAATGGCGGCCATCACTCTTTTGATGGAAATTTTTAAACCGGGCGATCATGTGATCGTTGACTCGGATCTGTATGGAGGCAGCATTCGCCTTTTTTCCAATGTATCAGAAAAAAATAATATCACTTTTTCCCGCGTGGACTGCCACAAAGAAAAAGTAGAAGCTTATATAACAGAGAATACAAAAGCAATTTACATAGAGACACCAACCAATCCGATGATGAATGTGACGGATATTGAGGCTATGGTAAAGATTGCCCATGAGAGAGGGATTCTGCTTATTGTAGACAATACGTTTATGTCACCGTATTTTCAGAATCCGTTGAAACTGGGTGCGGATATTGTGATCCACAGTGGGACAAAATATCTGGGGGGACATAATGACACGCTGGCAGGTTTTCTTGTGACAAACAGAGAGGATGTGGCCGAAAAACTCCGTTTTCTCATTAAGACAGTGGGATCCGGACTGGCGCCATTCGACTGTTTCCTTGTGACAAGGGGAATCAAGACACTGGGAATCCGCATGGAAAAAAGCCAGGAGAATGCCATCAAACTGGCAAACTGGCTGAAGGAGCAAAAGATCGTGGCAAAAGTGATCTATCCGGGACTGAAAGAACATCCGGGCTATGAGATCATGAAGAGACAGGCCAGAGGATTTGGAGCAATGCTTACCTTCCAGCTTCAGACAAAAGAGCAGGCACTGGGAGTATTGTCCCGTGTGCGTATGATTAAATTTGCTGAGAGTTTAGGCGGAGTAGAGACATTGCTGACCTACCCGACGACCCAGACCCATGCAGATGTACCGGTAGAGATCCAGGAAAGAAACGGTTTGACGAATACAACCCTTCGTCTCAGCGTAGGAATCGAGGATGCAGAGGATCTGATCGGGGAACTGGCAGAGGTTTTTGCAGAGATTGAAAAGGATGTGAAATAGCATGGCAGAGAGAAATTTAGATTTTGATACAGTTGTGGACCGAAGAAATACACGATGTCTGAAATATGATTTTGCTGTAAGAAGAGGAATGCCGGAAGATGTCCTTCCCCTGTGGGTGGCGGATATGGATTTCCGAACTTCTTCCTATGTAGAGGATGCTTTGGTACAGCGGTCAAAGGAAGCAATCTTTGGCTACAGTGAGGTGCAGAGACCATACTTTGACATTGTGAAAGGATGGATGGAACGGCATCATCAGTGGCAGGTGGATGAACACTGGCTGGTGAAAACCCCGGGAGTTGTGTTTGCCCTGGCTATGGCTGTCAAGGCCTATACAGAACCGGGAGAGGCGGTGCTGATCCAGTCACCGGTGTACTATCCTTTTTCTGAAGTAATCGTAGACAATGAAAGAAAGTTAGTCAGCAGTGATCTGAAGCAGGATGTATCCGGCCACTATTATATGGATTTGGAGGACCTGGAGGAAAAGATCATCAAAGAAAAGGTCCGTCTGCTCTTTCTCTGTAATCCACACAATCCGGTAGGCAGGGTGTGGACAAAAGAAGAACTGACGGCGTTAGGTGATATTTGTGTGAAACATGGTGTAATAGTAGTCAGTGATGAGATCCATGCGGATTTTGTCTTTGAAGGAAAGCATCAGGTGTTTGCAGCCATCAAAAAGGAATTTGAAGAGATCACCATAACCTGTACTTCACCAAGTAAAACATTTAACCTGGCGGGACTTATGATATCCAATATATTTATCGCAGACAGAAAACTCCGCCACCGTTTTAGAAAGGAACTGGACCGGGCGGGCATCAGCCAGCTGGGTGTCATGGGACTGGTTGCCTGTGAAGCCGCTTACAGCCAGGGAGAAGTCTGGTATGAGAAGATGCACGAGTATGTAAAAGAAAACATTGAGTACACCAGAGAGTTTGTAAATACCAGACTGCCGGGAGTGAAAATGGGAGAACACCAGGGAACCTATCTGGTGTGGCTGGATTTCAGAGAGACAGGACTTGGCGTTGAGGAACTGGAACACCTTGTGATCCACAAAGCGAAACTGTGGCTGGACAGCGGACGGATCTTTGGAGACTGTGGCAAAGGATTCCAGCGGATCAATGTAGCCTGTCCGAGAGAGACGCTGACCACAGCTCTTATCAGGCTGGAAAAGGCACTGGCAGAAAAAGAATAGAAAAATATGAGAAAAAGTATTGACAAGTTACAGCAAGGTGGCTATAATCATACACATAAAACATACAAAACCTAGTAAGTAAGTGGGAATAAAAAGAATGACGGAGGTATAACACATGAGTGATATTAAACAGAGTGCAGCTGATCTGATCGGCAAAACACCATTATTGCAGGCAAATAACTATGCTAAGAAGAAAGGCATCGAAGATGCTGTGATCCTGACTAAACTGGAGTATTTGAATCCGGCTGGATCTGTAAAAGACCGTATCGCACTGGCGATGATCGAAGATGCAGAAAAGAGCGGCAAGTTAAAACCGGGTGCTACTATCATTGAGCCAACCAGTGGAAACACAGGAATCGGCCTTGCTTCTGTAGCAGCTGCCAAAGGATACCGTGCGATCCTTACTCTGCCGGATACTATGAGTGTAGAGCGTCGTAATCTTTTGAAAGCATATGGCGCAGAACTGGTTTTGACAGAGGGAGCAAAAGGAATGAAAGGTGCCATTGCCAAAGCGGATGAACTGGCAAAAGAGACTCCTGGTTCTGTCATTCTGGGACAGTTTGTGAATCCGGCTAACCCGGCAGTACACAAAGCAACAACCGGTCCGGAGATCTGGGAGCAGACAGACGGAAAAGTGGATATCTTTGTAGCTGGTGTAGGTACCGGTGGAACTGTTACAGGAGTTGGCGAATACCTTAAGAGCCAGAACCCGGATGTTCAGATTGTAGCAGTAGAACCTGCTACCAGTCCTGTATTGTCAGAAGGAAAAAGTGGTGCCCATAAGATCCAGGGTATTGGAGCAGGATTTGTACCGGATGTACTGAATACAAAAGTATATGATGAAGTTCTTCCGATCGAAAATGAGGATGCATTTGCAGAAGGAAAAGAGTTTGCTGTATCTGAAGGTGTTCTGGTAGGTATTTCTTCCGGCGCCGCATTGAAAGCAGCTACCATTCTGGCACAGAGACCGGAAAATAAAGGAAAGACGATCGTAGCACTGCTTCCGGATTCAGGAGACCGTTACCTTTCTACACCATTGTTTGCAGACAACTAATATGGGTGCAGAAACAAACGATGGCGTACAGTAATAAGTAAAAGATAAATAAGAAACCTCTTGTAACTTGCCCTGATTTTAGGTAGAATATACCTATATATAAATGCAGAGATTGGGGCATAGGACAGGAGGTTTTGTTATGGGTGATGTATCGGTGGTTTGCAGAGGGTTTGGCGAAGAATATAGTGAGAGTTACCGTTTGAAAGAGTACCCGCTTTTTCTTACATACAAAAATGAAACAATGGAACAGGTTGACAAAAACTGGTTTACGCCGTCCGCCATTGTTTTTTCTTCCCTGGATGGAAAGCCGGCGGGGCAGAAGGAAGAAGCACCGGCGAACCGGTATACAGAATATTCGGTTACCCGTTCAGATGCCTATGGGATCAAGCAGGAGGCAGCAGAATACCAGTATGAGAGCCAGCATCTGAAAGAATGGGAGAACTGGGAGGACTGGCTTGAGAAAAACAAGGCCACCGTTGAGTGCAGTATCATGGCAGTCAGGGTTGGACGGTATGTATTGGTAAGAATGGAAAATACCGGAGTGGTAGTGGTTTCTACTACAACACTTCCAGAAGAGAAAAAAAACTCGGATATTTATCTTACTGTGACAGGGGAAAACTGTAGCATGTGGGATTTCAAGGATCAGCTGGAATACGAAGCAGTAGAGGAAGCGGCCATCAAACCGGTACAGCTGACCAAGTATTATACAGAGACAAAGACAGGTGATATACCGAATCTGGACTGCTTTGGCTGGTGGACCACACATTCGGACGGAATTGAGATTACGGAAAAGCCGGTTTGTATCACCTTTGATACCATTAGTTACCAGCAGGCGAAAGAGAACTGGCACACTCCATTGATAGTTGTATTCTCGGCATTTGACAAACTGGTAAACGGTGTTTTGTATGATGAGTATGCGGTGATCCGTTCGGATGCTTATGCTTGGAATGCCGGTGCCGGAGCACTGGAGACAGAAACGGCTTTTGAATCGAAATGGACATCCTGGGATCAGTGGCTTCAGGATAATAAAAATGGTGTGAAGGCTTCTGTAACGGCCGTCCGTCAGGAAAATACAATACTGATCACACTGGAAAATGACGGCGTAACTATAGAGACACAGGTTCAGATCCCGATGGAAAAGAATCTGCCGGTGTGCTTGTCGCTGTCTGGAGAACTTTGTTATATCAGTAATATTAGGATTAAGTAAGTGTTGGCACTTTTTATATGATTTGTAAAATTGACAGAAAAGCTGCATTTTGTGGGTCTTTGTCCCACGCGGTGCAAACTTTTCTGTCAATTTTTTTGAAAATTAAAACTTTTTTCGTCTTTCTCTTGTCTTATAGGTAAAAGCAGCATTTCTTGATTTTATATGTGAAAAGGAATATACTTAATATATTGAGTGTATTGAGTAAAATTAATGAAATGAAAAAATGGAAGGAAGGCGAAGAAAATGAAAACAACAATGAGAGGTTTTATGGCGTTACTGATGGCTGCGATGATCGTGGTGGGAATGATTCCTATACACAGCGAGGCAAAGAAGGTTACTTATTACAAGACCCAAAAGATTTATCTTCAGACAAAGAAATCCAAAATAGTAAAGACAACGAAGAAAATCAAAAAAGTGACAGGTGTGAATCAGACCTTGAAGGGCGTGGCAAAAGGAAAGAAAATTTCCGGCAGAAAAATTAGGTTTACAGCCGGAAAGGTAAGCGGTAACACAGGACTGGATGAAGAGGATATTACGGTAACATATACGAATGGGAAAAAACAGAAATTTATCGTAAAAACCGTGAATCCGTATTTAAACAAGATCGCTGAAAAACTCCGCCCCCTTGTGGCAGATCCGGACGAAGGACTGAGGGTGATTGCCCGTGAATATGAGGAGTGTTATCAAACCGGGAAAAAGGACTATTTTGAACATCTGAAAAGCAATCCGCGGGCGTATAAGAATATGCTGAGGCGGTCTGCAAACAAGAAATACACATATGAATGGACCGCACTGCAGAATTTCGGCGGCGAGTGCACGGTAGATGATGTGATCCAAAAGGCCACAAAGTCCCAGAAGATTGCCCTTATTTTGGAAACATATTGTGACATGAATATGAAGTACAATAAAAACTCCAAGGGCAGGCCGGTTCATGGTGAAGGCGGCGTGAAAAATTGCTACAAGGCAATTTTTCAGGGAACTTATAAAGGTGTCTGTGGGGAATCATCCAATCGTTTGTACGATATTTGTGAAGTGCTTGGAGTGAAAGCAGGATTAGCCAGCAATGCAAAAGAGAACCACGCATGGCTTTGTATTGCCGCTGTGGACAAAAATGGCAGGAAATATTGGCAGGGAGTTCCGGCAACTGCCTACGCAAGATGTGTATCGTGGAAGGCTAAATTGGGCACTGATGGATTTGACAGGGAAGTAGGTTCTAAATATTTTGGAAAGGATACCTTTGATGTGGTGATCCGGAGAAATTATGTGGAAGAATGAGGGAAGGACCATATAGATACGGGTTTGGATCCTGATGAAAAAGACAGATAATTAAAGGGAAGCATAATCGTGGTAATTAGCGTTTGAGCTTCCTTTTTAATTTGCGTTATTATGAAAAAATCTCATTTAAGAAATAAAAAATAAAACAAAAGTTGACAAAATATTAAAAATAATATAAAATTCTAAAATTTAAAACAAACACTGAAAGGAGAATATGATGAAGAGGACAATAGCTATGTTGATGCTGGCGGTAATGTTTGTAAATATTATTGGCAGTGCAGAAGTAAAAGCGTTTGAGTTACGGGAGGGTGACAGCGTTGAGGAAGACGAAAATTATGAAGATGTAGAGTTTGGTGAGGTAAGTGATGAAGAAGAGGATGAAGAGCCACTTGATGATGAGGAATATGAAGAGGCTCTGGAAGAATTAGATGAAAATTATCTGGATGTTACATATAAGATTACCTCATCATGGTAAAAGCATGCAAATGTGGAAGTGACTATAAAAAATAGTAAGAAGGAGAAGATTGAGGATTGGGAAGTGAAGTTTGAAAGTAGTAACTGCATTGAAAATATTTGGAATGCGGCTATTTCAAAGAAAAACAAAAATTCATATGTGATTAAAAATTCAGGATGGAATCAAGATATTGAAGTGGATTCTTCAATATCCTTTGGGATGACCATACAGTATGAGGACAAGATTGATATTCCGGATAAAGCATATCTGACAAAAGAATGCCGAGAAGTTTTGAGCGAATATAAAGTCACCTATAAAGAGTATAGTCATTGGGGCGATGGAGACATAAATGGTGAAATTACAATTCATAATTTGTCAAATGAGCCGATTAATGACTGGAAATTGGAATTGGAAACGAATATAGAAATAAAGAACATATGGAATGCGTTAATACAAGAAACGGATGATAATTATGTATATTTAAATAATGCGAATTATAATGCGACGATTCCAGCGAAAGGTACGGTGTCATTTGGGTTTATCGGGAAAGTTGCGGGAGATGATGAGGCAAAAATCGACGAATATTATTTATATGATATGTTGGAAATAGAGGATGAAGAAACACAGATTATAAATGAGGTAAAAGATGGATATGAGCGGTCTGAAGACGATTTTGCCACAGAAGAGCAGTATATGATGTATAAAAAAGTTGTTTCGTATATAAAAATTCAATCTATTGGTACATCAGTTAAGGATGATAAGAGTGGTTTTGCCTTGCCTGCATATCGTCCAAGAAAAGTTACATTAGGAAAAAATGGCAGGGAGTTTGAGATACGCGGTGTAAAGATAGAATATTTTAATTCGTCAAATGATGAAAAGCCATCTAAAACAAGTGCCGCGAGAGCAATACAGTCATATGCTAAATATGGAAGCAAATATTACATTGCACAGCGGGTTGGAAGTGATGTTTTTGTATCAACATGTACTGTGGATAAAGATAATCCTAAAGTATTAAATTTTGATGAGAATAGTACTATGAGATTAAACAATTTTGCTCATGGACAAACTTTTGAATTTGTAAAATATGGAAAAGAAGTATATATGTTGATGGCAGGAAATACGAGAAAAGAATTCGCCCAGTCATTGGCGCTTGTTAAGTATAAGGCCAAGTCCAAGTTGAGTTATGGTAGTGATGATGTGAAAAAAATTACAAAGACTGCTTATGCAAATCAGAATCGTAAATATTGCGCAAAAGTTGGAAGAGTGGATGCGGCTGTGTCATCGGATCAGAAAACACTTTGTGTTTGGTTTGCTAATGATGTATTAGGGGATGACGTGAAAGAGATCAAGACAACAAAGGTGCAGATTGCCTGTTTTGATTTAAAAAAGATAGTTGCTTATTTTCAAAAAGATGATCATAGGAGGTCTCTTTCTTTTCAATCAATGAGCAAATCATGGTGTTATTATAGTTGTGAACAGAAGAAAAAGAATCAAATTATTCGTCCATATCATTCTAACCAGGGAATTGAAGTTTCAAATACTTATAAAGGATTAAATGATAAGGGGAAAAAGGTAAATAAAAATAAAGTATATTTTTCGTCTGGCGATGAAAGTTTGAGTAAGCCATTGTATATTTCGATGATGACTTTATATAAAAAGAATAGTAAAGATCTTTCGAAGAATGGAAGCTATCGAACGCAATTACAATTAAATGTAAAAAAAATAGCTTTTAAGAAAAATGAGATAGAAGGATTACATTTGAACGGAAATGATATATGGTTTATTATAGCACCACATGATGAAAAGGTAGGAAAAAGCAAGCAGTACATTTGTTCAATACCAAAATCATATATGAACGAAGGAAATTACAAGAAACGGAGTTAAAATATGTTGTATAAAAAATATGTATCAATGATGGTGGTAATGGCACTGCTATTGTGCCTTACCACGCCTGCTAAAGTAAACGCAGAATCCAGACAATCGTGTGGGCCGGATGCCTGGTATGAGTTGTCAGAGGATGGAACACTCGTTATTTCCGGGACAGGAGAAATAACAAAAAAGTTCGGTGAAGATAGTACAGTTCAGCACAAAATAAAGAAAATCATAATGGAAGAAGGAATAGAGAAGATTGGTAATAATGTTTTCTATGGCTGCACAATGGAAAGCGTAAATTTCCCGGCAACCATAAGGGAAGTAGACAATGAAGCGTTTTATGGTTCTCCCCTTAAGGAGGTACATTTGCCGGAAGCTGTTGTTAAATATGGAGAATTTGTATTTGCTCATTCGGATATAGAGACTGCGTATCTGCCGGATAGTATGAAGGAAATTCCGCTCGGTTTCTTTTCCGGGTGCACGAAACTGCGTAAGGTGGTATGGCCTTCAAATTTGGTGAAAATAACGGCATTTGCCTTTGGCGGCTGTGGTTTTAATGAGTTTAAAATTCCTGATACGGTACAGGTTGTTGATGAAAATGTCTTTAGTAATTGCACCAAATTAAAAACCATCACCATTGGAAAATCAGTAAAAAAAGTATCAAAAGATTTTATCAGTGGTTGTTATTCATTAAAAAGAATTGTGAATCACTCAAAGGCAACGATTTCTCTGGAAGATATGAATAAAAAGAGATACTGGTATGTGGCAGGAAAGAAGGTCACAAAGTTAAAGCCGGGGAAAACGGCCACAGCAAAATACCGGAGTTACCGGATCAAGTACCAGTTAAATGGAGGAAAGGTCAAAGGAAAGTCTCCGAAAAAATATACTTACCGTGCCAGGACAAAACTTCCTAAAGTGGTTAAGAAAAAAGGTTATACATTTTTCGGATGGAATCTTGTGGCAAAAAATGACTGGGAATTGTGTAAGTATGAAGTTCCCGCTAAATTATATGGAACGCTGAAAGCAGAAGCGGTTCTGAAAAAGTACAAGGTCACATCGGACCATGGCAGGATCAAGGTTACGGTCAAAGACAGTCAGTATAAGAAAAAAGGTTACAAAAAAAGTACGGACCGGTATTATTATCGATATTCGGAAACGAAAGATATGACGAATGCAAAGTATGTTTTATCCACAGCACCTTATGGAAAGGGATTGTCAGGGAAATTAAAAAAGGGAAAAACATACTATGTAGAAGCCAGCCGGTATCTGGAGCTTTACCTGGAAGATTCAGAGGATCTTGCAGCACCATCCTGGGGCTGGCTGGGAAAAAAGAAAATAACAATTCGGTAGGGAAAAAATATGTTAAAAAAGTGGTTAG
>JAXDTV010000147.1:0-2435 GCA_034089785.1 Eubacterium sp.
ACAACCGGAGTTTCTGACATTTCCCAGTCCTCCCTCTCCGTCATCGGAGACTCCGTCTTTCTCGGAGCTGCTCCTGCCTTCAAAAAGTTATGCAAAAATGCTGTCATTGATGCAAAAGTATCCCGTCAGGTAGTGCAGGCACTGGATGTCGCCAAAAGTATGGATAAAAAAGGAAAGCTGGGCGATACCGTCATCATTGCTCTGGGAACCAACGGCAATTTTAACTCCGCCACCGGCCAGGAACTGATCAACTACCTCGGAGCAGACCGCACCATCTACTGGATCGATGCCTATGGCCGCGATCTGCCGGGAGCAAAGGATGTCAATAATACGATCCGCCGGATCGCAAAGGCAAATAAAAATGTCCATGTTATTGCCTGGTCAAAGGAAGGTTCAAAACATCCGGACTGGTTTTATCAGGATGGGATCCATCTGAACATCACCGGTCAGAAGAAATTTGCAAAATTTGTCCAGAAGAATATGATCTTTTAATGAAAGAAATGTTTTTTGTAACAGAGTGCCAGGGAGCTGAGCACTGTCACCGCACTCAGCCCCATCACCGCCGGATAGCCGTATTTCCAATGAAGCTCCGGCATATCCGCAAAATTCATGCCATACCACCCGGCGATTAAGGTCAATGGCAGAAATATTGCCGTAACAATCGTCAGGGATTTCATGATCTTATTCTGCCGGATCTCAATCTGTGCCTGATATACCTCCCGGACCTGGGTGGAATATTCCCGCAGCATCCGGGCTTCCTGATGAAGCCGCCCGATCTTTTCCCGCAGTCGACGGATTCCCGCCAGATCTTCTCCCGAAAAGATTTTCAGGTCGTTTTTCTGCAGAACATCCGTCACATCCTGAAGCTGCAGATAATAATGGGAATACCGCAGTATTTCCTTCCGGCACCGTATGAGTTTCTGGTCAAACCGGCTGATATTACCGGACAGCACCTCATCCTCCAGATGGGTCAGACGCACCTCCAGACCGGAAAGTTTCTCCAGATCATCCGAAAGCAGAAGTTCCATAAATTCTACCCACACACTTCCTGTGCCTCCCTTCTTCTGATATGTTTTTTTCAGACGGCACAGGATATTTTTGACCATTTCTCCCTCTTCGACCAGATATAAATGATGCGGATCCAGCACAAAGGTAAACTGTTTCCGCTTCTTTTCCATGACCGGCGAAAGGTACGTCCCATATAAAAAATGCATATGTGCCTCCGCTTTACAGAAATGAACTGGATACGAGACAGCAGTCACCGGATACCCCAGAGACTGTAAAAAGGTGTTTTCCACCGCTTCTTCTTTACAGAGAATGGCCAATGGCACTTCCACCCTCTCTTCCGCTCCCAGCTTGTCTTCCTTCTCCGCCGGAAGCTCTATGATCCTGTCTTCTATCCTATAATAATATGCCATTTACGATCTGCCTCCTTTCGATATCCCGTCATCCGGCACATATCCTTTGCCGGTCACTTTATCTACATCAATACAGAAAGATTTTACCCGCTTTCCCGCAAAAATATCCTGTCCGTTCCCGGAATTGCCGTTTCTGAAAATTCCTATCAGATTACAGGGAGATTTACTGCAGATTTGCCGGAAAAGCGTATTGATTTTCGTAAATTTATATGGTATTCTGAAAAAGAGTGGCTTAAACAGGTCACTTTCCAAAACAGTTTCATCATTTCCGCTGTTGCAGAAAATCTGTATCCACAGAGGTATTCCGCTCCTGCCGGAAATGGTTAATCCGTACAAATTTAAAGAAAAGAGGTTAAGAAACATGGCACAAATTGATTTAAGCAAGTATGGCATTACCGGAACTACTGAGATTGTTTACAACCCTTCTTATGAGGTACTTTTCGAAGAAGAGACAAAGCCGGAGCTGACAGGCTATGAAAAAGGCCAGGTTAGTGAGCTGGGTGCAGTGAACGTTATGACAGGTATCTACACCGGTCGTTCTCCAAAAGACAAATTCATCGTTATGGATGAGAATTCTAAGGACACTGTATGGTGGACTTCTGATGAGTACAAGAATGATAACCATCCTGCTACCCAGGAAGCTTGGAAATCCGTAAAAGAGCTGGCTCTCAAGGAGCTTTCCAACAAGAAGCTGTATGTTGTTGATGCTTTCTGTGGTGCAAACAAGGATACCCGTATGGCAATCCGTTTCATCGTAGAAGTAGCTTGGCAGGCACACTTTGTAACAAACATGTTCATCAAGCCAACCGCTGAGGAGCTTGAGAACTTTGAGCCTGATTTCGTTGTTTACAATGCTTCTAAGGCTAAGGTAGCAAACTACAAGGAGTTAGGTCTTAACTCTGAGACAGCTGTTATGTTCAACATCACCAGCAAAGAGCAGGTTATCGTAAATACATGGTACGGCGGCGAAATGAAGAAAGGTATGTTCTCTATGATGAACTACTTCCTTCCACTGAA
>JAXDTV010000110.1:0-4171 GCA_034089785.1 Eubacterium sp.
TCCAGATACTTGCCCTGATTTGCTGTCAGTGCATCACTGACCGGCTGGGCATACTGCGTTACCTGATACTTCTCTATCAGCCCCGTCAACGCCTGGCCCGGAGTCTGTATCTCATAAACATTTTTTGCCTTTGAATCGTAAGAAGATACTTTCAGGCTGTCTCCTTCATAAAAGTCCAGTACAGACGCTGCCATACCAAATGCGTTTCCTTGATAAGCCGGCTCTGTAGCCGCATAAAAAGCTGCGAGCGGTGCGTTTTTCAAGACACTTTGATAGCGGGCCTGCGGTATTTTATAAGCATTTGAATATCCGTAGTTTTTTGCCGTATCCTCAAAACTATATGTGTTTTTCCCACGCTGAAAATGTCTGGTGAGACAGCTGGCTGTATATCCCTGCCAGGTGCCATTTTCCACACTGTCACTCCAGCCTGTTTTTCCACTGTTATAATATATATTTAGTGTCGAAGAACATCCTGCGAATGTATCTTCATTCCACTGCTCCGGCATACTGCCTGTAAAATATACCTTTTTCAAGGCCGTACAATTTCCAAAGGTCTCCGCTTCTGTACCGGTAAAGCCTTCCGGAATATTTACCGCCTCCAAAGAACTACATCCATAAAAAGCTCTTTTTTTCAAGGTTTTAATTCCCAGCGGAAGAATCACACCATTCAATTTTTTGCAATTTGCAAAAGCTCTGGCTTCAATACTGGTAAGTTTGGCTCCCAGGCGGATATCCGTGATTCCGCTGGCACCT
Organism: Eubacterium sp.; assembly: GCA_034089785.1. GTDB lineage: Bacteria > Bacillota > Clostridia > Lachnospirales > Lachnospiraceae > Eubacterium_F. The sequence continues at coordinate 754 of JAXDTV010000110.1, forward strand.
TCCATGGCACTGGCACCTATAACCTGCGCCCCGGTCATGTCCACTTCTCCAGTCAGAGAGGTATCCCCTGCAAAGGCACCTTCTTCAATGGATGTAGCATTTTCTGCCGGGAAATTTTTCAGTGCCGTACAGTCTGCAAATGCATATTTTCCAACTCGTTTTAACCCAGAACCAAATGTCACCTTTTCCAGCTGGTCTGCGTTGTAAAAAGCATAATTTCCCACGGTCGTAATGGTCGCCTTGGAAGCATCGATCGTCTTAATGCTCTGTCTGAAACTTCTGCCCTGTCCGCCGTTCCATTTAGGAAGTGCAGAAAGGGAAAAATCCGAGATCGAACCACTTCCACTAAAGGACAGTTCTTTTATGTCATCCCGGTAATGCCACTTGAGACTTCCAAATGTGCCATCCGCCGTATCTGTATCAGTCAGACTGAAATTCTGCAATGTAAAACCATACCCTTTTGAATACTGGTTGGTTTCGTCACTTTTCTGTGAGATGGTAGACCATCCCTCGCCCCAACCTGTGGAAGATGCTGTTTTATACAATGTGATGTCTTTGTTGGCATCCGTTCCTGTTTTTCCATTGTGCCGGATTGCTCCATTGTAAACAGTATATACATAAACCTGTGGATCGCCTCCTATGATACCTGTACGAGAGGTCACAACAGAAACCTTTGGCGCATTTCCCTCAAAAAAGAGTTTACTCAGAGCACTGTTATAATAAACTGCGTAATCATCCATTTTGGTTACACTGGATGGGATCTGAAGTTCCGCTAAATTTGAACAATGCGTAATGGCATTGGCCCCTATGGTCTTTACACTATCCGGCACATAAAATTTTGTATCGCTTTTTCCTGCTGCATAACGGATCAACAGTGACATATCTTTATTGTACAGCACATTGTCCTCTGACCGCATAGATGTGTTTCCGTGAGCCACGGTAAGAGTTGTCAATTTCCCACATTCATGGAAAAGAGAGCCCTGCACCTGTGCCACGCTTTCTCCAAGAGTGACACTTTCCAGAGAAGTACAGCCTGCAAACGCCAGACTGCCAATGGTTGTCACCTGATCCGGCACCACAATGCTCTTTAAGGCACGGCAGTAATTAAACGCTCTGTCACCAATGTTTTCCAACGCCTCCGGCAATGTGATTTTTTCTAATTTCTGACAGTACATAAACGCTTCTCTGCTGACCTGGGTTACCGTTGACGGCAGTGTTACACTGGTCAGTTCTCCCATTCCTTCAAACGCATGCTCAGATACCCGGGTAACTCCCTTTGCTACCGCAATCGTCTGAATCTGATCATTATATGGCTGCCACGGCGTATTAACACCATCGGACATATGCATATATCCAGGCATAACGCCTTTTCCCGTTATCGTCAGTTTATAAGCCTTTTTATCCCCCTGAGACCATCCCTGCTGCGGCGTCTGTTCCGTCAGTTTCCATGTGATGGCTCCATCCGTTCCCTGCAGGGGTGCTGTTTCCGTGGTCTGGCCCGCTGCCTGCACCGCTGTTCCCCTCTGCATCGGCACTCCCTGTATCGTCAACGCCAATGCCAGCATACCTGCTACTATCTTTTTTCCTGCCTGCATGTTGCATCCTCCTCTTATAACATATATCGCCCCCTATTATAACAAATGCACCCAGCGGACGCAAGAACCCTCCCATATTCTGCCACTCCTTGCCATCTATCGCCAGTCGTGTTATACTTCTATAATATGATTGAATCAAACACACTATTATAAAAGGGATATTAAAGGAGAACACTATGTCAAATGTAGAAACTTATTATTTAATTGATTTTGAAAATGTAAACAACTCTGGTCTGATCTGCTCCAGACATCTGGATTACCACGATCACATACATATATTTTCCACGAAAAATGCTCCTAAGATCAGCATTGAGATCCTGTCAAAATTTCATTCTGTAGACTATTCTTTCCACTGTCTGCCTGCCGGCAAGCAGTCTCTGGATATGCATCTTACTGCCTACTTAGGCTACCTGCTGGGCACCAATGGTGATAAAAAATGCAAATATGTGATCATCAGCAAAGACAACGATTACGATAATGTGATTACTTTTCTCAAGGAAATCCACCGCTCTGCCGACATTGCAAGACATCCAAAGATGGATTATACGGCGTCTGCCAAGAAAAAGAATACAGAGAAACAGGAAAAAACAGGACTGATAAGCCGCAGAAAACCAAAAGAAAAAACGGTAGCGGCCGTAGAAGCTCCTGCTCCTTCGGAAAAACCGGTCATCTCTCCTGTGATGCAGTTAAACACAACGGTCCAGCGCACTTTGAGCCGGGCTTGTTTCAACAATGAGGTGATCGCTTATGCCGCCTCTTTGATCTGCAAACATCACAAGGACGAGAACGCCAATCAGGTTGTCCGGGATCTTCTTATCGATAAATATGGCTTTACCGAGGGAAATAAAGTTTATCGACATGTAAAAAACTGCCTGAACCAGTAAAACTGGCTCAAGCATTTTTTTTAGGCTTCACCGGAAGTCATAACATGATGGTACATTTTTGTCACATCTTCATTCATATTGACCGGCGTTATAACAATCTCCGGATGGCTTTTCGCGAACACCACAAATAACTGGTGCGCAAATCCCTGCCCGATCCATGAGACTTCCTCAAAATCAACAATGACCTCTTTAAAGTTCTCCAGACGATTGCACACTCGCTTTGCCTGGGACCGCGAAACCGGCGAGGAATCAAATATATTCTTTAATGGGATTCTTGTTTTTATAAATCCCCCTTCTATATTTGCATAAGCATCAAATACTTCCTTTGCCATTTTATGACTGAAGTTAGAAAGTTCCATAAATACGCAAGTTCCCTTCTGGTTTTCCATCACCAGATCCTGGATACCACTGTCTCCGTATTTATTATTTGTGAAAATCTTTCCACTGGATATGATAAAAAATTCATCCATCAGCTTGGAACTAAAGAAAATACCCTCCCCCGAATGATTCTCTTTGTCTGTTGTCAGTTTTCCTTTAAATAATTCACAAATTGCCTCATCAATTGACGCCAGGTGAAAATAATCTCGAATTTTCTTAAAAATACCAATTCCATTGTCAATGACCATGACACTGGTTTTCATAAAATCTTGTGCGATCACAATACGGACATTCTCCGCCTGGGAATGATCCATTACATTATTGATCATTTCACTGAAAGCATAACTCCAGATATCCTGGACATTTTTCTCAAATCCACTGATATGCTCATACAAACATGCATCAAATGCATAGGTATCCGTATCTAAATCCCCATTGCTACGACATAAATTGTACTCGAACTCATGACGGATCAACTCATATTGGCCTCTCTTTACTTTTTTGATCACTTGTTCTTCCATCAATTCCTTCATATAGGCGTGCACAGTAGACGCATTCACA
>JAXDTV010000126.1:0-5555 GCA_034089785.1 Eubacterium sp.
CCTATAAAACCGTAGGATGAAAAAAATTTAAAAAAATTAGCACTCGAGGGTTGACAGTGCTAACAAATGGTGTTATAACATAGTTAGAACAAAGGAAGGGAAACAAAAAGGGCGACTGAAATCCCCACCCGGTTCCATGAAACAAGGTAATGAAGCATTTGTAGAAAAAGGAGAGATGACTTATGTTGGTACCTAGTATTTTTGGAGAGAATTTGTTTGATGACTGGTTTGATGATTTTCCATTCTATGCTGACAAGGGCAGCAAGGATATTGAGAAAAAATTGTATGGCAAACATGCCGGCCGCATTATGAAGACCGACATTAAGGAAAAGGAGGATGGTTTTGAACTGGTAATGGATCTGCCTGGATTCACCAAGGATGAAGTAAAGGCTTCCCTGGAAAACGGTTACCTGACCATCAGCGCCGCCAAAGGTCTGGATAAGGACGAGAAAGACAAAGAGAGCGGCCACTACATCCGCAAAGAGCGTTATGCCGGATCCTGTGAGAGAAGCTTCTATGTAGGAGAAGCTGTGAAACAGGAAGATGTAAAAGGTGAGTTCAAGCACGGCATTTTGAAATTGTTTGTGCCAAAGAAAGCACCGGAAGAGGCAGTGGAGCAAAACAAATACATTGCCATTGAAGGATGATCATTCATCCGGAAACTGAATGGTAGTATGAAAGGTTTTGCTTTCATCGTCATAGTATAAATCCATATTCCCCTGATGCGCCTTGACTACGCGAGAGACACTTCTCATTCCGTAGCCATGGCGCATTTTATTTTTCTTTTTCGTGATCAGTGTCCCGGTCAGAGTGTCATAAGGAGAAGAAGGACAGCTGTTGATCAGGGAAATCAGTGTGCAGGAAGACTCCGGCAGATGGCGGATCCGCAGATCGATAAAGGGCGCAGAGGCCGACTCGCAGGCAGAGGTAACAGCGTTGTCCAGCAGATTGGTAAAAAGAGCTGTCATGTCCTGGTAATCCAGAAAGCCAAGGAGACCGGCACGAATGTCCGTCTCAAATACGATGGTTTGATCCCGGCACAACTGGATGTAGTGGCTTAGGATCAGGTTGAGAAAGTGGTTGTCGCTGACTTTTACCTGATCCTGATAGGAAGTCTGGAGAAGGGTCTGCACATAAGTATGGATTTTTTCACAGGACTGGGAGTCACTGAGGTCGTCGATGGCCTGCAGATGGTGTTTTATATCGTGAATGAGAATTTTCTGGCTTTCATCGTGTCTGGCCAGCATCTGATAATACTCGGTCTGGTCCTGTTCCTGTTGGATCTGTAACTGCATGGCGGTATATTCCTCGTTTTTCTTCTTGCTCCGCTGATAAACCCAGAAGATGAGAAAGTTGATAAGTAGGAGAAAAATGCCGCTGAGGGTAATCATCCCCTGCAGCAGGGAGGGAAAGGTGTAAAAACCGGAAAGTATACCAAGGGTCAGATATACCGTAATGGAAAGAAGGGGGATCATATTCAGGATCAGTTCATCCGGATCCGGCCGTCTGTCCTGGTCTTTTGTCCTATGGAAAAAGAAGATCGCCAGTTGAGTGATCAAAAGGTACAGCAGTTTGGAACTCAATATAAGAAACACGGTATCCGGCGTGTAGGTTTTGGCAGTGTGAAAGGCAGCATACAATCTTGTGTTGAGGCCCATGACGATCACTTCACTGCTTCCCATGACAGCGGTAAGAAAAGCCGTGTGGAACAAGGCCGTGTACCATTTGACACGGAAAAGTAAAAACAGGCACAGAAAGTTGGCTAAAAAGAAGGAGATCGTTTTTAACCAGATCAAGTCTGAGAAAGAAAAAAGGAACAAAAGTCCATAAAGCATACAGATCCACAGAAGGCAGGCCCGGCGGCTTTTGCCGACTGTAAAAATCCGGTCTGCATACAGGAAAAAGATAAATCCTTCCACACAGTAAATAAAAAGATAGAAAATAGTCATGTTCATGGGGCAGGCTCCTTATGATTTTATCGCTGGCTCTCCAGGTAGAGCATGTATCGTTTTTTGAATTCCGTGTATTTTCGTTTGGTAAGATATGCTTTATACCGTCCTTGGCACAGAAAAATATCGCAGTGGTCAAAAGAGGTGACAAACCGCATATTCACCAGATAACTCCGGTGGGTCTGGAAAAAGCAGTTTGAAGGCAGCAGGCTGCGCCAGTACTGCATCGGGCGGGGAGAGGAAAAGGCACGGCCCATGGTGTAGATCGTTACCATATGCTCGTGGGCTTCCAGAAAAATAATATCCGCCACAGCTACCTTGAAAAAGCCATCGTCCGCTGTTTCCACCAGGACCGTCTGGCTGGTACGGCTGTAAACATCCAGTGCGTCCAGAAGATTTCGATGCAGCCGGCGGACTTCCAGCGGCTTGGTCAGATAGCGGAACACATGAAAACGCATGGCGTCATCCAGATATTCAGAAAAAGAAGTAATCACAAAGATGATAGAAGAAGGATTCTGAGCTTTTAATTCACGGCCAACAAGAATACCATCAATGCCCGGAAGTTCCATATCCAGAAAGATGAGATCTTTGCTGCCGGTATCTTCTAAAAGCTGTTCTCCTGTATAATATGTAACAAACTCCGGCAGAGCCAGAGAGCGTTGGGCAAAAAAAGAACCGATCTCTTTTTGCAGTTTATCGGCAAATGCGATGTCGTCATCACAGATTATAATCCTCATATATAAAAACCGTCCTAATTATATATTTTATCCTGGTTGTAAAAAAATTGGGTCAGATGTAGTTTTCCCGGTTCCATGCTTTGCTGTTGCGGGTAATGAGTAACTCAATAAATTCGCTGGCAAGAGCAATGTCCTGCGGGGAGCACAAACGGAGCTTGTCCGCAAGATTAGACAGGGAATTGGTTTTGGCATGGATGCTTCCAAGGAGCAGAAAATCAGGTGTAGTCCGAAGTGCATCACACAGAAGGATCAGCATATCCAGACTGGGCTTTTCTTTGGCTGATTCGACAGCGGATATATGATTGGCAGAGACATGGCAAAGAGCCGCCAGTTCCTTTTGCGTCAGATGGAGTTCGCGGCGGCGCAGCCGCATCCGCATGCCAAGTTCTAAATAATGTTGTTCCATCATATATAATCATCCTTTATCTCTTTTACAAAATTGTCTAACAGATATTCTTCTGAATGAACGATGTATTCTTTCAGACTCTGGGGAAGGCAGCGGAACAAATGAGTTAATTTATGTTCCAGATTGATATTTTCCCCCATATCCGGTGAGGCAACATAACTGATGTTGCCGGATTCCTCATAGAGATTTACACCCAGAAGATAGTCCGTTGTAACAGAGAAAAACTCCGCACACTGAATGATAAAATCAGAGTGCATCAGAGACTGTCCGCTTTCGTATTTACTTAGTTGTTGCTGGGATACACCTAAGATCTTTCCCAGTTCCTGTTGAGAAAGATGTCTTTTCTCCCGCAGCTGTAGTAGTCGGTTCATACATACTCCTTTGTAAAAATGCCAAAATATTTCTACGATTATTATAAAGGCAGTGAACCGAGAATATTCACATGAATAAAGAGTAATTACTCTTTATAGGAGTAAAAATATAAATGTAATACATGATAATCATGTGCTACCGTGAAAAATGAGACAAAAACCGGTCAATTTGCCCAGTGAAGTCAAATTTGACACCAGTGGTGCACAGGCTATCGAAAATCAGTTGTTCATGGAGTAATATGTGATTACAGCATTTATGGAATATTTTATTAAAAGGAGCAATGATTAAATGAAAACAAACAAAGTAAAACATGAAATGGCAAAAACAGTTGCAAGAGGATTGGATATGGTGCTGACCGCTCAGGCTCATTCAGGTGCCTGCAGTTTCTTCAGTCAGCCAAAGGCACCTTCACAGTTGTCTGAATTTAAAAAGAGTAAAAAAAACTAAAAAGTATAACAGATGATAACAAAAATAGTTGATTGGATCATTGGACAGAAAGTTATATCTCCCACACAGCGGGAATTGTACGAATATGCAGTCCAGTGCTTTTTTGTAACGGCCATACCCTTTGTGATATCTGTGCTGTTGAGTATTTTTCTACATATGCTGGCAGCCTGTGTATGTTTTACGCTGGCTTTTATGCTTATCAGAAAATTTGGCGGAGGATATCACGCAAAGCGTACCTGGGTATGCATGATCAGTTCCAGTGTGGCTATGGTGACAGGCAGTTGTCTGGCGCAATGGGTGGTAATACCATTTGCTGTGCTGACACCCATGATCATAGCAGCGGGGGTAGAAATCTGGATAAATAGTCCGATTGACTCGGAGAACCGGCGATTAACCCTGGAAGAAAAAAGGGATTGCAGACAGATGGCGAGATGGCTTAGTGTCGTGGCGTTTACCGCATATGTTATGCTGCGGTATGCGGATCTGGATATACTGGCATCGGCTGTAGGTCTGGCGCTGATCCTGGCGGCATCCACCCAGGTGCTGGCCGGCATTCAGCAGTTGAGACAGAAACGATAGTCTGAAAGACTAAGGGAAATCCATAAATGCGATGAAAAAGTTTGCCTGTGTCAGAGCAGTTATAGTCAAGCACTGCACAGGCAGGCTTTTTTTGCGTTTGCGGACCGATTGAAAATTGTCATTCCACCTGTTTTATGGTAAAATTTACAAAAATGCACGAGGGGGAGAGCTATGTTTGAAAAAGAATATGTAGTCTGGAAAGATCTGTGGCAGGGAGAAGAAGAGTGCCAGGGCTGTGAAAAGAAAACCAGCCATCATCTTTACACCATCCGCTGCCTGACAAAAATAAAGGGAAAAACACTGTGGACACGAAACGACAAGTACACCAGTGTGTGTGATGTGTGCCAGGGTGTCAGGCTGATTTCTGCAGACAAATATAAGAAAATCCACAGCCGCCAGATGGCGAAAGTGGAAGCAGGGGAGTTTCCTGACAAAATCGTGAAGGAAGATTTTACCAAAGACCAGATTGAACTGCCCAAACGGACAATACGGCATTTTCTGGCGCTTTTCTGGGCTGTTTTGATGACAGTGGGAACCATCAATCTGATGATCGTTACGAAAATGAGGGATATTTTAGTACTGCCGGGAGTATTTGGATTTTTGCTGCTGGGATGGATTCCTTTTTTTATCCTGGATCCGGGGTACCGCGAAATGAAGAAAAAGGACAAATGTTATCAGCAGTTGAAACAGAAAGAATGATTTTGCCCGGGAAAATCGTATGAAGAGAGGTGGTTACAGCGCATGTTATGTATGTTAATGGCTATGGTGGATTCACCGGAGGACAAGAGAAAGGTTGAGAAATTATACGAAACTTACAATTCCCTGATGTATAGTGTGGCGTATGGGGTACTGAACCATGTTCAGGACGCTGAGGACGCTGTAGCCAGGTCCTGGGAAAAGATTATAGGACATCTGGAAAAAATAAGGTCAAGTGCCAAGGTTAATTCCGGTTTGTCAAAGTAAATGCCGGTGAAAAAGATTTTTGCAAAAAAAGTTAGTAAATTTACCTGCAAACAGATGATTTTTTTACTGTTTTGGCGTAAAATCAACATAATGTAAGGGAAA
>JAXDTV010000038.1:0-27957 GCA_034089785.1 Eubacterium sp.
GGGATATTCTGGATGCAATTCAAAAATATTCATTACAGCCGGAATGCTTATGTGTTGAAATGACAGAAAGCGGATTTATGGATATGACACCTTCGTTCTGTAAATTCCGTAAAACTCTGGACAAGAACGGGATTCCCTTTGTGATCGATGATTTTGGAACAGGATATTCGAATCTTCATTGTATCCGTGATATGAATCCATGTTACGTGAAAATGGATAGGGATTTTACTGCCAAGGCGATGAACAGTGACAGGGATTATGAATTATATAAAAATATCATCCCCATGGTACATAGTATTAACGTCAGGATATGCGCAGAAGGCATCGAGGAAAAAGAATGGCTTCTGAAAATGAAAGAAATGAAGGTTGATTATCTGCAGGGATATTATTTTGGAAGACCATGTGGAAAGAAACAGTTTCTGCAGCAATATGCCACAGTGGCATCAACGTTAAATAAAGAGAGTAAGGCAGACTCAGCTATGTGAGGCTGCCTTATTTTATGGTCTTATCAGAAGGATGGATCCATAACGGAGATCTGAATTTACAACCTAAACTACTTATTCGACCTTCAGCATACGATAACCTACTCCTATATGCGTCTGGATATACTGCGGTGACTCTGGACCTGTTTCTATCTTCTTTCTGAGTGTTGACATAAACACTCTTAAGGATGCCACATCATCATCCCAGCTCCTGCCCCAGATTTTTTGTGTAATAAAGGTATGTGTCAGAACTTTTCCTACATTTTGTGATAACAGGCATAACAATTTATACTCAATGGGTGTCAGATGCAGTTCTTCCTCATCCATATATGCACTTCCTGCTGCATAATCTACCCTTAATTTACCATTCCTAAATACGGATTCATTCGCATTATTTGCCTGCATCATGGCAAGTCTCCTGGCTGTTACACGAAGTCTTGCAAGAAGCTCCTCCACAGAAAAAGGCTTTGTCAGATAATCATCTGCTCCATTGTCAAGTGCTTCTATCTTGTCTGCATCTTCACTTCTTGCACTTATGACGATTATCGGCATATTAGACCATGTCCTGATTTTCTTAATCACCTCAATCCCATCCATATCCGGAAGTCCCAAATCAAGCAATGCAATGTCCGGATTATAAGTGGATGCCTGAAGAATGGCTTCTTCTCCGTTTTTCGCCACTATATATTTATAATCATGTGCCTTTAAAGTGGTAGACATTAAATTTCTGACGGATTTATCATCTTCTACCACCAATATTTGAAGTTTATTCATCAATTCTCACCTCTTCCAATGGTAACATAAATGTAAAATTACAGCCCTGCGGCTGATTGTCTGTCAATGTTATCTCTCCGCCGTGTGCATTGATTATGGACTTGCAAAGGGCAAGACCAAGACCAAGACTTCGGCGGCTGTCTGCGACATTGTTCTCTCCTGTATAAAACATATCAAAAACACGGGGCTTTATTTCCTTTGGAATCCCCGGACCATTATCAATCACACTGACTGCTACAGCCTTTGATTCCTTTTTTGCCACTATGCGGATGGAGGTACCATAAGGTGTATATTTTATTGCATTATCTACCAGATTGATTATTACCTGCACAATCAGTTTAGCATCCATCTTCGCAAGCAGTAATTCATCCTCACAATAAACCTTAATATCATGCCTGTTACGTTTCTGTCTGATATGTGCCAGTGCCTCACTGATAACCTCATCCATAAGCTGTATGGACATATTAAAATTCATTCTTCCTTCTTCTATTCTTGTAACGGAAAGAAGATTTTCCACAATACCAATGAGCCACTGGGAATCATCAAAAATTTCCTTAAATATCTGCTCTCTCATATCAGCATCCAGTGTTTCATAGTTTGTAAGTACATTCTCCGCATTCCCGCAAATTGCCGTAAGCGGTGTACGCAGGTCATGGGAAATGGCACGTAGCAGATTCGCCCGCAACTGTTCGTTCTTGGCAAGCACAGCTGCCATTTCCTTCTCCTTCGCATTGCGGTTATTGTCCATTGCCAGAGCACACTCCCCTATGATAGATAACAGCATACCGTTTTCAAAGGAATCCAGTTTCTTTTCAACGTGAATACCTATCACACCATAGACCTTATCATAAGTGAGTATGGCAAGATATAAGCACTTCGCATTCGTATACGCATCCGTTGTAGCTCCGCCTCTGTGCCGGTTTTGATAAACCCAATGTGCCGCATTATACTCTAAATCAGAAAACAGTTCTCCACTATTTGCCTCTGGTTTCACCGGAAACAGAAGCCCTTTAGACAGTTTTTCTTCTTTGACGGTATATACCACAACCGAGCGGTTTAATAATTTCATCAACTGTGTTGCCGTAATGTTAATAATATCTTCATCGCTTTTTGCCTTTTGTAAAAGCTGATTCGTATCAAGCAGCACCTTTGTTCGAAATGCGTTCTGGGCTGACATCTTTGCATGGAGCTTTACCTTTGATGCTAATGTTCCTGTCATAATGGAAACTGCCATCATGATCCCAAATGTCACGACATATCTTGAATCATAAGCATGTAGTGTCAGACGCGGCTCTGTAAAAAAGAAATTAAACAGTGTAACACTCATTAAGGAACCGACAATGCCACAGGCATATCCTCTGGTAAATAAAGAAATCAGCAATACCCCCCAAATATAAATGGCGATAATAGTAGCCTCCGTAAAACCAAAATGATAGAATACCTGCCCTAACAAAGTGACACCTGTAAGAAGAAGCAGCATTGTGAAAATATCCTTTGGATGGGATATTGCCAATCTGTACAATACAGAATCTCCTCTATTTTTATAGGTTGATCCTAAGCTTCCATCCGGTATAATGTGTATATCTAAGTTAGGTGCAATTTCCGTCAGCTTCTCTGTCAGGGTGGGTTTGCTCCAAAAATGGTGACGCTTGATATTGCTTCGCCCGATAATAATCTGTGTCACACCCGATATTCTGGCATATTCTGCTATCAGGAAAGACACATCCTCTCCATGTGTGATTGCAATTTCAGCTCCCAGCTGTTCTGCCAGCTGAATATTACTCTGTAAACGTTTTTTATCAAACTCATTCATCTTGTCTGTATTTGCAGACTTTACATAAAGCGCAGTAAAACTGCCGCCAAAGGCAGATGCCATTTTAGCCGCAGTCTTAATTATTTTCACATTAGATGGTGATGCAGATAAACAGACCATGATATGTTCTGCACCATTTATATCGCTATGTATTTGTCCCTTTTTCATCTGAATCATCACTTTCTTTCTTGATGGAGTAAATTATACCACCTTGATGGAGTAAATTATACCACATTTCAGATTGTTTTCTATCACTTTTGTAAAGTCCGGTATGTCATACTGTTCATTAATTCCGTGTGGGGACTGTCATATAGCAACACATTTATGTCTTCATGATGTTTGCGAAACCTACGAATTTCTTCCAAAATCTCCTCATCTGTCAGTGAGTTGGCAAGCATAACACAGGATGGCTCACAGCTTTCATTTTCTTTCTCGATTGCCTTTCGGTTCACATCTAAAAATTTATCCAGCTTTGTCATCAGATGGAATCCAAATACACCTGACATTGCCAGAATTAATATAATACTGCTCCATACACCCATTATGTTCACCGCCTTTCTTTTTCATTAGATATGGAAACATTTCTGCAATGCCTTATCCTCGCCAAGAACCAGCATTGTCTTGTCAGCAGTCAGAAGGGTATCCGGCGTTACGGATAAATTTGTCTGCCCGTTATCCTTTACTGCTATGATATTGATGTTATATTTTTTACGAATATCAATTTGTCCAATGCTCATACCTAACCATTCCTTTGGAATCGTAACCTCAAATATGGAATGGGCCTCATCCAGCTCAATGTAATCCAGAATGTGATTTGATGTATAACGGATGGCAGCCCATTTTGCAATCTGCTTTTCCGGATATACTACCTCGTCTGCACCATTTCGGAGCAGGAATTTTGCCTGTCCGTCCCGCTCTGCCCGAGAAACAACAAATTTGGCTCCCAGTTCTTTTAACGAACAGGTGGTTTCCAGAGAAGACTGAAAATCATTTCCGATGGTTACGATGCATACATCGTAGTTATCTACTCCAAGTGAACGTAAAAATTCTTCATTGGTACTGTCCCCAATCTGTGCATTGGTCATAATGTCTATGGTATCATTTATTCTGTCCTCATTATGATCCACTCCCATAACCTGATGTCCTAATTGATGCAGTTGTAATGCAATGTGTTTTCCGAACTTTCCAAGTCCAACAAGTAATATTGATTTCATTTTTTCTTCCTCCTATCCTACCATCATTTTTTCCTGTGGTAGTTTTGATATTTTTTTACCGCTGCCTGAAAGAGCAGCATAAATAAGGGTTAAACCTCCCACTCGTCCAAGAAACATCAATATCATAAGTATTGTCTGTGAAATAACCCCCAGTTCCGGTGTAATTCCTAATGTTAATCCGACTGTTCCTATCGCTGAAGCTGTTTCAAATAAACAGGTGGAAAATGACAGACCTTCCACAGTACTAATCACTATCGCACCTCCAAAGAAAAAGACAATGTACATCATAAAAATAGTGGCTGCATTTTTTACTGTACTGGTTTCTATTCTCCTTCCAAACATCTGTGCATCTTCTTTTCGTCTGAAACATGCCAATGTATTTGCAATAAGTACCGCCAGAGTTGTTGTTTTCATACCACCAGCCGTAGAACCCGGTGCCCCCCCCACCAGCATCAAGACAATTACAATTCCCAGTCCGTCTTTTGTCATCATGGTAAGGTCAGCAGTATTGAAACCTGCAGTTCTCGGAGTCACTGCCTGAAACAGCGAACTAAATATTCTTTCCTGCATTGGCATATCTGCAAAGTCCCGGAAGAAAAAGAAGAATGCCGGAAACAGAATTAAAAGCAAGGAAGTAGTAAGTATTACTTTGGTCTGCATACGGTAACTTTTTATCCGGTACTTGTTTTTTAGAATATCTTCCCATGTAAGAAATCCGATGCCGCCAATTATAATGAGCAGCATAATTGTAATATTTATCAATGGATGTGAAATATAAGAGGTGAGGGACGCATACTTTGCATTCTCTGTTCCCATCAAATCAAAGCCTGCATTACAAAAGGCTGAAATCGAATGAAAGATTGCCATCCATATACCTTTTGCCCCAAAATCTTTTACAAAAACCGGCATCATTATGAATGATGCTGTAAACTCCACCAAGAATGTACCCTTTAATACAAATCCCGTTAATCTGACAATTCCTCCAACCTTCGGTGCGGAGATTGCTTCCTGCATAACACTCCGTTGCATTAAGGATATTTTTCTTCCAGACAAAAGTGCAAATGATACCGCAATCGTAATAACACCAAGTCCTCCTATCTGAATGAGGACCAGTATAATTCCCTGCCCAAACCACGACCAATAAGTTGCCGTATCCTGCACCACAAGTCCTGTTACACATACAGCCGAAGTGGAGGTAAACAATGCCTCGTTAAACGGAGTTATTATCCCTGCTTTTGACGATACCGGTAGCATTAAAAGCAACGCTCCTATCAAGATTACTGCTATAAATCCCCCAATTATAATCTGAAATGAAGTAAATCTGTTCTTTTTATGTATAAAATCTGCCATAGAGCTTATCCTCATATCCTTTTTTTAGATTCATTATGCTATTTCAGAACAAAAGATGGTGTTAGAACATTCGTATGGATATAAAGATTGTATTAAGAAAAGCATTTGCCATTTTCAATAGATGCTTATAAGAAGTAAATAATAATTTTCAATTTACAGTTGACACACGCACTCTCTATTTGATACTATTTATCAAGTAATTTAATATTCCATGAGGGAGTAATTAGCGCGAAAGTGTGATTTGTCAACATCCTGATTATAATAAAAGAGTATAATCTGGCAAATCTTAAATAATGAGACTCATGTATGTTGATTAGCCATCGGTGTGATAAGATACACTGGAGGATAGTTGATGTACAGGGGTCTTTTTTTATCGTCTGGGCATACGGATGACAGCGGATAGTTTGGCAGAGGACACTACAGTGGAGAAGATTGCATCAAATTAGATAAGATAAGAGAGGTATCAGGCAGATGTTTTTGTTTTTAAAAGTTTTTTTTTCAGAATTTATAGCTGAGATGGGGGATAAAACCCAGCTTATGCTGATCGCTCTTACTTCCAAGTACAAGTTAAGAGATATCATATTGGGGACGGCAGCAGCCATTCTTGTATTAAATGGTCTTGCGGTCCTTGCAGGGGGACTTGTCAGTGAATTTATCCCTGAATGGCTCATTAAAATTATTGCAGCACTGGCGTTCCTTTATTTTGCGGCATCTACCATTGCCAGTGATGATGAAGAAGAGGAAGATGGTGGAAAATCAAAGATCAAGTTTGCACCACTGGCTGTTTTTTGTACCTTTTTCATAGCAGAGTTAGGGGATAAGACACAGCTTACAGCTATCACATTTGGTGCAAATGAAGGTATGAGTTCCGCCGTGATCGTATGGATTGGCTGCTCGCTGGGACTTTTTGCTGCAGATATCCTGGGGATGCTGGTTGGTTATCTGTTGAAGAGCAAGACGCCGGATGGCCTGCTCAATACAGTCGCCGTGGCGATCTTTTCCATATTTGGTGTATTTACATTGTATCAGGGACTGAAGCTTATACATGTAAGCGTCTATCCAATTCCAATCCTGCCTCTGCTGATTGCAGTCACAGTTGTTTTCGTAGGTTTGTGTGTCTGGCTTTTTACAAATAGAGTAAAAAAGAGTAACGAAAGAAGGAAATAAAGTATAAACGGAAAAAAACACATTGATTCATACAAAAAAATGTATTACAATACATTAAAACGCACCAAAAATTAAAGAAAGGAGAATGCATACACATGAAACGTAAAATAACGTCAAAGTTATATGAGTGGAAAAATAAGTTAAATGGTAGAATGCCCTTGCTGATTTACGGGGCACGTCAGGTCGGAAAAACATTTGAGATGTGTGAGTTTGGAGCATTGTATTACAAAAATACTATCTATGTAAACTTTGAAACAGATGAAAGAATTGGGAAATATTTTGAAACAGATATTCATGCAGATCATGTGATATCAGTTTTAGAAAAATACTATCAGGCGAAGATTGTGCCTGAAAATACACTTATTATTTTTGATGAAATTCAAATGTGTGAAAGAGCATTAACTTCGTTAAAATATTTTTCGGAAGAGGCTCCGGAATATCATGTGATGGCTGCGGGAAGCCTGTTGGGGGTAGCGGTGAACCGGGAAAAATATTCGTTTCCAGTAGGCAAAGTGCAGATGCTGACCATGTACCCAATGGATCTGGAAGAGGTGTTGTGGGCAAAAGAAAAACAGATGCTCGCAGATACGATCCGGGAACATTATGAAAACAATCAGCCGTTGGATGAAATACTCCATGAGGAGGCCATGCAGGAATTTTATCATTATTGCATTGTGGGTGGAATGCCGGCAGCGGTGAAGGCCGATCTTGCAAAAGACAGTCCTATAGAGCAGGTAGAAATCCGGCAGATGTTATTAAATTCTTATATTGCGGATATGACCAAATATGCGAATCAGTCAGATACGGTACGTATTTTTGAAGCATATGATTCCCTTCCGGCACAGTTAGCAAGGGATGCCAAAAAATTTCAGTATAAGTTGATAAAATCGGGCGCACGGGCATCTCAATATGGAGATGCAATAGACTGGCTGATTCGGGCCGGAATTGTGAATAAGTGTATGAAATGTAGTCAGGGATTTTATCCGGTTGCAGCATATCAGGATGTGAGTGCATTCAAACTGTACTATAGCGATATGGGTATTATGTCTGCTAGATTGGGAATGACTCTGGAGGCACTACAGGGTAAGGAAACAGAGCATTTTCGAGGTATACTGACAGAGAACTATGTTGCAATTGCACTGAAAACAAATGGTTATGATCTTCATTATTGGGAATCAGACAATACTGCAGAAGTAGATTTTCTAATACAAAAAGATAGTCATGTAATTCCGGTGGAATGTAAGGCTGGAAATCATGTGAAAGCTAAAAGTATGATGGTTTATAGGGGAAAATATGACCCGGTTTATGCAATTCGGATTTCGGCAAGAAATTTTGGAATGGTAAATGGGATAAAGTCAGTGCCATTATATAGCGTGTTTTGTATTTGAAGTTTTCATTTTCCAGGTGGTGGATGAATAGACGAAGGAAAATTACAAATATTAGTTTTTATGATTTAATGTAGAAAAAGTCGTGAATCATAGAACTGGAAGGTGAGTTTATGAAAGAAAGGTTATTTGTAACACCAGAATACACAACTGCAAAGGAAATTAAACAGATTCGAAAAGAATTGCATTTGACGCAGAAAGAGTTTGAAAGTGTGGCCGCTCAGAATATGGTATATGTATGAGCAGGATGTATGCACTTTGATTGATGTGAACGAGCAGGAGCGAAAAGTTAAAATAAGGAATTATACGGATAGGGTCATGTTCCGTGCGTTCGGTACAGTAGAAAATCCAGATTACAAGGATTATCAGGAGTTCCTGGAGTCAAGATGTTTCCCTAAAAACCTTGCTGTCATCACCACATTATGTTATTTTAATGATGAACGATCAATTAGATAAAATAAAGGTGACACATATGAAAACAACACAAGAACAGCATAATGAACGGAAAAAGGTTTTTTGATGGAGGTGACGCTTAATGTGAATGACAATTAAGAAGAAGGAAAAGAAACGTTGTAAACCGGCAGGGCTCATGGCACTGGTGTTAGCATTAATACTGCTGGCCGGTATGGTTCCGGTCAAAGCATCGGCAGCAGAAAGTAAGGAAAACAATATTCTTTTGGAATTTGGTAGCCCTGATTATTGCAGATTGAAAAGTGCAAAATTACCGGGATGGACCGATGCAGATTTGTTGCTGTATTCCTGGTATTGGAATGGTTACGAAGAAGAGTGTGCCAAGCTTTATTATTCTGTCAGCCGGGAAGGCGATAGGGTCAGTGTTCCTCAGGAAATTCAGGATGATGAAACATGGGATATGGACCCGTTTATATTTACAGACAACGATGCCACTTTTAATAACAACATGCTTGTGGCATGGACGGATGCAAATAAGAAGTTTGATGGGTCTGAAACGAAGGATGAGATTGCAGGTTCTATGAGGATATCGGTCACGGCTTTGAAGTCATCGACCTTAGTGTTTTCGAATCAGATTCTTACGGTTACAAAGTCCTCTGATACTGTCAGCACTTACAATCCCCATGTGACTAAAGTGGGTGACAAAATACTCATTACATGGGTGGTTTGTTCTGATGTGCAAAACGATGATGGTGCATATGGGATCGAGGGGCTTTATTATGACCCAGACACGAACAAATTCTCTTCCGATGATAACAGGACTGATGCAGGTGGAAATATAATACCGATGGTATTTGCAAAATCCTGCAATTACATTTCTGCCCATACAGCAGCAGAAATGAATGGCTCGGTTGCCGTACTTTATGAAGAAGCTGCGGATGGGACACATGTGTCAGATGTGATGTATGACCAGGTAAAACAGAGAAACCGGGTGCCTTTGTATTCTTCGGATGAGTTTAAGAATAACAAGATAAAACTGGCTACAAACAATGGAAAAAATGTAGATACTGTCAGCCTGTCGGATACTTATGGCTCCATTGTTGAGACAGATCTGTCAAAATTGGTTTTCTACTGTGGTGGAACGATCAAGGAAATCCGCACCAGTTCGGACAGTACCTCCGGGTGGAAGACAAAGGAACTGGCAGATGTATCCAAAACAGGAGACGCAAGGTATTCGATTCTTTCCAAAGACGGCACCATGCAGTATATTACGGCGAGAGAGTACACTCCGTTTAAAACAGACAAGTAAGAGATCACACTCAATGGCATAAAGTATACAAAGTCTTCTGATGGTAAATGGCTGGATGAGCAAAATAAGCAGCAGGATATCAGGCAGGAAGATATTCGCCTGTATTATTACAACAATACAGCAGGCCAGGCTGAATTGCTTCCGCAAAAACTCCTTGGTGAAGAGGGAGTGATTTTTATGGCACAGCCGGCTATATTTATTAATCACTCGGGTCTGCTGGATGTTACATGGGTTCATGCAAATGCAGAGGACGACATGCGTTTTAAACTTTATCACACAACCTATGAACAGCAGTCAGTACAAAAGGCGGATTATACAGCTGTAAATGAGGCGGTTGACAAAGCAAACGCATTGAATAAAGAGGATTATGTGGATTTTTCTGCTGTGAAAAATGCAATCGATGCAGTCAAATATGACAAGGATTATACCAAACAGGAGACGGTAGAAGGCTATGCCAAAGCGATAAAAAATGCCATCAAAGCCTTAAAACTGAGAAGTGCAGATTATACGGCGGTGGATGCGGCACTGGCCAAGGTAAAGGCTTTGAACGGAGACTTATACAAGAACTTTTCAGATGTCACGGCTGCAGTAAATGCGGTTGACCGGGATAAGAGTTTTAAAGAGCAGGCAGATGTGGATGCCATGGCGAAAGCCATTGAAGATGCTTTGGCTGCCCTGGAATTAAAGCCTGCGGATAACCAGGGAACAAATAACACAACGCAGGGAGGCAGCCAGTCAGGGGCAAACAACGCAAACCAGGGAGGCAGCCAGTCGGGGGCAAACAACGCAAATCAGGGAGGCGCCCAGTCAGGAGCAAACAACGCAAGTCCGTCGGTTGAGCAGTCCGAAAACAGTGACACCAGCCAGCCGGATACTAGTGATGTCAGTCTGGCAGATACCAAGTCGGAGGTAAGTAACACCGGCGGAGAGGATAAAGATACCCCGTCTGAAACAAGTAGTGGTAAGAGTGAGACAAAAGAACAGTCAAAAACAGAGAATAAGAGCCCGGAGACCGGTGACAGCAGTCATCCGGAACTGTGGATCGCACTGTTTATTATCAGCGGTGGTTTGTTTACCTGGATCATGATGGAAGGTAAAAAGAAAAAACTTTGAGTGTATATTATTTCAAAAAATTGAAACAATAAGAAAGATGAGAAAAGCTATCAGTTACAAGTATTGATTTTTACTGGGAAATTCAGTAATATAAAAGAAGTTAGCGAGAACTAACTAAAATGTGAATAAATCATGTGGGCTCCTCGTATTTAGGGTGTGAATGATGAACGCATCCTATGGCAGAATTAAATTTGATTCTTGCGGGGAGTACTGCTATTTTATGGAAAAGGAGATTGTATTACGATGAATTTTTTGGAAATTGAAAAAGTAATTGGCCGTGAGATCCTGGATTCAAGAGGCAATCCAACCGTAGAAGCAGAGGTGACTTTGGTGGATGGAACCGTAGGAAGAGGTACTGCTCCAAGTGGTGCATCTACCGGTGAGTTTGAGGCGCTGGAGTTGAGAGACGGAGACAAGGGCCGCTATCTTGGAAAGGGTGTTGAAAAGGCTGTCAGCAATATCAATACAGTGATCAACGATGTTCTTACCGGCATGGATGCATCGGATATTTATGCGATTGACAAGGCAATGATCGATGCAGACGGCACAAAAGACAAATCAAAACTGGGTGCCAATGCGATTCTGGCTGTATCCATTGCCACCGCGAGAGCAGCAGCAACTGCATTAGATATTCCGCTGTACCGCTTCTTAGGTGGTATTTCAGGCAACCGCCTTCCGGTACCGATGATGAATATTTTAAATGGTGGTGCCCACGCAGATTCAGCCGTTGACACACAGGAATTTATGATCATGCCGGTTGGTGCGCCATCTTTCAAAGAAGCACTTCGCTGGTGTGCAGAAGTATTCCACAAATTGAAATCTCTGATCAAAGATATGGGAGATGTGACAGCGGTTGGTGATGAAGGTGGATTTGCGCCAAACAAACTTACTTCCGATGAGGAAGCCATTGAAAAAATTCTGGAAGCAGTTAAGGCAGCAGGATTTGAGCCGGGCAAAGATTTTATGATCGCTATGGATGCTGCATCTTCTGAATGGAAATCCGAAAAAGGCGTTGGCTACTATAAGCAGCCAAAATCCGGAAAAGAATTTACCTCTGATGAATTGATCGCACATTGGGAATCCCTTATTGATAAGTATCCGATCATTTCCATCGAAGATGGTCTGGATGAGGAAGACTGGGAAGGCTGGAAGAAGATGACTGAGAAGATTGGCCACAAAGTTCAGCTGGTAGGAGATGATCTTTTTGTTACAAATACAGAGAGACTTTCCAAAGGTATTAAAATGGGCGCAGGTAACTCCATTTTGATCAAATTGAATCAGATCGGTTCCGTATCAGAGACACTGGAAGCCATCAAAATGGCACACAATGCAGGTTACACAGCGATCTCTTCCCACCGTTCCGGTGAGACGGCAGATACTACCATCGCAGATCTTGCAGTAGCACTGAATACTTGCCAGATCAAGACAGGTGCTCCTTCCAGATCCGAGCGTGTGGCAAAATACAACCAGCTTCTCCGTATCGAAGAAGAATTAGGTGCCAGTGCCGTGTACCCGGGTATGGATGCCTTTCATGTAGGTAAATAATGAAATAAAATACGGATTATAGAAAAGATTTCCAGAACACAGGAGTATGTGTGACGGGAATCTTTTTTTGCTTCGGATAAAAACATATGAGGGCAGTTTTGAACCCTGAAACAGGGGAGTTTCTCTCTTGACTTTGGCACTTTTATCCAGCATAATTGAAGTATAGATAAATGGAAGGGTGGACAAAAATTGATAAAACTGCCGGATGGCAGTAAAACGGAGGGCTGCTTATGAAAAAACGAATATTGAGTGTACTGCTTGCTATGTGCATGGTGATATGTATGGCCCCGGCAACC
Source organism: Eubacterium sp. (assembly GCA_034089785.1). GTDB lineage: Bacteria > Bacillota > Clostridia > Lachnospirales > Lachnospiraceae > Eubacterium_F. The sequence goes on from JAXDTV010000038.1 coordinate 12,860, forward strand.
GCTTTGGCAAGTGTTGATGACAGTGTTATGGGTATGAAAGTGACAGAACTTATCCAGGGGGATCGCACCAACGCGCTCTATCCGTATTGGGTTCATACGAATGGAACTAAGAAATGAAATGATAAAGGCGAGAGAGAAAAATGGAATTACGCAGAAACAGCTGGAGGCTATGAGTGGAGTTAAACAGCCCGTGATTTCAAGAATGGAAAAGGGAACTACGGATCCACAGCTTTCTACGGTTTTAAAAGTGTTGAATTCTTTAGGGAAAACATTACAAGTTGTGCCTAGAAAATGAAAAGGAGAAAAACAAATGACAATCAAGGTTTATGATAAACTGCCCCGGGCCGCAAAGGAAATCCGGCAGGAAGTCTTTGGACAGGAGCAGGGATTCAAAAAAGAGTTTGATGAAATCGATCCTATTGCAAAACACATCATTCTCCTGGAAGATGATGATCCTGTGGCAACCTGCAGATTTTATTACTCTAAGGAGCGGGAATGTTATATTGTTGGCAGGATCGCTGTACGCAAAGAAGCCAGAGGGAAACGATATGGCGAGAAAGTGCTGCAGGGAGCCGAGGAAGAAATTAAAAAGGCAGGTGGGAAAAGAATTGAACTGTCTGCTCAATGTCGTGTGTCACAGTTTTATTTAAAGCAGGGATATACCGATACAAAGGATGTTCATATGGATGAATATTGTCCTCACACATGGATGAGAAAAGAACTTGATCCGGCCTGCATCCTAAATGAAAAAGGAAAGTGAGAGGCCGGATCATATCATTGGATTCTTATAAGAAGATGTATTTTAATACAAACAGCACAGCCAGAACATACATCAGAGGTTTGATCTCTTTTGCCTTGCCTGCCAATAGATGCAGTACAACATAAGAGATAAAACCGACAGCGATACCGTCTGAAATGCTGTATAAAATCGGCATAGTTAATAAAGTAAGATAAGCAGGTATTGCTTCAATGGCAGTGTCAAAATGAATATCTTTCACGGCGGTGATCATCAAAAAGCCAACAAAGATTAAGGCCGGTGCGGTGGCGAAGCCGGGGATTGCAATGAAGACGGGACTTAAGAAAATGGATAAGAAGAACAAAAGTCCGGTCACAACAGAAGCAAGTCCGGTTCGTGCACCTTCTGACACGCCAGAGGAACTTTCTACAAATGTAGTAGTGGTAGAAGTACCCAGTATGGCACCACAGGAAGTGGCGATGGAATCTGCCAGCAGAGCACTGCGGATTCTAGGCAGTTTTCCGTCTTTATCTAACATTTTTGCCTTATCGGCACAGGCGATCATCGTGCCCAATGTATCAAAAATATCCACAAAAAGGAAAGAAAACATTATAACAATAAAATCCAGAATGCGGAAGTTGGCAAAAGCTGCAGATGAAAAGCATTGACCAAAGGTCTTGGAAATAGCACCAAGGTTGAAATCGCTCCAGACAGGCAGTACGGAATCCCCGGCATACAATCCGGTAAATTGTGCAAGGATACCCAGTGCCCAAGTAATCAGGATTCCTAACAGGATAGAGCCTTTTACATTTTTTATATACAGTACAGAAATGATCACAAGTCCGATCAGAGCCAGCAGGGCGGAAATCCCTGTGGTGTGAAAATCCTTTGTGAATTTGACCATCGTAACTAAAGTCGAGTCACTGTTCACAACGATATGGGCGTTTTGCAGACCAAGGAAGGCGATAAACAGACCGATACCCACGGACACACCCTTTTTTAACTGCATGGGAATGGCATTGAAAATAGCCTCCCGGACATTGGTCAGAGACAGAGCCAGGAAAACAAGTCCTTCTGCAAACACTGCCAGCAAAGCAAGCTCCCAGGAATATCCCATGGTGCCGCATACCGTGTAGGCAAAATAAGCATTCAGACCAAGTCCCGGTGCCAGCGCAAACGGATAATTTGCCATAAAAGCCATGCACAAAGTACCGACAAAGGCAGCCAGGGCAGTAGCAATGAGAACCGCCTGGGAGTCCATACCGGACTGGGACAGAATCGATGGATTCACGGCAAGAATGTAAGCCATCGCCATAAAAGTGGTAATGCCGCCAATCACTTCCGTCTTGACATCGGTACCATTTTCTTTTAGATGAAACAATTTTTGAAACATAAATTATACCTCTTTTGTTTAGAATAGCCATATTATAACATTATTATGAAAGGGGTATCAACTGTAATTTGAGGGAGGGCTGCAGCAAGTGTCGGGGCGGACTTTTTGAAGGAATCGTAATTTCTGCTACATTACGGAACCTATAAAAAGTGCTGTCAATCCCTGACACAACCCACCAATTGTGGTATACTAACACTATCAATTTTCAGGAGGAAATAATGTCATGGAGTACAAAGATATGGAGAATGTGACAATTTTAAACCACCCGCTGATCCAGCACAAGATTTCCAGGTTGCGGGACCGCCACACAGGAACCAACGAGTTTCGCAGACTGGTTGAGGAGATTGCCATGCTGGAAGGGTATGAAGCCTTGTCCGATCTTCCGGTGGAAGAGGTAGAAGTTGAGACCCCACTGGAAACATGTATGACACCGGTGCTGGCAGGACGGAAGTTAGCCATCGTACCCATACTGAGAGCAGGACTTGGCATGGTGCAGGGGGTACTGTCACTGGTGCCATCCGCCAAAGTAGGACATATAGGAATGTATCGGGATGAAGAGACATGGGAACCGACGCCGTATTATTGCAAACTGCCGCACCCGATTGAAGAGCGCCTGATTGTAGTGACCGATCCTATGCTGGCAACCGGCGGCTCGGCGGTGGATGCGGTAAATCAGATCAAAAAATCAGGTGGAAAAAACATCAAGTTCATGTGCATCATTGCGGCGCCGGAAGGAGTAAAACGACTTCATGAGGCGCATCCGGATATCCAGATTTATGTAGGACATCTGGACCGGGGATTAAATGAAAATGCCTATATCTGTCCGGGTCTGGGGGATGCTGGAGACCGTATTTTCGGTACAAAATAGAAAAAGAAGGGATATATATGAAATATGAAACTGTCAAGGAAGCAGCAGAAAGGCTGGGGGTAACAGCACGGACGGTGCAAAAATGGGCAGCAACCGGGAAAATACCGGGTGCTATGAAAGTCGGGCGCGACTGGCAGATCCCGGTTCAAAAAGAAGAGGGAGCCAAAAAAAGTACCGGGCGTAAACACATCCCCATGCCGCTTTTAAACAGCGCGTTTCCCTTGGGGCAGTGCACCAGGTACATTGAAAAAATGGAAGATGAAGATGAGAGAAACATTGCCTGGGCCGAGTATTATTATTTCAGCGGCCAGGCAGAAAAGGCAGCCGAAGCCGTGGAACTGTACCTCAACAGTCCGGATGATGCATTACGGTATTCGGCAGCGTGGATCTATGCCTTTTCCAACCTTACTTGTGACAAGACTGCCCTGACAAGGTATGCCATTGGCATTATAAAAAAAGACCTGCAGGAGCAGGCAGGAGAGGAAGGTCTGCCGGTACAGAGAGCCATCCGGGTATTTACCTATACGGCGGCTACGGTATTGCTGCATCTGACTATGGGGATGTGGAGCTGTTGGAAGGATATCTTAAATATCTGCCGGGGGGATTAAAAATGTTCGGTGGATATGTGCTGGCTCACAAGGCATATCTTGAAAAAAATTATGAAAGAACGCTGGCTATTGCGGATATGACACTGGCGTTAAGTGACGCCGTCTATCCTATCCCGGCCACATATATTTACAACATGGAAGCCATGGCCATGATGAACCTTATGCGGGTGGAAGAGGCAAAAAAATACTTTATGAAGGCGTGGGAATACGCCAGACAGGATCAGCTGATCGAAGTATTTGCCGAACACCATGGACTTTTGCAGGGAATGGTGGAGGTGTGCCTTAAGGAAAAAGAACCGGAGTCATTTCAGAAAATTACCGATATCGTATATAAATTCAGCGCAGGATGGCGTAAAGTACATAAAATAGCGGAGCACAGGGAGATTGCAGATAATCTGTCTACAACAGAGTTTACAGTGGCCATGCTTTACAACAGAAAGTGGACCATCAAGGAAATCGCCCACCATATGCAGGTGTCAGAGCGGACTGTAAAGAAACATCTGGATGTGATCTATGACAAATTAAATATCCACAGCAGACAGGAACTGGAACAGTATATGCTGAGATAGTTCCGTTCGTCAGGCGAACGGTGTTCGCGGAAGAAAACCCCCTAAAAACAGGCGTTTCAAAGGAAGAATTGTATTATTTTTTTGCCAAATTGTACATTCCTATGGGAAAAAATAACTGATATAATTATTCTACTATGAACGAAGGGGGAAAAAATATGAAGAAAATAAAAAAAGTGTGTAAAAAGATATTCGCAGTGCTTCTGCTTGCAAGTCTGTCGATTCCGCAGATCCCTGCGGCACCGGTAAAGGCGGACACAGCAGATGCAGGTACTGGAAATACTGATACCATCAGTGCATCGGAGGAAACCAAACGAGATATTCTGGAGAAAAATCATCTGACCGATACAGAAGATTCTGTAAAGGGCAGGGAGAACGGACGAAATCCACTGACGGGTGATAATGAAGTGGCGGTTTCTGTGAATCCATCTCCGGAGCTTATGATCGGAGAAACCGATGCTTTGAATGCATCCCAAAGAACTCAGAGGGTTACCCAGACGCTGTATGATCTGGAAAATTCCGGCAGTTTCAAAGAAAGTGGCGGAAAAGTAATTGATCAGCAGGATGAAATGACCAACACTTCCAGTGGAGAGGTAGTTACTGCGGTTAGGACAACGGCTTTTGATCCCTTGGGAGAAGGTAAAGATGCCTATGTAGCACAGCTGCTGGCGGTACATTCCGGGTATGTAAGTGGGTATGCAGGAGGCGACGGAACAATCATTTACCTGAGAATATACGATGCCACACAGAAAACGCAGATCTGGCATACTACAACTGTAGGATATCTGCGATTTGATATTGAAGAGTGGCAGGCAGATGCCTATATTCAGATATCGGCAGGAGATTATAACGGAGATGGAAAGGATGAACTGGCAGTTTATTGTCCAACCGATGCAACCAGGACATCCAACGACATGGCCTTGTCCAGCACATCCTCTTATGTTGCCTTATATGAAGTGCGCAACTGGGGAACGAAAGAAGATCCCAATGTGGATTATCAGGAAATGACCATGGACAGCACAAGATATTATATCAATGTGACAGACCGGAATTCAAATCACACCCAAAAGGATAAAGACACATTTAAAAACTCCGTCGATGAGATCTGTGCGGTAGATCTGGAGACGATAAGGCACCCATCCGGCACAAAAGATTCTCTGGCCATTGCCGTGTGTCCACCCCGGAATGGCACGAAAGTGACCTCTTCCATGGAGGCTGAGACGAGAGTGGATATATGGCTGGATGCTGCCAAAGCACCATCGGCATCCAATTTGTCAAAACACAGTATGCGCTGGGATCTCAATAATTACCAGAGCAACAAATGGAAGCAGGGAAAAGAATATGATGTAATGTATTACGGTGGATTATCTGCCGGAGATATGGATAATGACGGTAACGATGAACTAGTAGTGGCAGGATACCGGATCCGCAACACAGCCGACGCAAAAAAATGGAAACTGGACAGCCGGTATCTGTTTATAGAGCGTCTGGTCCCATATGGAAGTGGGGATGATTATGGATATAAAAGCAGCGGCAATGTACCACAGATGATCAATTCATCCGACAGCAAAGATCAGCTTATTGCCAATTCCGGGGCTTATGGCGGAGAAGATAAGCCGACGGCTACAGACAAAAAGGTACTTTCACCTCTGACCGTGGAGTGTTACAAGGGAAGAGGAAGAGATTTTGCAGATGTGGTCTTTCTGGCAGGGAGAGTATATGAGTGGAAGGACAGCAATCCGGCCAACTATGTTAGAAAAGAAACGGCCCAGGCCAAGAGCCAGGGAGGATATAAGATATTATCTTCATCCAGCACAAAGGGAGTCAGTGGCAGTGACAGTACGTCAGAGGATCACAGGAAGATTCTTGTAATGGCTATTTTAGGCGGGCATATGAGTTTCAGTAATGCTGTTTCCGGAAACTTTGATAATAATCCCTATGGTATTGAACAGTTGTATGCTGTATATAACTATGTAGGAGCCAGTCAGGCAGGAGCAGCGATTCTGGATATAAGACAGCAGGAAGTAGGAGAATATGATCTTACCAATACAGTCAATCTGACCTTGAAAAAGACAGTGAAGGCTGGAGATTGTGTAGGAATTTCCCTTTGTGCGCCGGATGTAGATGAAGATGCCACCCGCGTAGCTTATGCATCTCAGGAGTTGTATTATGCCAATCCGCAGCCGGTGGCGATTCTGCAGGCACCACCATATTTTTCAGAAATAGCGGAGCAGGACAGTGACTATCTGGCCACAGGAAATACTTCCTTTACAACAGGAAAAGGAACCGGAGTTTCCAAAACCAACAGTTTTTCTGTTACAGCAGGTATCATTGTGGGAATGGAACAAAGCGTCAGTCTCTTTGGTCTGTTCAAGACAGGGCTGTCCGCCATGACAGAGGTAACCGGAGGGACCGGTTATGAAAAGCAAGTCCAGACAACAAAGACATTTACAACTACCTATAATGCCACCAAGGAAGATCAGGTTATTGCAGTGACGATCCCTTATATCCGGTATCGCTACAAAGTTCTGAGTCCGTCTATAGAGACTATGACTAAGGCAAAGCTGAAGAACCTTTCCCAAAAGAGTATTATGATAATCAGAAAAAGCTGTCACAGAAATATGGCTATGGCAAGACCATCAAAGATGAGATGGTAGAAATGACTTATGCACAGCCGGGAACACCGGATATGACCACTCTCAGCAAAGATAAGTACAATGAAATGGTAGAAAGCATGGGACTGACAGACCAGGTCATCACAGACGATGTCCTCCACAATGCTACACCGGGTGATGTGGCATCCTATATGTGGAAATCAAACGGAAATGATTCAGAATACACATGGTCTGGTGAGTGTACCAGCATCAATGGTGGAGATGCAGGAACATCTGTGTCCCAGAGTATAACGGAAGAAAAGACAACCCAGAAATCTGTAACATGGAATGCAGGGCTGCATAACGAAGCTACGGCTACCATAGGCGGTCTGACGGCAGGATTAAGCAGTACACTGGAATACAATGGAGCGAAAGCAGACATTACTATGGATTCTATTACAGCACAGGGAACCGTAGCAAGAATACCAAATGTGGATGATGGAAAATCCACTGGCAAACCAGATGTCAGTGGACTGAAAGATGTGGCAGTCCGGGATAAATATGCCTTTAAGTTCCGGGTAGGCACATGGCTTACCAAACTGGGACAAAATGACTGCCGCGTGGTTGGTTATCAGGTAGAGCCGACGGTTTCCGGTCTGAAATTCCCGACCAAACCGGTACAGAATGTAGAAGTGGAAAAGGTTTATGATACCGATGGAAATTATAACGGTGTCAAGGTAAGATGGTATGCACCGGAAAACAACAATCCAGCCTGCTACAGCAACCCAACCGCTTATAAAGTCTGGATGCTTGGCTCGGATGTAACCAAGCGGGCAGTCTATGCGTCCCAGACAACCAAAGACGAAAAGAACAAAGACTGCTACGAAACGGTATATGACAAAAATGTTGTACCGGAAAATACAGCCTTTGTAGCGGCAGTCAGGCCGGTTGAACTGTCGGATGATTACGCCTGCTGCAGCAACCCGATCTATATAATGGAGCAGGGGGCACAGGATGCTATTTTCTCCGGACAGCCAAAGGATGTAACCTACCAGGCTGTGGATGCAAACAAACCCGGCAAGACTCAATTTTCCGGTGAAGTGAAATTAAGTGGAGATACGCTGACGTTTGACTATGCCCGTGAAAAAGTAAGATGGCAGTTTTACGATCCGGCTACAAGAACCTGGAAAGAGGTTTTTGAACTGGATCAGGACACAGGCGCCAGAGAAGCGGCGGAAGAATTGAAAGATTACGGAATTACTTCGGTAAAAGAAAGTCTTAGCAGTTGTGACAATATTAAAACAAGTCCGGGAACAGCCACCTTAGATCTTTCCTATGATAAAATTCCAACAGGCCTGAAATTCCGACTGGCTGTGGCATATTCGGTAGTAGGAACCGGTGGTGTGTTTGATGCTGCATCCAATGAAGTTGGTTTTACGTTGAAAACAACCAATACAGCAGCAGCCAACATGAATGTGTCAGAGGACGGCATTTCAGTAAGTGCCTCTACAGAGAACGATGAAGAGGGATCTGTGATCGCAGCGAACTTAAAGAATCTGTCCAACAATTCTTCTTCTAAAAAGATCCTTGTATACCCGAACAATCTGGTAAACATGGCATCGGCGGCACCGGGTGTGTATCAACTGGAGACAGAAAATACCCTATCCAGTCAGGGAGCGGCTGTCAGCAGCCGTGTGCCATACTACGGAGACCGGGACAAATTGTTGGCCACACTGGCAGAAAAACATAAGACATTAAGAAGTGCGGGAAATACAACAGTTTCTCAGGAAGATGTGGATGAGATCATGTATGGTCAGGAACTGAAACTTACCACGGAACTTTATGATAAAAATGCAGAGGATCCAAACCAGCCTCAGACAGCCGGTGATGTGAAGTATACGGTTATGTCAGGGGTGCAGAATGAAGATGTAACAGAAGAGTGCATGGAAGGAAATCTTTTCCGACCGAACAGTGCCGGTGAATTTGTGGTCATGGCAGCCATGGAGACAGGAGAAGAGACGCTCACTTCTTCCAAGATCATAAAAGTAACTTCTTCCGGTGAACGATACGAAAAAGAAGTGTTTGACAAAGTTTTGAATACAGAATTGCCGGGACTTCAGGGCGTTGTTTATGGAACCGAAAAAAGTGCCGAGGCACTGGGACTCCCGGAAACAACTCAGATCCAGACAACCGCCGGTCAGGTTTATGATGCAAAGATCAACTGGGATGTGAATAACTGTGAGTACAACCAGGCATCTGAAAAAGAGCAGATCTTTAAGGTAAAAGGAAATGTAGTATTGCCGGACAATGTAAACAACGATCAGAATGCATCCACTGAGGTGACCATTTCGGTCAATGTTAATGAGAAGGCAGTGGTAGTACAGTCACCGGAAGACAATAAACCACCGGTGATCACATTGAAAGGAAGTATCACGGTAGGCGGAAAGGTTTATTCGGATTACAGCGACAAGATCGTATTTAACACGGAACTGACAGGAACACAGAAAGGAGTGATCACTGCTTCCGATGAACAAGATGAGATTGCTTCCATATCTTATCTGAAATCCGCTTCTGCCCTGAGCCAGGATCAGCTGGATCAATCTACCGGCTGGATCGATGGTAAGGAATTTACTTTGACAGAAGGCGAGCGGTGTGTCATCTATGCAAGATGCATCAACCACTCGGGAGATGTTGTATATGTGTCAACCCAGGGAATCACGGTGAAGAAAGTTTCTTCCTCATCCGGTGTAACACCATCCGGCAGTACAGGAACCAATGGAAACACAGTGAAAAAACAGGATACAGTCAAAATAGGAAAGACCTATACGGTGAAGAAGGTCAAATATAAAGTTACTGCCAATGGTAAGAAGAAAACAGTGCAGGTAACAGGGGTTACAGATAAGAAAATGAAGTCTCTGACGATCCCGGCTACTGTTACGATCCAGGGGCAGAAATATAAAGTGACAGCCATCAAAGCATCCGCCTTTAAGAACTTGAAAAAACTTACCAAAGTAGTGATTGGCAAGAATGTGAATAAGGTTGGAGGGAATGCATTCTCAGGCTGTAAAAAGTTAAAGAATATTGTGATCCAGTCAAAGGCATGGAAGAAAAACAGTCTTGGCAAAAAGGCCTTTTATAAGATTGCTGCAAAACCGAAATTTAAAGTGCCGGCAAAGAAATTAAAGGCATACAAAAAGTATATCAAAAAGTCAAAAGTGGCAAAGAAGGCAAAGATCACAAAATAAAAAACAGGAAATAACTGTGGATTACAAGAACCTTTCTCTGAGGAACATCAGGGGAGGGTTCTTTTGAATATTGTTTACCACCGATCCTTGAAGAAAAAGAGAGGATAAGAAAGTTAGTCTTTTCAACACCTGCTAAAAATGGTATTATTTTAGTATATTCTCTGCCTCATAGATAAGGAAGAGAAGAGGGAGCGAGGTGTTGATATGGGACCCAATTACTCTATTTTATATTATAGAGAAGAACTGGAACAAGATATATGAATGCGACCTCCATGCTTCCCTGGGAAAAAAAGGTTATGAAATATTTGGACACCTCAAAAAATTCGGTGCTTTATCGCGTGACACCTTATTTTGCAGGAAAAGAATTGTTGGCAAGGGGCGTTGAAATTGAGGCATATTCAGTAGAGGACCATGGAAAGGGGGTATGCATCCATGTATTTGTGTATAATGTACAACCGGGAATAAAGATTGATTATGCCACAGGAAAAAGCTTAGCAGATAAATAAGAGAAACTTGATATGAAGATGAAAGAGAGGAGTTGAAGCACAGATGACATTAAAAGAACTGAAGGCAGGGGAGAGTGCGAGAATTTTATCTGTTGGTGGAGAGGGAGCGCTTCGCCAGCATTTTTTGGATATGGGTGTAATTCCGGGGGCAGAGACGACCGTTATTAAATTTGCACCTATGGGAGATCCCATGGAACTGCAGGTTCATGGTTATGAACTGACTCTGCGTCTGGCAGATGCGGATCAGATAGAGATTGAGAAGATTGATGCAAGAGCCCGGGAACATAAGGGACTTTCTGCAATTAGTAATGCGGAACATCCGGGACTTGGAGAAGAAGGAAAATACCATGTAAAAGGAAGCAAAAAACCGCTGCCGGCGGAGGAAACACTTACATATGCGCTGGTGGGAAATCAAAACTGTGGAAAGACGACACTGTTTAATCAGCTGACGGGATTAAACCAGCATGTGGGAAACTTCCCGGGGGTTACGGTGGACCGGAAAGATGGTGCGATCAAGGGACATGTTAATACCCAAATTACGGATCTCCCGGGGATTTATTCCATGTCGCCCTATAGCAGTGAGGAAATCGTATCCAGAAATTTTGTGCTGGAGAACCGGCCGAAAGCGGTGATCAACATAGTGGATGCCACTAACATTGAAAGAAATATGTATTTAACCATGCAGTTTCTGGAAATGGATATACCGATGGTGATAGCACTGAATATGATGGATGAGGTAAATGCTAATGGGGGATCTATCGATATCAACAAGATGGAGGAAAAGATTGGAGTACCGGTTGTGCCGATTTCAGCAGCCAAGAACCAGGGAGTGGAGGAACTGGTACGACATGCCATCCATATTGCACGATACCAGGAAAAGCCAGGAAGACAGGATTTTTGTGATGAAAATGAGTTTGGTGGTGCAGTGCATCGCTGTATTCATGCTGTCTGCCATATTGTAGAAGACCATGCCCGGGAGGCAGATATTCCGGTGCGGTTTGCAGCTACAAAACTGATTGAAGGAGATCCACTGATCCTGGAACGCCTGGGACTGGACCAAAATGAGAAGGAAACATTGGAGCACTTGATCCTGCAAATGGAAAAAGAACGGGGGCTGGACCGCAGCGCTGCGATTGCAGATATGCGTTTTAACTTTATCGAGAGGGTTTGTGAGAGCACGGTAGTAAAACCGGTTGAGAGTAAAGAACGACTTCGCAGTGAAAGGATGGACAAGGTCCTTACAGGTAAGTATACTGCGATTCCGTGCTTTGTACTGATCATGCTGGCAGTATTTTATCTGACTTTTAATGTGATCGGGGCCGGTCTGCAAAGCCTGCTGGAAATGGGGATTGATTCGTTGACAGAGATAACTGGCCGGGCGTTGACGGCGGCTCATGTGAACCCTGTACTGCAGGGGCTGGTAATGGATGGAATTTTTGCCGGTGTAGGAAGTGTCCTGAGTTTCCTGCCTGTGATCGTAACACTGTTCTTTTTCTTGTCCCTGATGGAAGACAGTGGATACATTGCCAGAGTGGCGTTTTTTATGGATAAATTATTGAGAAAGATTGGTTTATCCGGCCGCAGTATTGTGCCTATGTTGATTGGATTTGGCTGCACAGTACCGGCTGTTATGTCGACCAGAACATTGCCAAGTGAGAGGGATCGTAAGATGACGATTCTTTTGACACCATTTATGAGTTGTTCGGCAAAACTGCCGATCTATTCATTTTTTGTCAGTGCTTTTTTCCCGAAACAGGGCGGCCTCGTTATGACGGGGTTGTATTTCCTTGGGATTATTATGGGGATCGTGACGGCATTGGTGTATCGAAAGACGCTATTTAAAGGAGAGGCAGTACCATTTGTGATGGAACTGCCTAATTACCGGATGCCCGGAATGAAGAATGTGGCGCAGCTTCTGTGGGAAAAAGCAAAGGATTTTTTGCAGAGAGCATTCACGGTGATTCTTTTGGCTACGATGTGCATCTGGTTTTTGCAGAGTTTTGATCTTCATTTTAATCTGGTTACTGAATCAAAAAACAGTATCCTTGCCATGATTTCCAGCGTATTAGTGCCGATCTTTGTGCCACTGGGACTGGGGGACTGGCGGATATGCACTTCCCTTATCAGTGGATTTATGGCAAAGGAAAGTGTTGTATCATCGCTGCAGATTCTTTTCGGAGGTGCGGTGGCTGCCTCAATCTCCCCTGTAGCGGCAGCGTCTCTTCTGGTGTTCAGTCTGCTTTATACACCTTGTGTGGCAGCGATTGCTTCCATACGGAGAGAGTTGGGCCGCAGATGGGCACTGGGAGTCGTTCTCTTTCAATGTGGAGTAGCCTGGATCATGGCACTTCTCACAAGAGGAATTGTTTCTTTATTCCTTTGAGATTGAACCGTGGTCTGCCAGATAGCGGAAAGCGCAGGCGGCGTAGCAGGCAGAGCCGATGGCACATACTTTTTCGTTAAATAAAGCTTTCGGGTGGTGTACCGGGTAATCTCCCCGTTTATCTTCGTAGCCGGCAGACAGATATATATAGGTGGACGGAATCTGTTGGGCAACGAGAGCAAAGTCCTCCGAGGCTGGGGCGGCAATGTCCGGGTAACCGGTGACATCTGGAATGGACAGGTCCTTTACATAAGAAACAAATTCGTTGGTAAGGTCTTTGGCGCAGATCAGCGGCGGCACGGCAGACAGGCATTGATACTCAATACTACCGTTGTAGACAGCTGCGGTTTTCTCGCTGATCTCGCGGATGCGCGGCATCAGTTTTTCTCTGGCGGCAGGATTGCCAGTCCGCAGCGTTCCCTGTAAAACAGCCGTATCCGGAATGATATTGGCAGCTTCGCCGGCGGAAAACTGTCCTATCGTAAGAACACAGCAGTCAGCGGGATCGCTTTCCCTGGCGATCAGTGCCTGAAGTCCCAGATAGATGTGGACACCGATGTTGATGGGATCGATGCCCTGATGAGGGCAGGCACCGTGGGAACCCTGGCCGTGAATGGTGATTTTAAATCCATCCACAGAATTCATCATGGTACCGCTTGCATTGTACATATAAGTGCCTGCCGGACTGTGACCGGTGGTGACATGAAAGGCAAGGGCGGCGTCTGGTTTGGGATTCTGTAAAATACCATTCTCTATCATATCCTTTGCCCCCTGAAATGTTTCTTCTGCGGGCTGGAACATAAACTTTACGGTGCCGGCTAAAGAAGCCTCTTCTTCTTTTAACATACGGGCGGCACTAAGGAGCATGGCGGCGTGGAAATCATGACCGCAGGCGTGCATCGCTCCTGTGGTACATGAGAAACTTTCTCCACTGTCCTCCCGGATCGGAAGACCATCCATGTCCGCCCGCAGCAGTAAAACCGGGCTGCCCTTTCCTAATGTGGCGGTAACGCCGTGGCCGCAGTCTGCGGGAGCCAGACCATATTCTGTTAATTTATCTTTGACAAAAGCCACCGTTTCCGGCAGATCCAGCCCGGTTTCGGCATGCTGGTGGATGTGCCTGCGGTTGGCGATTGTTTCTTCTTGCAATTCATAAGCGCGTGTTAAAAAATCCATACAATAAACCTCCTGTTTCATTTATTATAGCCATTTGAAAAATCCTGTCAACAAGGAGGAAGCGTTATGCTCGAAGCCTTGCTTTTCCCGGACCTTGGTATTATAATGCCCCATAGATGGAAATACTTGTATCAATAAAGGAGATTATCGTATGCAGGAAAAAATATATGAGAAAATTTTTGAAAATCTGGAGGACCTTTTAGCGGAAGAACAGGCAAAACTGGGATACAGAAAGGAACCGGTTCGTTTTTATTATCCACTGAGTTCACTGAACCACTTTTTTGATGCGTCCTTTTCGGAAGAGGAAATGAAAGAGGCGCTGAAAGAGTTCCCTGCCTTTGCAGAGGATCGTTTTGGCAGTGTGGAGATCACCGGTAAGGGAGAGCGTTTCTGTTTCTTTTTATCGGAAAAAGCGACGGAATATGTCCATGAGCACCAGGGAGCCAATTCTTTTATCTTTGAACTGGTAGAAATACTTTCGGTTCATGGAACTACCATGGCAGAGGTAGAAGAGGTGTTCAAAAAGCAGCCTTTTTCCTATGAGAAAAAGAAAGTGGATACGGATGAGTTTGACTGCTGCTTTTATTTTACAGAAGGAATAGACCGGTATTTGTACTGTTTCAAAGACGAGGGATGTCATATCATTTACCACCGTTTCTTGCCGGAAGACTTCGAGGATTTAGGACTGTAGTGAGCCGATTGGGTATTTATCTATGAGGATTTTTCCTGTATAATAAGGAAAGAATAGTAAGACAGACAATCTGCCGGCCGGCAAAAGCCGGGGCGGTGTATATTCCAAGGAGGGCGTTATATGAAGTTGCTGAAACAGTTGAAATGGAATCTGATCCTGCTGGCGGTGCTTTTTATTGCACTGGGCGTGGTACTGATCGTGTGGCCGTCGGCTACTATGACGAGCATCTGCTATATTCTGGCCACCATTCTGGTACTGCTGGGTGTGGTATTTTTGATCGGCTATCTGAGAAAAGATGTAATCGGTATTATATACCGGTGCGATCTGGTGAT
>JAXDTV010000040.1:0-3380 GCA_034089785.1 Eubacterium sp.
AATTCGTAAAGATATACCAAGGGAATTGATAGAAACGCTTCATGTACCGGTTTTGTATGAAGACTGGCTCAAAAAATATGATAGCACGAGGGACAAATTTTATGGAAGATGGGTTCACTGGGTCATAAAGGGACTTGAAAAAGTTGCTGTATATAACAATTCGGGAGGACACTATTTAGAAATGAATGATACCGGACGTCAACTCTTGGAGTGGTTTAATGAAAGGAAATGAAAGGAAATGAATAAAAAAAATCACAAAAAAAGAAACACAGCGGTATTTATTGACAGTGAAAATATATCGTCGAAAAAGGCTTCTGACATAATGAGGGAAGCAAAGAAAAGAGGTGTGGTTGACAGAGTAAATGCATATGGAATCCAGAAGGATAAGTCAACGCAGTCATGGGCGAAAGTGGCCCGCGAGACAGAAGGAATGAAAGACATCCGACTATACGGCGGTCCGGGGAAAAATAAGGTGGATCAGAAAATAAAAAAAGACATGATGAATGTTGTGAAGAGTGACTCTAATATTGATATTGTGGTCCTGGCGGCATCGGATCACGGGTATGCTCCGGATGTGGAAAAATTGAGAGCTATGGGAAAGCGAGTAATCGTTATCGGTGAAGAAAAGGCGCCTGCAAGCTTAAGAAATGCCAGTAGTGAATTTGTTCAGGTGTGAAATTTTTATCAACGCAACCCCTAGTTGCTTTCCTTCACACGATTTTACCTGTATCATAAAAACAGAAACCAACTATACATGATACAAGGAGGGACTCCCACAGGTAAAAGAATTGAACGCCCTGGTGGGAAAATATGTGAATCTTATGTATACCCTTCCTAATGGAGAAAAGGTAAAATTTCTGGATGATCAAAAGACATACTTGGGAAATCAACTGGAATGTGTATTTGGTGGCAGCAGGCGTTTTGGAATAGTGGTAAATATGGATTTTATCATGGTTTGTACTTATGAGGAAGATGGCGAAAACCCGGAATTGCTTTTATACAAAAAAAGATAAATTCCAATTGACAAAGTAAGGATATAGGTATATTAGTATGGCATAGGCTTCACAGAAAGGAGATTGATAACATGAGTGATATTTCAAGAGAAGAAGCATGTGCCTTACTAAAAAAATATAACAAGGATCCGTTTCACATTCAGCACGCATTTACGGTGGAGGCTGTGATGGAGTGGTTTGCCAGAGAACTGGGTTATGGTGATGAGGCAGGCCACTGGGGGATCATTGGTCTGCTGCACGACATCGATTTTGAACTTTATCCGGCAGAACACTGCCTGAAAGCACCGGAACTTCTGAGAGAGGGAGGCATGTCGGAAGATATTATCCACGGTGTTGTGTCTCACGGATATGGAATTACGGTTGAATGTGGTGTGACGCTGGATGTGGAACCGGTTCATGAGATGGAAAAAGTGTTGTTTGCAGTGGATGAACTGACAGGACTTATCTGGGCAGCAGCCCTTATGCGTCCATCCAAAAGTACCAAGGACATGCAGTTAAAATCCCTGAAAAAGAAATATAAAAGCAAAGGATTTGCGGCCGGCTGTTCCAGAGAGGTAATCGAAAGAGGTGCCGAACAGCTTGGCTGGGAATTGGAAAAACTGCTTACAATGACTTTGCAGGCGATGGCAGAGAGTGAAGACAGAATCAATCAGGAATTGGAGCAGGAGCAGTAAAGATGAGCCGGAAAACAAAAGTTGAATTAACCAATATGTGTTTGGTATATGACGAAAAAAAGGTACTTGTTCAGGAGAAAACCGGGACGAAATATGAAGGTGGCCTGGTTTTCCCGGGAGGGCATGTGGAAGAGGGAGAGTCTCTGAGAGATTCTGTGATCCGGGAAATAAGAGAGGAAACAGGTCTGGTCATAAAAAATCCGCAGCCATGCGGATTTAAGGACTGGATTTTGGAAGATGGAACAAGATATATAGTCCTTTTGTACAAAACAGATCAATTTGAGGGTGAACTGAAAAACTCCAGAGAAGGGAAAGTGTTCTGGCTTGACCGGAACGATATCTCTTCTGCTAATCTTATATGGAATATGAGAGAACTGCTGGAAATATTTGAGACAGACCAGTATAGCGAGTTCTTTTTTCAGGCAGGCAAGGAGAATGTAGGGTGGCATAATTTGCTTGGATGAGCTGGAAAACAGTTCATGTTCCGGGGAAAAATAACCGATGTTGAGAGTAAAAAAGAAAAGTTGAGATAGAGGTGAATCAATGGAGAAGTACATAGTAGAAATATTATCGTCACATAGAAGGGAAGTGCTCATAGTCCTTTTGTTTGTTATTGTTGTTATTTGGCTGATTAGCAGATTAACAAACAAAGAGGACAAATGGGTATCAAAAGAGAAGTTTCAGAGAGAAAAGAAAAAACTGCATCCACATTTTTCGGAGGAGGAATTTCACAGGTTTTGTGCTTTTCTAAAATCCTATCAAGGAGGATATGTAAGAAGAAGATCGGGGAAAATAGTTTATCAGGACTTCTTGAATAAAGAAAAGGGAGATCTGAAAGGGATATTCTTTAATCTTGTAATTGCCAATCCCAACATAACCGTAGCACAAAAGGAAGAGTTCAGACATTTTTTGATTTCCATTGGTGTGAAAGGCGTGGACGAAAGGCCCGAATATGAGACTAGAGACAGCAAGTTGAAAAATCGAAAGACGGATGAGGATGATTACTGGCGGAAAGAAGTAGGAAATACCGGAGAACAGATCGTCAGGGATGAATTGAAAAAACTTGACCAGAAAAATTATGCTGTTATCAATGGCCCGGCTCTGAAATACGGTGGCCAGGTAAAAGAATTTGACCATATTGTTGTGGGAAAAACAGGTGTATTTTGTATAGAAACGAAAGCGTTTGGAATGACAGATGGGAAAAACACAAAGTCAGTGATCCGCATTGATGGAAAGGACAACTGGATGCTGCAAAGGGGGAACTATGGTAAAAACATCGGAGCACCGACAAAGCAGATCCGGGAAGAAACCCAGGTGCTGGAAAATGTGATTCAGGAAGATGTGGCAGAAGTACACCCGGTGCTGGTGCTGAGTAACCGTGAGATTCAGGTAAGAAGCAAGTGTAAACTACCTTATGATATAGTCAGGGTAGATGGAATTGTGGATTACATAACCAAGTACAAAGGCTTTGTCCTAAAGGCAAATGAGAGGAAATTTATATTGTCGGATATTGATAGATGCAGAGTGAATTAAAGGAGCGTGCCTCGTATGGGAACTATGCAATATTCCTTGACATGCTGTATTGTGAAATATTATAATAAAATAAATATATTCTTAAAAAAACATAATAGCATCTTTAATGTCAACCCGTTATTATTTCGCTTAAAACACCCTACAGTATCAAAAAAGAATG
>JAXDTV010000099.1:0-9254 GCA_034089785.1 Eubacterium sp.
AGGTCAAGTGCCAAGGTTAATTCCGGTTTGTCAAAGTAAATGCCGGTGAAAAAGATTTTTGCAAAAAAAGTTAGTAAATTTACCTGCAAACAGATGATTTTTTTACTGTTTTGGCGTAAAATCAACATAATGTAAGGGAAAAATGGTGCTCTTAATAAAGGGTGAAAGTTAATCGTTTTTTTGCAAGAGTAAGTTCCACCCCTCTGTTTGCGGATATGGATGCTGTGTCCCGATTGGTTAATTAGTGATTATAGTTCGTCTTTGGAGATGAAGCATTGGCGGGCATCATCCCAGAGAAACTGTTCGTCCGGACCTTTCCAGTAATTCCAAGGTCCACTGGGATATCCATATTTCAGGCGAAAGGCCTGAAGGTAGTTTAAAGGCATTCCATCTGCATCCAGATAATGCCATGGATTGGACTCTATTTCGTGTCCGGATTTGACCCATTTTCGTATGCAAGTGCGTTCATGAAGGGTCATGGGGACGAGATTTTCCATTTCTTCCAGTGCTAAAAGGTTGAGCTGGTAATCCATTGAATTTTTATCTGGTTTCATGGGCACCCTCCTTACAGAAAATGGATCGATTGAGTGTCACTTTGTTTGGCGGAATAAGGTGGCACCCGAGAAGGTCCAAACAGTCTTGACCGTATAAAAAGGAAAACATTTCATAAGGACTTTTGTTCCCTAAACTTTCTCTACAGTAGGAGTTGATATGATCCATCATTAAGTTAATGTCATCTTGGGAATAGTTTCCGATGTCCGTTCCTTTGGGAATAAAAAAGCGGATAAATTCGTGGTTTCTTTCGGCAGATCCCTTTTGATAAGGAGCACTTGCATCGCAGTAAAAAATATGCGTGCGTCGTTTTTGGGAGGAATCAAACTCTAAAGCCAGAGGATTTGAAAATTCACTGCCATTATCGGTCAGACAAACTTTGAAAATGGATTTGAATAATTCTGGTTTCAAAACAGAGTATAGAAAGTCGAAAATATCAATCACGGATTTGGAATCATTGTGTTCCCGTAAAAAAGCCAGCATAAACTCTGCCTTTACAAAATGAATGGTAAGAAGAACTTTGCTGCCGCGCTTTCCCTCAACAGAATCCAGTTCTACGAGAGGATAGTCCGGATGGGAATGCATAAATGTTTTAAAATCTTCATAGGTACGGTTTATGCGGCAGGCTTTATCCACCTTTACATGAACAGCTTTTTTCCGGGCACTGTATCGTACTTTTCTGGGAAGATCAAGATTCATAGCGGAAAAGATGCGGGAATCAACAAAACGATAAATAGTTCGTTCACTGACCATAATGGAATCCCGGTTAGTGGCACAGATATGATGAGGGGACTGTCCCTTTTTTATAAGGGGAGTAATGAGGTCATCTAAGTGTTTGATTTCTTCTTCTGAGAAGGAAATGCCGGTGCGGGATTCTGAAAGAAGTGTACGGTAGCTGGAGTGAGCATCTTTAGCGATGTACAGATGTTTTTCCAGACTACAGGTATAGCGTTTGCCACAGCCGTTACAAACATAAGGCGGCTTGGAGTGTTTCGGGCAGGTGTCAGGGATAAATTCATCGCAAAAGGCGTTGCACATGGAACAATTTCTGCATAGTTTAAATTTGCGGGAAGAATGACAGGGGTGACAAAGATGTTTTTTGGAACAGGAGAACCGCAGCTGACAGTTGTTGTATTGTATGTACCTGCCACCGGTCCGTAAAGTAACAAAGCGGGATCGGATCTCCTTGGAGATGGTTGTAGGATCTTTGTCCAGGAAAGAACCGATTTCTTTGAATGTGTGATGTTTTTCAAGCATAGATTCAATGGTGATTCGATCACTTAAAGATAAATGTTTATTATTTGCCATAAGAGTTACCTCCTTAGTATTAGGTTAGGGACACAGCAATATAACTATAACATTTGTCAGAGTAAATGCAGTATGGAAATTTGTTGAAGTAACTTCAGGTAGTTACAGGAATTTACTTTGGCAATTAAATTCAGGTATTTTTCGGGTATTTTCCTTGCAAGGTTTTCCCCGTTTCCATCGTCTCTATTACTAAAGGCAGATAAAAGCCGGTACGAAAATGAAAAAGAGAGGATGATGAAGTATGAGAAAAACATTCAGAGAAATAGCAAAAAAAGCGGCGGGAGGCATGCTGGTGCTTGCTATGACAGTGATGTCTCTGGGGGCGCCGGGGGCACAGGCAGCTACCAAGAGCAAAAACTATGTGAGCCCTTATGAAGGCAAGAAATATGTATTTGCCACCAACTACAATAACGGGATTTATGCCTACAATAAGAAAGGCAAACTGGTCAAAAACTATACGGTGGTAAAAGGCGTAGATAAAGAATATTCCATGGGTGCCGTATACAAGACCAAAAGTTATTTGTATTTTTGCGACACCAACGAGGGATACTCCCAGGATGGCAATGTCTGGCAGATCCCGATCAACAAAAAGACGGAGAAATTAAATGTCAAAAAGAAAAAGAAACTTTTTCATGTAAAAGACTGGGACAGTTTCGTATATGCCACCGATACAAAGATCGTATTTAACAGGCAGGGCGGCCTTTATTCTTACAATAAAAAAACAAAGAAAAAGAAAGATTTGACAGGGCTTGCCAACCGGGATAACATAATATATATGGCTAAGGATTCATCCGGCCGGACGGTCAAAGTGGGCAACTGTGTGTATTATACCGTAGTGAGTTACGGCTTCAGTGCCGATGGCAGTGTGGGGCTGTTTGAGTTGAATCTTAAAACCGGCAACGAACGACAGGTTACTACAAGTGTTGCTATGCCGTGGAGACTTCGCTATGGACATGAGTACAGTGAGAGAAATCCGATCCTTGGCGTATCGGGCAGTGATCTGTATATACAGACGGCCAGCAAACTGATAAAATATAATACAAAGACGAAAAAAACAACCACGCTCATGAAAAATAAAAACAGCAGTCCGCTGGATTCTTCTATGAGCATCGATAACTGCGTCACGGCCAATGCAGGTCTGGACAATATAAAAGAATGGGACATCATAGGAATTCGCTGTTGTGGCAAAAAACTGTACTTGGAAGTCCGGATTAAATACAATTTTTCAACACCGTCTTCAGATTCATATCAGGAGTATGGAAATAAATACGAAGTAAAAAATATCATGCTCAGTATGAACAAAAAGGACGGCAGCAATCTGGTTTATGAAGCGGATCTGTCCAAATTCCTTGCCAGCCATGATGGAGAAAACAAAGATTCAGATTATGATGGCATTAATAACTGGACCAACCACACCGGCAGTATGATGAGTGTTACGTCCAAGGGTGTGTGGCTGGCAGAGTTTGTGAACGAGAAAGGTAGACGCAGTTATTTTACCTATAATATGAAGACGAAAAAGCATGGGGTTTATTCCAAAAAGAAAGCAAAACAGGAACTGATCAAGCGAGGGATCCAGGACCATGCTACACCGCTGATCTGCTGATAAAAAAAGGGAAAGGAAGTGTTTGTTATGCACAGCAAGATAGGAAAAAGTATAAAAAGACTGGGAGGATTTGTAACACTGCTGGCAGTATCGGCCACATCGGTGGTCACGCCGGCAGCGGCAAAGAATACGACATCCATTCATCCTTATGAAGGGAAGAAGTATGTTTATGTGACCGACTATGAGGACGGGATTTCTACCTACGATAAAAAGGGCAGGATCCAGGATGCGTATACATTTATCCCATCTTCCTCCAACAGAGCAGGTGGTATGGGGGCTGTGTATAAGACCGAGAGTTATCTGTACTATTGTGATACCAATGTTGGCTTTTCGGATACGGGGTATATCTGGCAGGTGCCGGTGAAGAAAAAAACAGAGAAACTCAATGTCAAAAGACAAAGACGCCTTTTTAAAGTACCTAAGTGGCAGGAGTTTGTGAAGGCAGATGACAACAAGATCATCTACCAGTGCGACAGAACCATTATGGTTTACGATAAAAGGACCAAAAAGAAAAAGAAACTGGTTAAGGTCAAGGATAATGAAAAGCGGATTCTGATGGCAAAAACTGCTTCTGGACGGACGGCCAAGGCGGGTAACTGTGTCTATTACACTGTGAGAAATATTTTCAGAGGAACCAACGATGGCCTGTATCAGTTAAACCTGAAGACCGGCAAAAAGAAAAAAATTGCCTCCAGTATCAACACGCCGTGGCGTCTTCGTTCGGGACAGGATTATGGTAAAAGCAATCCGATCATAGGAGTAAATGGCAAAAATGTGTATCTTTCCACTAATGACAGTCTGGTCCGGTACAATACCAAAACCGGAAAAGCCAAAAAGATTGTTAAAAATCAGGACACAGGGACGGGAAAAAGTCTGAACGCATGCATAACAGCCAACGCAGGTGTCAACAACATAAAAACCTGGGATGTTATGGGAATGTGGTTCTATAAAAAGAAAATGTACATGGAAATCCGCGTCAAGTACAATTACAAGGCTCAAAATGATGAGGAAGGTACTTGCAATTATGACCAGAAAAATATGATTATCAGCGTCAATAAAAAGGATGGCAAAAAGATACGGTACGAGAAAGGGGTATCTCAGTTTTTGGCAAAACCGTGTGGCGTATACAAGGACTCGGACTACGATATGATACAGAACTGGGTCAACCACACAGGAAGTATGCTGACATTTACATCCGAGGGCGTCTGGATCGGAGAATTTATGGCTGGAGATGGCTTTAACCAATACTTTGTGTATGACATAAAGACAGGAAAACAAACAACATATTCTAAACGGAAAGCAATTCTGATCCTGGCAAAACAGGGGATAGACGATGACTATCAGCCGCTGATCTGCTGATAGGATCTAATCCTGAAATTCCGTTAGATGTTTCCGGTAATGAAGAGGAAGAAGACTGCGTTGTAAAGCAGGATTCTTCCTTTCTTTTATGCCTATATGTTCAAAGAAAGTCTTCCACAGATCTGCATAGTCCGATCCGTTTTCCTCCATTCGGGCAAGTTTTTCGGTATCCTCCGGGGATAACTGCTGCAGATACCAGTCCTTGTCCGGGGCATGGAAGGCTGCTTCCTGGTGAGTGATATCCAGGATCACAAACCATTCCATATGATAGCGGTCCGCAAAGTGTTCCGTGATCATAGGCAGGATATGGTGGTCCGGTTCAATATTGGCGGCAAGAACGGGTGGCTCCTGCCGGATCTGCCGAAAACGGATAAACTCCCGCAGGTAGTGAGCCTCATTCTGCACTCTGCGCTGGATTTCAAAGATCCTCTTTACAAAGGGAACCTGTAAAGCATGACAGATGCGGTCACCCATATGGAAGGCGTAGGTAATGAACTGATAGAGGACATCACCACGATCCGGGAAGGTGGAGGCCAGAGTACACATAACATACTGATAAATCTGTGACGAAAGCTGCTTCCGGATCGAGCGGAGTGCCGAATCTGCCTTGTCCGGCGTTTCCTCCACGGTCACATATTCAGAGAAAAGAGTCTGCTCATAACAGGCATGGGGAGCCAGTGGCAGGATACGGATAAAACGGTGCCCATAACAGGAAAGGCCGGCATCGTAGATGGCACTTAGTATACCGGTATCCGTATCGGAACAAAGATAGTACCGGGTAGGTTTTGTACCAGATTCCATATAAACTCCTTTCATTGTTTGGTTAAAAAGTCCTCAAAAGTCAATTGCTTGTAGGTAACATGACTGCCATACCCTTTCATCACATCCGGCTCATCCGCCAGAAGATTTCTCGTAATGTAGTCTTCATCTATTTTCATAAAAGGATAGGCACTTTTTCCATGGCAGGTAATAAAATAAATAGCGCGTTTCAGCACCACGCCCATGGTTTTCAAAGAAGAGAAACTGATGGAACCGGTGCGGCGGGCCTGCAGGATCCTTCTGGCAGACTTGGTGCCGATGCCGGGAACCCGCAGCAGTGTCTGGTAGTCTGCCCGGGTGACCTCTACCGGAAACTGCTCCAGATGCCCCAGTGCCCAGTCGCACTTGGGATCCAGGTAGGTGTTGAAAAAAGGGCGTTTTTCTGTGAGAAGTTCCTTTGCCTGGAAACCATAAAAACGAAGCAGAAAGTCTGCCTGATACAGCCGGTGTTCTCTTCGCAGAGGCGGAGTCTGGCTGGCCTGGGTCATGGCGGGATCCTGATTTATATTGATAAAGGCAGAGTAAAAAACCCGCTTTAGGTCAAAGTTCTGGTAAAGGGCTTCTGTCACGGCCATGATCTCGTAGTCTGATTCGCCGGTGGCACCGATGATCATCTGGGTGCTCTGGCCGCTGGGAACAAAGCCACGGCTGGTATCACGCCGGCGCCAGGTGGACAGGCTGGTCTCTCCTGCAGAGCGGGAAAGGGAGGAGATGGATTCTTTCTTGGAAGAACCCTTTAAGGCGGCAGTCAGATCAGAAGAAGGCAGCTGGCGGCCTAGTCTCTTCTGGGTATACCAGTAAGCACTCTGATTGCCGCCTTTCATGCCAAGGAGGTCCCGGCTTTCGGCTACACCGGACTGGATCTGGCGCATAGGGGTAAGGATCGTCTTTCGTGTCTTGCCGGGAGCCAGCTGACGCAGTCCCTCAGCGGTAGGCAGTTCCAGATTCACACTCATGCGGTCAGCGTACCAGCCGGCCTCTTCTACCCACTCTGGGGAAGCACCGGGGATGGATTTGCAATGTATGTAGCCGTTAAAATGATACTCTTCCCGGAGCATTTTCAAAGTAAGGCAGATCTGCTCCATGGTATAGTCGGCAGACTGCACAATGCCGGAACTCAGAAACAGTCCTTCAATATAGTTGCGCCGGTAGAACTCCACCGTAAGGGTGCAGACCTCCTCCGGTGTAAAGGTGGCCCGGGGAATGTCATTGCTACACCGGTTCAGGCAATATTTGCAGTCATGAATACATTCGTTGGTAAATAAAATCTTTAAAAGGGAGATACACCGTCCATCAGAGGCGAAGGTGTGGCAGATACCACAGGCGGCGGTGTTGCCCAGCTGACCGGGCCTGGAACGGCGGTCTACCCCGCTGGAAGTGCAGGCTACATCATACTTGGCGGCGTCCGCCAGGATAGCCAGTTTTTCCCGGAGAGAAGCCTGTTCTTGAAAAATCATTAAAAAACCCCCTTTACAAACAAGAACAAATGTTCGATAATAGAATCATAACATCCTTATTCTTGTCTGTCAAGAGGGTAGATCCTGACAAAATATGGAAGATTAGTCGATCAGATCATTCTGGAAGCGGGACAGATGTTCAAACGGAAGGATCTGTCTGCCTCGGAACAGGCCACAGCCGTCGTTGATCAGGGAATTGTCCCGGGCTGCAAACATATTCACATCCAGTTTTGCCAGATCGATCTGAGCCAGTTTCTGCACCCGGGTCCGGGCCTGGTCAAAGATCAGGCATTCACCGGAAGGTACCGTATCAGTCTGGGAACGCTGGCTGTGCTGTCTTTTTTCATAACCAAGGTGGTTGGCAGGGCCGATCTCTGCGTGGTCATCCATCTGCTTGGTGCGAAGCTGAAGTTCTACATAACTGCGGGAGATCGTATCATAAAAAGTGATATGAAGGGAGCGGTAGCCAAAGGGGTTGGGATTGGTTACATAATCCCGGTAAAAGGCCGACACATTGTCCGTCAGACGGGAATTTTTAAGGGGATGTGCAAGGCCGGACGGTTCCGGATAGAAGCCCCGGTCTTTCAGAAAATCCGGCAGTTTCCCGGCGATTTCATACAGGTAGTTCAGTTCTTCTGTTTCCAGATCCATGCCCGGTGCCAGATGGCACTTTGGCAGAGAGATCACGATTCGGTAAGCAATCAGATCCCGGAAGCAGTTCAGGCGTTTTTTTACTTCATCCAGTGAAGGAAAAGTTTTCTTTTCTTCATAATACTGGGTGATAAATTCCACGATATTTCCGTTGAATTTAGACTCTGCCCGGATCAGGGATTTGATCCGCCCCTTGAAAGTAAAGGCCAGAGAAGGATATTCAGCAGCCATATATTTGTAGAATTCCCGGATCCGCTGGGACTGGGAGGTCAGAAAGTCGTTATGTTCCAGCAGATCGATCAGCTGCTGCAAAAACTCACAGTGAAGCAGGTCGATCTCATTGTGGGTTTCCTCGGCGGATTGGCGGAGATCCTTTTCATAAGAATGAATGATCTTCAGCACTGTGTCACCATTATATAAATAATCATTTAGTGTAATCATGATATTCCCCCAAAAAACTGTTTTCGTACATTATAACCGATTTTACGGGGAAAAACAAACATACCTTTCATGTGAAAAATGCTCATAAAACCACAAAGCACTTGTAATTATTTTGGTAATTTATTACAATAAGACCACATCGTTTATAAGGAGGAATGAAAATTGAAACAAAGAAAAATTGTATCTTTTTCATTGATATTTGCATTGATTCTCGGCATGCTCATCGCACCGAATCAGGCAGATGCCAAGAAAAAGAAGAAAGTAGCTTTAAACAAGACGAAGCTTACATTGACGGTGGGGAAGTCATATAAGCTGAAGTTGAAAAACAACAAGAAGAAGATCAAATGGACTTCTTCTAAAAAGAAAGTAGCCACTGTCTCAAAGACAGGTAAGGTAAAGGCTAAGAAAGCCGGAACCGCTCGTATCACAGCGAAAGTCGGCAAGAAAAAGTATGTCTGCAAGGTGACAGTAAAGAATAAGAAAAAGACCACCAAGACTACCACGACCAAGAAGCCTACGGTAACAAAGGCACCGGCTAATAACACAAATACCGTCAAGGCGACACCGTCTCCAACACCATATGTAGCAGCCACAGATTTTACAGTGGAAAATTATCCGACAGCCATGGAAATCACAGGAGATAATGTCTGGCCTTTGACGGTTAATGTTTCTCCTTCTAATGCCACTGAAAAGGTAAAATTTACAGTGGATAACCCGGAACTGGCAACCGTAGATTCTTATTATAACTTTAAGGCAACCGGTATTGGTAAAGTGACGGTAACAGCCAGCATTTCCAATGGCAAGACACAGAGTTTTGTCTGCGAACTGCAGGAACCGTATCAGACCTCCAGCCACGACCCATCCGTTGTAAAGGGAGATGATGGTTATTATTATATCTTTGGTTCTCACCTTGCATTTGCAAAAACCGACAACCTGATCGGATGGACGCAGGTAACCAACAATGTGACAAAAGATACTTCTGAGACAGGAAGTGTGTTTGCCTCTTATTGGGGAAATTGGGCCAAGTACAACAAAAATGGAGTGGCCAACAAAGATAACAGCGG
>JAXDTV010000139.1:0-4054 GCA_034089785.1 Eubacterium sp.
CCAATATCATTGACCGGCTCTAACACCTTAGACGCCTGCTCCAGACCGGATACCGTAGAATACGGCAGATCCTTCTGGGAAAGGTCTCCTGTGACCACCACCTTAGATCCAAATCCAATACGGGTCAGAAACATCTTCATCTGGGCCGGTGTGGTGTTCTGGGCCTCATCCAGAATGATAAAGGCATTGTCAAGGGTTCGTCCCCTCATATAAGCCAACGGTGCTACCTCAATCAGGCCTTTTTCGGAGTTTTTTATAAAACTCTCCGCCCCCATGATCTGATACAGGGCATCATACAAAGGTCTCAGATAAGGGTCGATCTTACTTTGAAGATCTCCCGGCAGAAATCCCAGATTCTCACCGGCCTCGATGGCCGGCCTTGTCAGTATGATCTTGGTGACTTCATTATTTTTGAAAGCCTGGATCGCCATAGCCATGGCAAGGTAAGTCTTACCGGTACCTGCCGGTCCGATGCCAAACACCATCATCTTCTCCTGAATGGCGCGGACATATTTCTGCTGGCCGTATGTCTTGGCTTTAATGGGCTTTCCCTGTACGGTATATCCAAGTATCTCTTTATCCAGGTCCGCATAACTTTCTGTAGCATCCTGCATAGTCATAGAGATGATATAATCCACATTCTGCTCCGTGATCTCACTGCCCCTTTTGGACAATTCCAAAAGTTCCTGCAGTACTCTTTCAGCCTTCTTTGTCTGGCTGTCACTTCCAAGCACCTTCACTTTGCCATCTCTGGCTATCACATCTACCTGCAGGGATCTTTCGATCTTTTTCAGGAAAAGATCCAGACCGCCAAATATATTCCTTTCATGTTCTACGGGTATGTCAAGGACTATTTCCCTGTTCTCCATGATTCTCCTCCTTCGCAAACTGGATCGTGCCTTCTGCCACCCAGTCATCCGCCTGCTTTGTTATATGCCAGGTCTTCCCCCGGATCTCATATTGCTGCCGCTGCAGTAAAAGAAGCTTTCTCTCTACCTCTTTTTGCACCAGCTTTTCCACTTCTTTTTGTGTATAAGTATGATCTTTCAGCGTATACGGCAGAAATACTTTTTTTCTCACAGTAAACTCTGCATCGCCAAAAGGAATCTCTTTTTCTGTGCATACAGTTGTCATTATATCATATTTGAGGGATTTATCAAACCTTTTAAGTGGATTTGCCAAATTAAGTGTTTTTCCGTTCCCACTGATAGAGTATACACTTTTTTCCTCCCCGGTATAAACTTTTCTTTTTCCTTTACATGCAATCTTGTACCGGATTTTTTCGCTTCCCTGGATCTTGTACAGTGCCTTTGCCTGAACACTCCGTTCCTCCACGATCTGGTCGTCATCATTGGTTATGATTACTTTTCCATACACCAGGATCTGGTTTTTCTTCACATGGTCTCCAATCTTGACAGCCGCCTGTCCCTGTTCCACCACAAGGCTTGTTACCTTTCCTTCACAGGGCGACCGCAGATCCCCGGTTTTTCCTTCCTGCGGCATACTGGTTTCTTTTTTCTCCTTAATGGCCACTTTCAGCACACTGCCACATTCTTCCGCCGAAACCCAGCTGATATCGTCAAACTGTTTGCGCATCTGCTTTTCAATCTGCTCACATACCAGTTTTTTTCTGGAAAGACCTTTTTTCACCCCCATATCATTCAAAGCCCGCTGCAATGTTTCCTCTGTATAACGGTAATTTCCCTCATATTCTATCTTCCACACAAACCCGGATAGAAACTGGAGCAAACACACAAAAAGAAGAAGGCCTGTAAAATAAGAAAGATGTTTCAAAATATAAAACCATCCAAACACAATGCCTGTCTTCTTTTCAATATGCGGATGACTCTTTATCTTTCGTGATACCTCCCGCAGTTTTTTATAATCTTTTCCCCTCATGCGGAAGACAAACATATCCCGGCGAAGGGAGGAATGATACAGATTCATCCCCCGGTGCCTGCATATATTCATAAAGCGTTCCCGATGCATTTGGTTCATAGAACATTCTATACCATCCCAGATACCGTTCATACCCTCTCCTTTGCTTTTTATTCAAATGAAAATTCTTCCACCACACCACACACTTTGCAGTCCCCCTTGGTATATCGTTCAATGGTCAATCCACGGCCCCGGATAACCAGCCTTTTTTGTTTTCCCTGCAGTTTAATGATCGAGTCGGAATATTCTATAATGGATTTGAAATTTTCTACAAGAGCGATCTCACTGCCATATATGGTTACCAGCATACAGCCTTTTGTTATATCCGGCATTACCAGAGTTGTTCCGTCTTTTTCCAACTGAACGCCCCCTGAAATCTTCCTCTTTTTATCCTATGCATTTTTTCTCTTTTTGTGCCTAAAAAAAGAACTGGCCTCAGCCAGTTCCCTCTTTTTCAATATTCAGTTTATTTTTCCTTGTTGTTCTTCAGAACCATTCTCTTGTATTTGGAAGAGTATACCCAGTATTTTGAAGACAGTTTCCGACATTTCTTCGCCTTCATGGAAGATACCTTTGTCGCTTTGGCAAGGAACGGTTTCCATGAAAGATTTGTACTGCCATATGCTTTACCTGATTTATAGTAATTGTTGTAAACCATTGCCTGAGCAGTGATACCCGCTACCTCATAATGTCCAAAAATAGAACCTTTTACTACTTTTTTTCCTGCCGTGACCTTACCGGTGTTGTAATTGCAGATCGCTGCTACCAGGACTTTTCCCTTTCTCTTCGAAAAGGCTTCCTGCCGTCCCGCTACACCACCTATATAACTGCGGGTCTTTGCTGTCGTAGAAACTTTACCCGTATTATAGCAGTTCCGGATATTATAAATATCCCCAGCAATACCGCCCACTTCTACGAGGCCGCTCTTTACATTTGCTGCCACTTTTCCTTTATTATAACATTCTGTAATAGACGCTACATCCATGCCGCCAATACCACCTGCACCGGAACCGATCTTTGATGTTCTGCTTCCTGCTACTCCTGATATCCGGACCGCACCTTTATTATAACATCTGAGAATCTTTGTATTAAGACTGGTGGCTTTATTCACGATGCCCGCTGCCACTGTGGCAACTCGTTTGTTATTATTAGCTGCCGTAATCGTTCCTGTATTATAGCAGGATAACACTCTCTTGCCAAAGCCATGTACCTCAGCGACGATACCACAGGCTATCGTTTCTCCCGCTGCCGTTCCTGTTTTGCTTACATTCTTCGCCGTAACGGCACCTGTATTTTTGCTTCCGCTAACTCCTTTGACGATCTGAAACAGACCCATTGCATAGATTCCATCGCTTGCCCAGCGAAGATCTCCATTTATCGTGATCTTTCCTGAATTGGAACATTTTTTGGCTGTACTTTCCACTGCCATGCAGGCAATACCACAAGCAAAACCTCCCTGTCCCTCTATAACATCCTGCTCTTCACTGTTTGTTACATCATATGCATTTACCGTGATACTGGCTTTATTCACACACTTTGTAAATGTACAGCCACTGGCGTCTGCAGATACGCCTCCTGCTTTGCATACAGAACCGGATGCCGTTATTTTACCGCTGACTGTAATATTTTCAAATGTACAGTTCGTTGCGTAACCGGCAACCGCACCTATATTTCCACCTTTTTTAATAGAAATATTTACATTACTCATAGTCAGATTTTTGAAAGTTGCCTTCTCGGCATATGAAACAAGTCCTACATAATCCGCCCAAGCATCAGCAGAGTATGTATAACCTTTGATGGCATGTCCTTTTCCGTCTAATGTTCCCTTAAACCGCTTCTCCTGGCTTTTAAACAACTCCATGCCTGCCGGCACCGTAATATCTTTTGTCAGATAATAACTGCCAGATGGATCATTCTCCATCTTCAGAAGATCCTGTGCTGAACTGATCGCTACCGCCTGCGCTGCCTGTGCTTTCTGTGGTTGTGCTGTCATAAAACACACTGCCAGAAATAATACCGCAAGCATCCCTTTTGCTACATTGTTTTTCATAGTCATTCCTCCCTAATTAGTCAAGTCTTTTTTCCCTTAAAATAAGGGATTTGTTTACATTGTTTC
>JAXDTV010000067.1:0-3339 GCA_034089785.1 Eubacterium sp.
GACTATGCAATATTCCTTGACATGCTGCATTGTGAAATATTATAATAAAGTAAATATATTCTGTAAAAAACATAATAACATCTGTAATGTCAACCAGTTATTAGTTCGCTTAAAACACCCTGCAGTATCAAAAAAGAATGGAGGAAGTATATAAAAAAATTCAAACATCTGTTAAGTTTATTTTTAGTACTTGCTTTGACCATTACATGCGTTCCAAACATTGGTGTCTATGCTCAGGCAGAAGGTACGGAAAGTACCACGACACAAAATCTTCCGTTAGATAAAAGTTACAGAATAAAAACTACGGAAGGAGTAGCCTCAAACAATGGATATGCATTAGGTATGACAGCTCCCAAATATGGAGGAAGTACCTCTTCTTATGTGGAAGAAATAGAAGGCGGTGGCTTTTGCCGTATTGAGGCATTGAAAGGGAAAATTTATATTGAGACCTATAGTGCAGATTATAAGTTGCTTTCCACCAAAAAGATCAAGTATGAATTGCCTAAATTTGGAGGATACTTTAAAGGAAAAGATGCACGGTATATTGTGTTTGGGCAGAATAACCATGGATCGGATAAGACAAAAGAGGTTGTTCGGGTTGTCAAATATGATGATGACTGGAATAAACTTGGTCAGTGTAGTATAGCAAATGAAAATGTGTACGAGCCTTTTGCAGCAGGTCCTCTGCATATGGCGGAAAGTGATGGGATTCTTTATATTCATACATCCAGATATCTTTACTGGGATGCAGAAAAGGACGTGGCAAGGATTCATCATGAGGTAAATTTGACTTATGTGGTGGATGAGGACAGCATGGAGTGCGTCATGCGGGAGGCTCCGGGTGACTGGGTTTCCCACTCTTTTGCCCAGTATATTCTTTCGGATGGAGAGTATGTATATCGTTTGGATCTGGGAGATGGTAATCCGCGTGCGGTTAATCTGGCAAAATCGGTTGCTTACCAGGAACCGGACGATTGGTCCACATGGTATGGGAAGACAGAGAATCGTTCCCTGTTAGACATTATAGGAAGCAAGGGTGATAATGTAACCGGTGTATCACTGGGAGGTTTTGAATTGATGCACGATGGTGAAAGGCTTATTACTGCCGGCTCTTCTATCGTTCAGGATTCTTCTGTCACAAAAGCACCGATAGAAAAAGCATACAGAAACATTTTTGTCATTACCATGAATAAAAAATTTAATGAGTCACCTAAATTAAAGTGGATTACCGATTATAAAAAAGACGATGGAATTACTATTTTGAATCCACAGTTAGTAAAGGTAGAAGATGGATATTATATGTTCTGGCAGGAATATTATGTAGAACGGGAGACAAACCTCTGGGTGACAAGAGTTGCAAAACTTGACGAGGAAGGAAACCTCGTTGGAAAAATTCACAAGATCCGTGCATATTTGTCAGACTGTAAGCCAATTGTGACATCGGATAATCATTTGTTCTGGTATACAACGATGAATGAAAATACACCGACATTTTACTCGCTGGATATGAATCGGCTGGATGATTATGACTTTAACGGACGCATATTTGCAGATCAGTTTGAAATAAAACTTTCACAGTATACATATACGGAGATTAATGATCCATCAAGAATGCATGCATATAAGCCGGATGTGACGGTGTATTATCAGGGGGAGAAGTTGGTAAATGGACAGGATTATACATATGAATACCATGATAATTATACTCAGGGGACGGCCTATGTAGATGTGATAGGAAAAGATTTCTTTGTGGGAACACAGAGAGTCTCCTTTGAGATTCTGCCAGCGGAAGAAGATCCGCCGTATCAGGAGCCATCCTGGTGGGGAAATGGTGGGCAGTCTACCACAAAACCAACCGCCACAAAGAAACCAACAACGACCACAAAAACGGGTAAGACAACCGGAAATAAAACAGTTAAAATCAGTACAGGCGCAGTTATAAACAAGGGAACAGGAACTGCAGCGGTAACGCCGAAAAAGGTACAGGGCGTGAGAGTTTCAAATTTAATAGGCAAGAAAGTCGTTGTATCGTGGTACAAACAGCAGAAAATGTCAGGTTATCAGATACAGTATGCCAACAATAAGAAGTTTACGAAGGGGAAAAAGAAATTATCCGTATCCAAGTCTAAGGCTTTCCGGATCATAAAAAAACTCAAGAAGAAAACATATTATTTCCGTGTTAGAACCTATAAAACTACAGGCGGGAAAAAGGTTTACGGCAAATGGAGTAAAGTGGCTAAGGTGAAAGTGAGGATGTGAAAGAGTTTATTTTCCAATAATTACTATTGACAAGTAACCGATAGGTAACTATAATAAAAGTAACCAATAGGTCACTTGCCAATAGAGTTAAATTAGGAGATAAATATGGAAATCAAAGAAAAGAACACAAAGGAAAAAATACTGGAAGAAGCTTTGAAGTTATTTGCACAGAGTGGATATATGGGAACATCCATGAATGATATTGCCTCGAAGCTTGGAGTGACCAAGGCTGCGTTGTATAAGCACTATAAAAGCAAGCAGGAGGTATTGGACAGTATTATTGAAAAAATGAATGAATTAGATATGGAGAGAGTAAAGCAGTATGAAATGCCGGAAGGGGAAATGTCAAAAGTTATAGCGGAATACAAAGAAACAGCATTTGACAAGATTAAGGAGTTCACAAAGGTGCAGTTTCTTCATTGGACAGAAGAAGAGTTCCCATGTTGTTTCCGTAAGATGTTGACATTGGAACAGTATAGGGAACCACAGATGGCGCAGTTATATCAGGATTATCTTGCAAGTGGACCACTAACTTATATAGAAGTTTTGTTTTCGGGAATGCTGGAAGATGCAGAGAGAGCCAGACAGATGGCACTTGATTTTTATGGACCTATTTTTTTGCTTTACAGCATATATGATGGAACAAATGACAAGAGCCAGGTGATAAAGCTTCTCGATGAGCACATGGATCACTTCTCCAGGGAGATGCAAGCCAGACGCTAAGACGCAGTGCAGATTGTAATGTTACAGTTTTGCACTGCGTCGTTTATATTATGGAGGTAAGAATAGCATGGTTAAAACTGCCGGAAAGGGACTGGCAGTTACTGAGTGGTATAAAAGTTTGAATTAGCAGGAGGAAAAACAGATGAAGCTTTATTTTGGAAATATGGTAACAACAGTTACTACACTTATGATTGTATCGCTGGTTGGGTTCGTTGGATACTATAATGGTCTCATAAATTAAGACACTTTTTCGGACAGTTTTTAATGAATCTGATATACTTAAACCAGTATGAAAGAAAGGATCCATTATCATGTCCAGACAAAGAAGAAATTTTAATGCCAAATTCAAATCAGACC
>JAXDTV010000018.1:0-5144 GCA_034089785.1 Eubacterium sp.
AGTCTATGACCAATACAAAGACAGAAGATGTTACCGCTACCGTTGCCCAGATCCTGGAACTGGAGAAGGCTGGCTGTGACATTATCCGCTGTGCCGTACCGACCATGGAAGCGGCGCAGGCGTTAAAAAAAATAAAAGAACAAATTCATATTCCACTGGTGGCAGACATTCATTTTGATTATCGTCTTGCTATTGCTTCAGTGGAAAACGGAGCTGACAAGATCCGGATCAATCCCGGAAACATTGGCAGTTCAGAGAGGATCCAGGCTGTGGTAGACTGCTGCCGTGAAAAAAATATCCCAATCCGGGTAGGTGTCAACAGTGGCTCCCTGGAAAAGGATCTGGTGGCAAAGTACCACGGTGTGACAGCCCAAGGAATTGTGGAAAGTGCCTGCCAGAAAGTAGGCATGATTGAGAAGTTTGGTTATGACAATCTGGTAGTCAGTATTAAGTCATCCGATGTCATGATGAGTATTAAAGCACATGAACTGGCAGCCAAAAAACTTCACTATCCCCTTCATGTGGGGATTACCGAGTCCGGAACAGTATATACAGGAAGTATTAAGTCCGCTGTAGGACTTGGCTGTATTTTGTATCAGGGTATCGGAGATACCATCCGGGTATCCCTGACAGGAGATCCGGTGCAGGAAATCTATGCGGCGAAAACCATCTTGAAGTCTTTAGGACTGAAAAAGGGAGGCATTACGGTGGTGTCCTGTCCTACCTGTGGCAGAACCCAGATCGATCTGATCTCTCTGGCATCAAAAGTAGAAGAGATGGTAAAAAACTATGATCATCTGGATATCAAAGTAGCAGTCATGGGCTGTGTGGTAAACGGACCGGGAGAAGCTAAAGAGGCAGATCTTGGAATCGCCGGTGGCATAGGAGAGGGACTTCTTATTAAAAAAGGTGAGATCCTCCGTAAAGTACCGGAAGAAGAACTTTTAAACACACTAAAGTATGAATTAGATCACTGGAAATAGGAGGGAGACTGGTGATAAGTTTTTTTGAAGCTTTTCCGGAACTTTCTGTAGACGATAAAATGTACGATATGTTTGCAGGAGTTCAGGTAGAAAAGGTAAATGCATCCAAGACAAAAATGCTGGCACTTATTCATTGCACAAGTGACCAGCTTTTGCATTATCGTACATTAAAAAACATGGAGTACAAACTCTACAAGCAGATTTTCCGCTCGGTAGGTGTAAATCCTCATCTGGAGATTTCTTATCCTTATACGGAATCCATGGAGACGGCAAAGATCATAGAGCAGTATGGGGAATCCATGCAGGAGGAACTTCGTGAAAAAAATAAAATTGAATATATGAAGTTCTGCAGCCGTCCCATGGAAGTTGAGGGAGACGAGATCCGGATTACCTGCGATGATGATTTTTTGTGCCACAAGCTCAGTGGAGAGATTGAGGAGTATTTTGAGGGCATGATGCGAAAACGCTTTAACCGCAGTGTGAAGATCTGTTTTAATTATGTGGAAAAGGCAAAACGCCCGCCGAAACAGCCGGAAGTATACACGGTGATCCGTCCGAAAGAACAGCCGGAGGCAGAGCTAAAGGCAAAGGAGACACCGAAAAAGAAATTTGTGCCTCAGAAAAGCAATAAGAAACGGATTGCCAAAGACCCCGGTGTATTTTATGGAAATCATGTAATGGGAGAGCGGATCCCCATTAAGGAAATCGTTGATGAGATCGGTGAAGTGGTCATTGAAGGAAAGATCTTAAATGTAGAAAAAAGAGAGATTTCCAACGGTGAAAAATATCTGGTTACATTCAGCGTGACGGATTATACAGATACCATCATGTGCAAGATTTTTGTAAAAGTGGACCTGGCAGAGGAATTATCTTTGTTTGAAATGCTGGCAGGAGGAAATAATATCCGCGCCAGAGGTGAGGTAAAAGAAGACAAATATGATAACGGTGATCTCAGTATCATGGTCTATGCCATGAAAGAGATCGCAGAGTTCCGCAAGGGCCGTCAGGACACATGCAAGTTAAAAAGAGTGGAACTCCATGCCCATACGCAGATGAGCGACATGGATGGAATGACCAACTGCGCTCAGTTAGTAAAAAGGGCCCACGACTGGGGACATCCGGCCATTGCCATTACAGACCATGGTGTTGTACAGGCTTTCCCGGATGCTTATCATACCGCACAGAATTTTAAGGATGATTTTAAGGTCATCTATGGATGTGAGGCATATCTGGTAGATGACTTATTTGACACGGTGTTGAATTCAGAAGGCCAGTCCCTGCAGGGATCCTTCGTTGTGTTTGATCTGGAGACCACCGGTTTTTCTGCTACCAGAAACCGTATTATTGAGTTTGGAGCCGTCAAAGTAGAAAATGGTTCGATTACAGACCGGTTCAGTACTTTTGTAAATCCACAAGTGCCTATTCCGCCCAGGATTACAGAGGTAACAAGTATTACCAATGATATGGTAAAAGATGCTCCCACCATTGAGACAGTGCTGCCGGAATTTCTGGATTTTTGTAAAGGCTGTGTGCTGGTAGCCCACAACTCAGAGTTTGACTACACATTTATCCAGAAGAAAAGCAAGGAACAGAATCTGGAAGCAGAGTTTACGGTGGTAGATACAGTGGGGATTGCCCGGGTGCTTTTCCCTCATCTTGCCAAATATACGCTGGATAATGTAGCAAAAGTGTTAAAAATATCACTGGTAAATCATCACCGGGCAGTGGAAGATGCCGAAGCAACTGCCGAAATTTTTGAAAAACTAATTGTGATGCTGGAAAAAGAAGGCATTACCGATTTGGATCAATTGTATGAAAGGACTCATTGTGCGCCGGAGATCACAAAGAAAAAGAGAAGTTTTCATGCCATTATCTTAGCGAAAAATGAGGTGGGACGAGTGAATCTGTACCGCCTTGTATCCATGGCACATTTAAATTACTTTCACCGCCGGCCGAGGATCCCTAAAAGTCAGTTGATGAAATGGCGGGAAGGTCTGATCCTTGGTTCAGCTTGTGAAGCCGGTGAACT
Organism: Eubacterium sp.; assembly: GCA_034089785.1. Classification (GTDB taxonomy): domain Bacteria; phylum Bacillota; class Clostridia; order Lachnospirales; family Lachnospiraceae; genus Eubacterium_F. The sequence goes on from JAXDTV010000018.1 coordinate 3,013, forward strand.
TTTCTCTGCATTAAGGGAAGAAGCAGATGATGAGCGGATTGAGGAATTGGTAAACTTTTATGATTATCTGGAGATCCAGCCGGTTGCCAACAATGAATTTATGATTCATTCAGAAAAAGAAGCCTATGAAAACTTTAACAGCTGGGAAGATTTAAGAGAGATTAACCGCAGGATCGTAAAACTGGGTGAAAAATACAACAAACCGGTCTGCGCCACCTGTGATGTACATTTTCTGGATCCGGAAGATGAAATTTACCGCCGTATATTGTTTGCCGGCAAAAAAATGGCAGATGATAATCAGCCGCCATTGTATCTTCGGACGACAGAAGAGATGCTGGAGGAATTTTCTTATCTGGGAGAAGAAAAAGCCATTGAAGTGGTGGTGACCAATACAAACCGTATTGCCGACTGTATTGAACCTATGAGCCCGGTTTATCCGGATAAATGTCCCCCGGTCATTCCGAATTCTGACCAGGAATTAAGAGATATCTGCTATCGTAAGGCCCACTCTATGTATGGAGAAGATCTGCCGGTGCAGGTGTCAGAGCGGCTGGAACATGAGTTGAATTCCATCATTAAAAATGGATTTGCCGTTATGTATATCATTGCACAGAAACTGGTATGGAAATCCAATGAAGACGGGTATCTGGTTGGATCCAGAGGATCGGTAGGTTCTTCCTTTGTAGCCACTATGTCCGGTATTACAGAAGTAAATCCGCTGCCGGCTCATTATTATTGTGCCAAGTGCCATTATTCCGATTTTGATTCGGAAGAAGTAAAGGCCTATGCAGGAAGTTCCGGATTTGATATGCCGCCAAAGAAATGTCCGGTCTGTGGAGAAGAACTGGTAAGGGATGGTCATGATATTCCATTTGAGACATTCCTTGGATTCTATGGAGATAAAGAGCCGGATATTGACCTGAACTTTTCCGGTGAGTATCAAAGTAAGGCCCATAGTTATACAGAGGTAATCTTTGGAGACGGACAGACATTCCGTGCAGGAACGATAACAACCCTGGCGGATAAGACGGCTTATGGTTATGTGAAAAATTACTTTGAAGAGCGGGGCGAGCACAAACGAACCGTAGAGATTGAAAGACTGCTGCAGGGATGTGTGGGAGTCCGGAGAGCTACCGGCCAGCACCCGGGAGGTATTGTAGTTCTTCCTATGGGCTGGGATATTTACACATTTACACCGGTGCAGCATCCGGCCAATGATATGGAAACATCCATTATCACCACCCATTTTGACTACCACTCCATTGACCACAATCTGCTGAAACTGGATATACTGGGACACGACGATCCTACCATGATCCGTATGCTGGAGGATATTACCGGAGTGGATGCGGTTTCCATCGGACTGGACGATCCGATGGTGCTTTCGCTGTTTGCGGATACCAGCGCACTGGGAGTAACGCCGGATGATCTGATGGGATGTGACCTGGGAAGTCTTGGGATCCCGGAATTTGGTACGGACTTTGTTATGCAGATGCTCCGGGATACCAAGCCGAAAAACTTTTCGGATCTGGTTCGCATTTCCGGTTTGTCTCATGGAACCGATGTGTGGCTGAATAATGCCCAGTATTATATTGCCAGGGGTGACTGTACCCTGTCTACGGCCATCTGTACCCGAGATGATATTATGACTTACCTGATCCATACCGGTGTGGAAAACGGCACAGCCTTTAATATTATGGAAAAGGTTCGTAAAGGACTGGTGGCAAAGGGCAAAGTGCCACAGTGGGATGAGTGGAAGAAGACTATGAAAGAAGCCGGTGTACCGGACTGGTACATTGAGTCTTGCGGAAAGATCAAGTACATGTTCCCGAAAGCTCATGCGGTAGCCTATGTTATGATGGCATTCAGGATCGCCTATTTTAAGGTTTATTATCCGCTTGCCTATTATGCGGCATTTTTCAGTATCCGTGCCAAAGCATTTGACTATGAGATCATGTGCCAGGGCAGGGAAAAACTGGAAGCAACGATGAAAGATTACAAAAAACGCAAAGACCAGCTGAGTAAAAAAGAGCAGGATGCCTATGGAGATATGAAGATCGTACAGGAAATGTACGCAAGAGGGTACGAATTTACCCCGATTGATATTTTTACTGCTAAAGCAAAACATTTCC
>JAXDTV010000034.1:0-22463 GCA_034089785.1 Eubacterium sp.
AGGTAACTACATTTATGGACGAACATCTGGCAGCCTGCAGACGGACGGATGATGATAAGATCCTGACTAAAACCATGATCAATAATTATACAAAGAACGATTTTCTGCCGCCTCCGGTAAAAAAGAAATATTCAAAGGAACACATGTATCTTTTGATCTTTTTGTATTATTTTAAAAATGTATTGTCTATCAATGATATCCAAAAGATTTTTAAGCCTCTTACCGAAATGTTTTACAACAATAAGTCAGAGCATGTTTCCATGGAAGAGATTTACCGTGCCATTTTCAGAATGGAACGGATCCAGACAGACAATCTGACCAAGGATATTTTAAGACGATACAAGGCTTCCCAGAATCTTTTTCCGGAAGTTACAGATGAAGCAGAGGCAGACTTTTTATCCCGCTTTGCTGTAATCTGCCTTCTAAGTTTTGATGCTTATATGAAAAAGCAGATCGTAGAGCGGCTCATTGATGAAACTTTATCGGGAAATGACAAAGACAAAAAATGATGGGGGAAACATATGAGCGAATTATTACAAGGATTAAATGATAAACAAAAAGAGGCGGTTCTCCATTTTGAAGGACCGCTGCTTATTTTGGCGGGAGCCGGATCCGGGAAAACAAGAGTACTGACACACCGCATTGCTTATCTGATCGAAGAACGAGGGGTGGATCCATACCGAATTATGGCGCTGACTTTTACCAATAAGGCAGCCAATGAAATGAGAGAACGAGTAGATAAAATTGTTTCATTTGGAGCTGAATCTGTATGGGTCAGTACATTTCATTCTACCTGTGTCCGCATACTGCGCCGGTACATAGATTTTCTGGATTACAGCCGAAGTTTTACCATCTACGACAGCGATGATCAGAAAACATTGATGAAAGATATTTGCCGTTCCTTAAACATTGATACGAAAAAATTCCGGGAAAAATCTTTTCTTAACGAAATTTCCCGTGCCAAAGATGAACTGAAAACACCGGAAATGTTTGCCGAAGAAGTATCAAAAGAGTATAACCGCAAAATTTATGGTACGGTGTATAAGGAATACCAGCGCAGACTGAAAAAGAACAATGCCCTGGATTTTGATGATCTGATCATGCTGACAGTACAGCTTTTCAGGGAAAATCCAGAAGTGCTAGCTTATTATCAGGAACGATTCCAGTTTATTATGGTAGATGAGTATCAGGATACCAACACGGCTCAGTTTAAGTTGCTGTCATTACTGGCATCCAGATACCAGAATCTGTGTGTGGTAGGTGATGATGACCAGTCCATTTACAAATTCCGTGGTGCCAACATTCATAATATTTTGAACTTTGAGAAGATTTTCCCGGCCACAAAGACAATCCGGCTGGAGCAGAATTACCGTTCTACGCAAAATATTCTGGAAGCAGCAAATGAGGTAATACGGCATAATTCCATGCGAAAGGAAAAAGCTCTCTGGACCGAACTGCCAAAGGGAGAACCCATCCGCTACGGCCGTTATGACAACGAATATCAGGAAGCCCAGGGGGTGGCAGAGGACATACGAAAGCAAGTGTTAAACACAGGCAGATCTTATTCAGACTTTGCTATTTTGTACCGTACCAACGCCCAGTCCCGTGTTTTTGAGGAAAAACTGGTGTTAGAGGGGATTCCGTACCGCATTATTGGTGCCATCAATTTTTACAGCCGTAAAGAGATCAAAGATCTTTTGTGCTATTTGAAAACCATCAATAATTCAGCCGATGACATTGCAATCAAGCGGATCATCAATGTCCCAAGAAGAGGGATTGGACAGACTACCATCGGCCGGGTCAGCGAATATGCCGCACAGCAGGATATTTCTTTTTACGATGCCCTTTTGCATGTAGATGAAATTCCGGGATGCAGCCGTGGTGCAGCGGCCATTTCATCTTTTGTCAGTCTGATCGAGACACTCCGAAGCAGACTGCAGGGAGAAACCTATACGCTGGAAGACCTTATGGACGATCTGTTAGAAGCCACTCAGTATGTAAAACTTTTGCAGGCAGAGGAAACGGTGGAGGCAGAAAGCAGACTGGAAAACATTGATTCCTTGTTAAATAAGATTACCCAGTACGAAGACGATTGTGATACAAAAGCAACTCTGGACGGACTGCTGGAAGAGATTGCCCTGGTAGCCGATATTGACCAGGTAGAGGAAGATGTGGAGCAGGTTCTTCTCATGACTCTTCACAGTGCCAAAGGTCTGGAATTTCCATTCGTGTATATTTGTGGAATGGAAGACAATGTATTTCCGGGAGCGGCGGCTACCTTTGGAGAAGATCCGGAGGAGATGGAAGAAGAACGGCGGCTCTGCTATGTGGGTATTACCCGCGCCAAAGAGCGGCTTACACTGACCAGTGCCAACCAGCGCATGAAAAACGGAGAAACTATGTTTAACCGTCCATCCCGTTTTATCAATGAAATACCAAGATATTTGATCAAACAGACCTATGGAGCGGTGATCAAGGAAAAACCTTCCTTTGATTTTGACAAGCCTTCATCCAGAGCGTCTATTTACTCCAAAGACCGGAAAAATCCCTTTGCCGGGAATCCTTATATACAAAAGGGAATTTCTGCCGGAACAGTGGACTATACCGTAGGTGACCGGGTAAAACATTTTAAGTTCGGGGAAGGTACTGTAACGGATATGAAAAAGACAGAGAAGGATTATGAAGTGACTGTTTCCTTTGAAGATTTTGGGCAGCGAAAACTCCGATCCTCCTTTGCCAAGCTGCAGAAACTGTGATTTGTATACCATAAGGGGGATTTTGAACCAATGAATTTATTTGCCTGCCTGCTGGTGCTTATATGTCTCTCTGCAGTAATTATGGGTATCCTGGCTATATTTAAAAAAGTAAATCTTTTGGTATGTCTGCTTTTTTTCCTGAGTATTATGTTTATAGCAGCCGGTGTATGTCTTTTCGGAGCATATATGTGGCGCTGTTTTTCCTATGCGTTTTTCGGTATCGCCACAGTTTTTATAGCTGCAGGAATAATTCTCCTGAGGAAAAGCAAAAAAAATTAATAATAACTGGAATATATTTGTAAAACATGTTACAATATAGTTAATAATTGCGAAGAAAGAAAGGATGGGTCATTATGTCAGCTAAACTGGATGAATTGATCAACAATGCAAAGATTACAGAACTTCTGAACAAGAAGAAACAAGAAGAAGAGAACAAATCCTGTATTCTCTTGATCCTGGCTATTATTGGAGCTGTGGCTGCCGTAGCCGGAATTGCTTTTGCAGTATATCGCTACATGAATCCTAAGTATTCCGATTTTGATGGTGATTTCGATTACGATGAATTCGAGGACGATTTTGAAGACGATGACTGTGAAGACGACGGCGTATATGTAAAAACAGTAAAGTAAAAAGCCAATTCAATAGAAACAGAATGTCAAAAGGTTGCCAGGTAATTGCTGACGACCTTTTTGATTGAAATAGAAATTCAGGAGGATGTTTTGAAAAAGAACGAAGTATATAACGGATATGTTACCAGACTGCATTTCCCCAATAAAGGATATGTGCAGGTTGAGGGGGAAGAGAAAGCGGTGATGGTAAAAAACACTTTACCGGGCCAGACAGTTTCATTCCGGTGCCGGAAGGCAAAAAAGAAACGGGAGGGCCTTCTTTTGGAGGTGTTAAAACAGGCAGAAAATGAAACCCAGACGCCTCCGTGCCCTCATTTTTCCCAGTGTGGCGGCTGCTCGTACCAGACGCTGCCATACAAAGAGCAGATGGCATTGAAGTTTTTACAGGTAAAGGAATTGTTAGAGGCAGTGGATCCTTCTTTTCCGCTGAAAGACTGCATTGAAAGTCCGGCTGTATGGGAATACCGCAACAAAATGGAGTTTTCCTTTGGAGATGAAGTAAAGGATGGACCTCTTACATTAGGCCTTCATAAACGAAGCAGTTTTTACGATATCCTTGAGGTTCCCCAGTGTCAGATCGTACATCCGGATATCCGCCGGATCCTCGAGAAAACCTGTGAATTCTACAGGGAGAAAGGAACTCCGTTTTATCATAAAATGAGCCATGAAGGCGTGCTGAGGCATTTACTGGTGCGCCGCGGACAGAAAACAGGAGAACTGCTTGTGTGTCTTGTGACCACGACCCAGGGACCAGCCTTTGAAGAGGAATGGTGCCGCTGTATGCAGGAACTGTCACTGGAAGGGACTTTTGCCGGTATACTTCACATGCAGAATGATGGATTATCGGATATGGTCCGTTCTGACCACACTTCTGTTTTGTACGGGAAAGATTATTTTTATGAAGAGTTACTGGGACTCCGGTTCAAGATTACACCGTTTTCCTTTTTTCAGACCAATTCCCGAGGGGCGGAGGTTTTATACGAAACGGCCAGAGAGTATCTGGGAGACATAGAGGGGAATGTAGTATTTGACCTTTACAGCGGAACCGGAACCATTGCCCAGGTACTGGCACCGGTGGCAAAAAAAGTGGTTGGCGTTGAGATCGTAGAAGAGGCCGTTGTGGCAGCCAGAGAAAATGCGAAAGAAAATCATCTGGATAACTGTTCTTTCCACGCCGGCGATGTGTTAAAAGTGATTGACGAATTAAAAGAAGTACCGGATACCATCGTGCTGGATCCTCCAAGAGAAGGCGTCCATCCCAAAGCGATTTTGAAGATTCTGGATTTTGGTGTAAAAAGGATCCTTTATATATCCTGTAAACCTACCAGTCTTGCCAGGGATCTGGTGATCTTTGAGGAACACGGATATAAACCGGTAAAAGCCCAGTGCGTGGATATGTTTCCATGGACCCGGGGAATTGAAACCATCTGTTTGTTTGAAAAAGAAGAGTAAACGGCTGAAAGGAGTGCGGTGATATGAACTGTGTGCGACAGGAAAAAAATGGCGTTGTTTATTTTACTTTTCCTTCCTTTATGGAAGAAGGACTTGTACATGGATTTTCTACCAGGATCGGAGGTGTTACACCTGGTGAGATCGGCAGTATGAATCTGGGATTTCACCGTGGTGATGACAGTATGAATGTGATAAAAAACCACGGTATCCTGGCAGATGCCATTGGCTATGAAAAAAGCAGTGTAGTAGCCACAGACCAGATTCATGAAACAAAGGTACGGGAAGTAACAGAACATGATAAAGGAAAGGGAATTTATCACGCCGTGTCGGATATTCGCGGTATCGACGGACTGATCACCTGCGATCCGGGAGTTACGCTGGTTGCCTATTTTGCAGATTGTGTTCCTCTGTATTTTTATGATAAAACCCACCGTGCCATCGGACTTTCTCATTCCGGATGGCGCGGCACCGTAAAGCGTATGGGTCAGAAAACGATAGATGCTATGGCAAAGGCTTACGGCACCAGACCGGAAGATCTGAAAGTGATCATTGGTCCTTCCATCTGCCAGTCCTGTTATGAGGTCAGCGAGGAAGTAGCAGATGCCTTTACAGCAGAGTTTGGCAGTGAACGAAAAGACCAGCTGCTGTTGGATAAGGGAAATGGCAAGTATCAGTTAGATTTGTGGCGTGCCAATGAACTGGTATTTGCAGACGCCGGATTAGAACCGGGTCAGGTCGAGACAGCCGGACTTTGTACTTGCTGTCATCCGGATCTTTTGTTTTCCCACCGTGCATCCCAAGGAAAAAGAGGCAACATGGCGGCGGTTCTTACGCTGGGAGGAAAGAAATATGAATCCTAGAAACTACCAGCGGGAACTGGATGCATTGTTAAAAAAACAAACCGGCAGAAAAAGCCTTCTGCTTCATTGCTGCTGTGCTCCTTGCAGCAGTTATGTATTAGAATATCTTCATGAATATTTTGATATTACTGTATTATTTTACAATCCAAACATTTCCGAGCAGGCAGAATATGACAAGCGGAAACAGGAATTGATCCGCTATATCCACACAGTTTCTTACGGCAACACGATCCAATGGATCGACTGTGACCATGAACCGGAGAAGTTTGAGGCGGTTGCTGCCGGCTATGAAAAGGAGCCTGAGCGGGGAAAACGGTGTTACCGCTGTTATCATCTGCGGCTTTCTTATACTGCCTCTGTGGCAAAAAAGGGTGAGTATGATTATTTTTGTACCACCTTGTCGATCAGTCCCCACAAAAATGCAGACTGGCTCATGGAAATCGGGGAAAGTCTTGCAAAAGAATGTGGTGTGGCTTATCTGCCTTCGGATTTTAAGAAAAAAAACGGATATAAAAGAAGTATCGAACTTTCAAGAGAATACGGTCTTTACCGCCAGAATTTCTGCGGCTGTATTTATTCCCAGATGGCGGCAGCCGGAGAACAGTAAAAAAGGACGGGATTTCCGTCCTTTTTCTCAGATAAAATGATATATGATGGCAGCAATCAAAATACCGATCAGACTTGCTACACTGAATTTGATGGTCAGACCAAATGTCAGTACCATAATACCAAGATCCAATGTGACAGGTGATTTCAGCCCAAAGGATGTACCGTAATCCAGCCAGCTTAAGGCTCCGATATTACTGGTAAGATGTCCGATCAGACTTCCCAACATTACCCCAGCCAGAATAAGCAAAAACAGTGCCCATCCATTTTTTCCTGCACCTCTAGCCATAGAATTTCCTCCATTCGTTTCGTTCATACTCCCCTTAAGAATACACCAAAAAAATTTTTCCTGCAATATGTAATGAAAAAAAAGGAAAATCCTTTTTTGTGTTGTAATTAAGGATTGTAGGTAACGATAAACGGACTTTTTATGGCAGAAATCAGGTGTGTTTATGACGATACGAGAACAATTAGAGCAGCGTGAACATAAAATTTTAAGCCCTTACGCATCCTTTAGTGATGAATCCAGAGGCAGGGAAGTGTTTGAGGAACAGTGTGATCTCAGGCCGGTGTACCAGAGAGACAGAGACCGTATCCTTCATTCCAAGACCTTCCGGCGTCTGAAGGGAAAAACCCAGGTCTTTCTGGCTCCGGAAGGTGACCATTACCGTACCCGGATGACCCATACACTGGAAGTTTCCCAGAATGCCAGGACCGTTGCCAAGGCACTGATGCTCAATGAAGACCTTACAGAAGCCATTGCCCTTGGACACGATCTGGGACACACTCCTTTCGGGCATGCAGGAGAGCGGGTCTTAAATGCCATTAACCCGGCAGGTTTCTGGCATCAGGCCCAGAGCATCCGGGTAGTAGAATGTCTGGAGAAAAATGGAGAGGGATTAAACCTGACCTGGGAAGTAAAAGATGGTATTTTGAACCATTCAACTTCTGGAAATCCATCTACGCTGGAAGGAAAGATCGTACGCATATGTGACAAGATTGCTTATGTAAACTCGGATATCGATGATGCCATCCGTGGAAAAGTGATCTCGGAAGAAGATATTCCTTCCCAATATAAAGAGATGTTAGGACATACACTGAGAGAGCGTTTAAATACGCTGATACATGATCTGATCAAAAACAGTATGCACAAAAATGACATTATCCAGTCAGAAGAAATGGCTGCGGCCCTTCAGGGACTCCGCAGTTTTATGTTTGAGCATGTGTATGTGAATTCCATTGCAAAAAAAGAGGAGAAAAAAGCCGAAGATATGATCGCGCTTTTATACGAACACTATATGAAACACCCGGAACATATGCCGGTGGAGTATTATGAACGGGTGCATCATAACGATGAAGATGTGCACCAGGTTGCCTGTGATTTTGTGGCTGGTATGACAGACCGCTACGCTGTAAAGCAGTTTGAGAACCTTACAGTTCCCAAAACCTGGTCAGTGATGTAATAGAAAAGAGGGATTTTATATGTACTATGAGGAAGACATTGTAGAGCAGGTCCGGCAAAGTAATGACATTGTAGATGTAATCTCTTCCTATGTAAATTTAAAAAGATCCGGCAGTAATTATATGGGACTATGTCCCTTTCATAATGAAAAATCAGCGTCTTTTTCCGTCAGTCCCGGCAAGCAGATGTACTACTGCTTTGGATGCGGTGCAGGAGGAAATGTATTTACCTTTCTGATGGAGTATGAAAATCTTACTTTTGTGGAAGCCATGGAAGAACTGGCCGAAAAGGCGGGAATTGAACTTCCTACCCAGAGTAACAGCGCAGATGACCGGGCTAAGAGAAATTTAAGAGATGCTATTTTGGAAGTAAATAAGCTGGCTGCCAATTATTATTATGCCAAGTTAAAATCAGAGCATGGCAATGTCGGTTATAAATATTTGCAGGAAAGAGGCCTTACAGCCGAAACCATTGTTAAATTCGGCCTGGGATATTCACCCAAATCAAGCGGTGAATTATACCGGTTTATGAAAACAAAAGGATACCCGGACAGTGTACTGCAAAAAACAGGACTTTTTACTTACGACGAGCAAAAAGGAGTTTATGATAAATTCTGGAACCGGGTTATGTTCCCTATCATGGACCGGAACCATCATGTCATCGCCTTTGGCGGACGAGTTATGGGAGATGCCAAACCAAAGTATCTTAACTCTCCGGAAACCCCTGTGTTTGACAAAAGCAGGAACTTGTATGGACTGAATTTTGTCAGAGGAAAGCAGGAAAAGGGAATGATCATCTGTGAAGGATATATGGATGTGATTGCCCTTCACCAGGCTGGTTTTACCAACGCCGTGGCATCCTTAGGCACCGCCTTTACCAGCCAGCACTGCAGTCTGTTAAAACGGTATACCGACCTTGTCTACTTGTGTTATGACAGCGATGAGGCAGGTGTAAAAGCGGCACTGAGGGCGATTCCTATACTGAAAGAGGCTGATATCCAGGTAAAAGTGATTGATATGCGCCCTTACAAGGATCCGGATGAATTTATGAAAGGCCTTTCTCCGGAAGAGTTTAAAGAACGGATCAAACATGCGAAAAACAGTTTCTTTTATGAAATTGACCATCTGAAAACCCAGTTTGATATGAACGATCCGGAATCTAAAACCCGTTTTATGAATGAGGCAGCCTTAAAATGCTTATCCTTTGAGAATGAAATAGAACGGAGCAACTACATGGAAGCCTTTGCCAGAGAGTATCAGATCCGGCTGGAAGATTTCAGAAAACTGGTTGCTTATCAAAGTGCCAAGCGGGTCGGCATTGATTATGACCGCCGCCGTGAAAAAAGGCAGAAGCAGCGAGACGGCCAGCCGGCAAAAGAGGATGGCATCGCAAAAAGACAGGGGATTTTCCTTACCTGGCTCTGCAATGATCCGGCACTGTTTGAAAAGACAAAAGACATACTTTCCGAACAGGATTTTGTGGACGAGCCGTATCATCAGGTAGCGGTTATGATGTATGAACAATACCGCAGCACCCAAAAGGTGGAACCGGCCAAGATCATCAGTCAGTTTGAAAGTAAGGAAGAACAGTCATTAGTGGCAGGTCTTTTTAATAAAGAAATCGTGGCACTGGATAAGGAGAGGGACCAGGAAAAGGCCCTGAATGAAGTGGTACGAAGTATCAAGAGTAACAGTATTGATTATCGCAGCCGTCATACAACGGATATGAGTGAACTGCAGAAAATTATAGAAGAAAAAAGGAATTTGCAGCATTTGCAAATATCTTTATAGATGAAGATGCTAAATAAGAGTTAGCAGAATGGAGGAAATGATGGATAATAAAAACACCAATGGAGATGAACAGCAGAAATTTTTAGAGGTTTTGAATGCGTTAGTTGAGCAGGCAAAAAAGAAAGAGAATGTCTTAAATTTTGAAGATGTAGAAAAGGCATTCAGCAAGGTTGGCGTTGAACTGGATGCAGACAAAACAGAAAAAGTATTTGAATTTCTGGAAAATAAAGGAATTGTTGCTATGGTTCCTGACAGCTCCACGGATGACGATATTATTCTGGATGTGGATGACGAACCAACGGAAGAAGAACTTGAGAATATTGAACTGGCCGTTCCGGACGGTGTGAGTATTGAAGATCCGGTCCGCATGTATTTAAAAGAGATTGGTAAAGTGCCTCTTTTGACAGCGGAAGAAGAGAAAAATCTGGCCATGCGTATGGAAAATGGCGATATGGATGCCAAAAAGCGTCTGGCTGAGGCAAACCTTCGTCTGGTAGTCAGCATTGCAAAACGCTATGTAGGCCGCGGTATGCTTTTCCTTGACCTGATCCAGGAAGGAAACTTAGGTCTGATCAAAGCAGTTGAGAAATTTGATTACCGTAAAGGCTACAAGTTCAGTACCTATGCTACCTGGTGGATCCGCCAGGCCATCACGAGAGCCATTGCGGACCAGGCAAGAACCATCCGTATTCCGGTCCATATGGTAGAAACCATCAATAAATTGATCCGCGTACAGCGACAGCTTTTGCAGGAAAAGGGAAGAGAACCTTATCCGGAAGAAATAGCAGAAAAGATGAACCTGCCGGTAGAGCGTGTAAGAGAGATCCAGAAGATTTCCCAGGAGCCTGTATCCTTAGAGACTCCAATCGGCGAAGAGGAAGACAGCCATCTGGGCGATTTTATCCAGGATGACAATGTGCCGGTACCGGCGGAAGCGGCGGCATTTACTTTGTTAAAAGAGCAGCTGGTAGAAGTTCTCGGCACTTTGACAGAACGAGAGCAGAAGGTACTGCGCCTGCGTTTTGGCTTAGATGATGGACGAGCCAGAACTCTGGAGGAAGTTGGTAAAGAGTTTAATGTAACAAGAGAGCGAATCCGTCAGATCGAAGCGAAAGCTCTGCGAAAACTCCGCCACCCAAGCCGCAGCCGTAAGTTAAAGGATTATCTGGATTAATGGAATTATCAAAAAGAATGAAAACCAATGCTGACCTGGTAGATAAAGGCAGCATTGTGGCAGATATTGGCTGTGACCATGGATATGTATCCATCTTTCTTGTACAAGAAAGAGAGTGTCCCAAAGTCATTGCCATGGATATCGGGAAGGGGCCTCTGTCTCAGGCACAGAAAAATATTGAGGCGGCCGGACTGCAGGATAAAATACAGTGCCGCTTAAGCAACGGAATGGAGAAACTGGCTCCCGGTGAGGCAGATACGGTACTGGTGGCAGGTATGGGGGGAAGGCTGATGGGTTCTATTCTTACCAGTCACCCCGAGGTGACAGACTCTCTGAAAACCATGGTGCTTCAGCCCCAGTGGGATTATGAGTACATACGCCGTCTGGTAGTATCGTTAGGATTTGTTATCAGCAAAGAAGTGTTTGTAACGGAACATAAAAAGCCTTATATTGCCATGAAATGTGTCCGTGGCAGTCAGACTGTGCCTTATTCCGGGGCGGAGTTCTGCTTTGGAAGAATGTCTGTTATTGAACATGCAGATGAATACAGATCCTATCTGACACGCCAGTTAGAAAAAAACAGAGTGCTGATAGATAAATTGTCAGAAAGCACCGGTTCTCATGCTGCCGCCCGTCTGGAGGAACTAAAAGAGACCGCAGCACTCATAAAAGAAACATTAAATCAGTAGATATGATATAAAAGAACAAGAGGTGATCGAATGGATCGTGTATCTGTTACTATACAAGGGGAGACCATAGAATGCCCGCCCCATACTACGCTGTATGAACTGGCGCAGGAAAAACAGTCTCAGTTTTCACAGCCGATTTTAGCGGCTTACTGTGATGGTGTTTTGCAGGAATTATATCACGAAGTATATGAAGGAGAACACATCGAATTTTTGACTTTCGACTGCAAAGACGGAAAAAGGATTTATTTCCGAGGCATCTCCATGATGCTTTTAAAGGCAGTATATTCTTTATATACAAGAGAAAAAGTGGCACAGGTAACCATTCACTACAGCATTGATTCCGGTTATTATTTCCGCATCAACGGAGAGGTAGAATCCACTCCGGAGACAGCAAAGGAAATTGAAGAAAAAATGCAGGAATATGTAAAAAGAAATCTTATCTTTGAGAAAAAAGTCATTGCCACAAGAGACGCCCAGAAAATGTTTGAGGAATTGGGCATGGACAAAAAGGCTTTATTATGCAGATACCGCAGAAATTCCCGCATGACATTGTATGAATTGGGACATTTTGTAGATTACTATTACGGAGCCATGCCATACAGCACAGGTGTTTTGGAGCACTTTTCAATCCTGCCGTTTGAAAAAGGATTTGTCTTTATCCTTTCAAAAGATTCTGATCCTTCCAAAATGCCGGAATTTAAACCAAGTATGAAATTATTCCACACCATGCGTCAGAACAGAGACTGGTCTGAGACACTTCATGTATCCACGGTAGGAGAGTTAAACCGCGAGATTGTAAACGGAAATTTCAGAGAGTTGATGCTTACCCAGGAGGCGCTGCACGAAAAACGCATTGGCGATATTGCAGAAGAGATTGCCACACGAGGCAGCCGGGTTGTGACCATTGCCGGTCCGTCTTCCTCCGGTAAAACGACTTTTTCATACCGTTTGTCTACCCAGCTTCGTACGTTGGGGTTAAATCCTCATCCCATCAGCCTGGATGACTATTTTGTCAACAGAGAACATACTCCCAAGGGACCGGATGGCAAATATAATTATGAGTGCATGGAAGCGCTGGATATTTCTCTTTTAAACGAGAACCTTCAAGATCTGCTAGCAGGCAAAGAAGTGATGCTGCCGACTTATAATTTTATTTCCGGATGCAGAGAATATAACCACCCGCCTATGAAAATCGGCGGAGATGATATACTCGTTATCGAGGGCATCCATGGATTAAATGACAGGCTAACATATTCCATTCCGCCTTTGGATAAGTATAAAATTTATATCAGTGCTCTGACGACGCTGAACCTGGATAACCATAACCGGATCTCGACGACCCAGGCCAGACTGATCCGCCGGATCATAAGAGATTCCCGTACCAGAGGAAGTTCGGCCCAGAAAACTATTTCTATGTGGAAATCAGTCCGCAAAGGGGAAAATGAGAATATTTTTCCTTATCAGGAAGAGGCAGATGCTATGTTTAACTCGGCACTGATCTACGAACTGGCAGCCATGAAATTATACGCAGATCCAGTATTGTTCCAGGTGCCTCAGGGATGCCCGGAATATACAGAAGCACAGAGGCTTTTGAAGTTTTTAGATTACTTTTTACCGGTAGATCCACAGGATGTTCCACTAAATTCTATCTTGCGTGAATTTATCGGTGGTGGTATATTATTAAATTAGATGTATATGAGTAGCACAGGTGAACGCGGCTGTTCAGACGAAAGGGAACAGGTGAGGAAAGTCCGAGCTTCACAGGGCAGGATGCCGGATAACGTCCGGTGGAGGTGACTCCCAGGCTAGTGCAACAGAAATAAACCGCCACAGGATCTTCCTGTGGTAAGGGTGGAATGGCGAGGTAAGAGCTCACCGCCTTTCTGGTAACAGAAAGGGCAGATGTAAACCCCATCCGAAGCAAGACCGAATAGAGAGCGATACGGCGGCCCGTCGTGCTTTCGGGTAGGTCGCTAGAGACTGCCGGCAACGGCAGGATTAGATAGATGTTCATCCAACGACAGAACTCGGCTTATCGTGTTACTCATAATCTAAATAAGACAGTCCTTTTGGGCTGTTTTTTTATCAAATGGAATGAGAGGGAAAAAGATTGGATATTTTACAGGAACGCTGGGAACTGGCAATGGAACGCATTGGAGAGATCACCCCGGAGACCATGGGAATCTATGGGGACTATATCAAAGTATGCCAGACCCTTTTTAATGGCGTAAAACAGGTGCTTAGCGAACCTCACACGCCACAGAATCTCCGAAAATGGAATAAACTTTTTTATCAGGATATAAAAGGAGAGCAGTATGCTTCTTCCATGGCAGATCCGTCTTATATGGAACAGGTATTTGGCAAAAAAACAGGTGCTTACCTGTGTCTGTATTATGTGAATTTCCGTAATGCCATTACAGCAGCTTACGAGGGAAAACTTCACCGTATGATCTGGCAGGCAGAACTGTTTTTGCAGTTATACGGCATACTGTCGGAAGAGGAAGAAGTTTCTGAGCGCAGTTTAAAAGAGACTTTTTATTACCATATCCATGATTATGATGAAGAACGAATGGAGGAATCCATTGAGCAGATGCTTCTTCCTGAAAAAAGCAGTTACCTGATGGAACTGATCATGGACAGAGACCATAAAAATCTGGATTATCTGTATGAATATGGAGAATATATTACGGAAACAGAAGAAAAAACAGCCACTTTTCTTATGTCTTTAGGCGAAGAAAAACTGGCTGAAATTGCATCCACTTACACAGAAGGATATAAAAAGGGCTTTGAGATAGCAGGCATTGATCTATCCCAGAAAAAAACAGTCCAGATCCGCTATCACATCGGCTTTGAACCACTGGTGCGCCAGGCGGTAAAACAATTTCGTGCTATGGGATTAGAACCGGTATTTTCCCGCCATACAAATACAAATGCCACCGGTGTTTACAGCACTTCCCCGAACCGTCAGTACCAGTACGACCATCGGTTTGATGATGCGCTGTATATGAACAAGGCGCTGCTTGCCAACCGGCTTCACTATGCAGAAAATGCATTGAAAAAATACAGTAAAGAGGCCTCTGCCTACGCCGGACCGGCTGTGATCGAAGTGTTTGGTGAAACACTCTTTAAGCCGGAAAGCAAGGCGGAAAATCCTGCTTACACAAAAGAACAGCAGGAGTTATCTGTGGAATATAAGAGAGATTATTCTCTGCTTTTAAACCGTTTTATCCCACAGGATTCATACAGTTTTACCATTATTGCTTTCCCGATCCCGGATATCGGAGATGACTTTGAAGATATTTTCCGTGAAACCGTACGGGTCAACACCTTGGATATGGATCAGTACCGTCAGATTCAGCAGCATCTGATCGATGCTCTGGATCAAGGTGAATCTGTCCATGTAACCGGACGGGGAAATAACCGGACCGATATCCGTATCCACCTTCATACACTGAAGGATCCGCAAAAGGAAACAAACTTTGAAAACTGTCTGGCCGATGTGAATATTCCGGTGGGAGAAGTATTTACTTCTCCGGTTCTGCAGGGAACAAACGGTACATTGCATGTAACCCATGTATACCTGAACGGACTCCGTTACGAAGATCTTTGTCTGACTTTTAAAGATGGAATGATCCAGGAATATACTTGTAAAAACTATGATTCAGAAGAGAAAAACAAACAGTTCATCAGAGAAAATGTCTTGTTTAACCGGGATACCCTGCCGATGGGCGAGTTTGCCATCGGAACCAATACAACCGCCTATCAGATGGGCCGCAAATACGACATTGAGGCCAAACTTCCGATTTTGATCGCGGAAAAAACAGGCCCTCATTTTGCCGTAGGAGACACCTGTTATTCCATGAGTGAAGATGTGGTTTTACACAATCCGGATGGAAAAGAGATCATTGCCAAGGAAAATGAGTGTTCCGCCCTGCGTACCACGGATCCGGCTAAGGCATATTTTAACTGTCATACCGATATTACGATCCCATATGATGAATTAGGTGATATTGAGGTATTTACAAATGATGGAAAAACGATTAAACTAATACAGGATGGTCGTTTTGTCCTGGAGGGCACAACGGCACTGAATGAACTTTTAGATTAAATGTAGGAGGCTTATCATGGCAAAAGTAGGAATCTTGATGGGAAGCGATTCAGATCTTCCTGTAATGAAAAAAGCAGCAGATATGCTGGAAAAATTTGGTATTGAATATGAGATGAAGATCATTTCGGCACATCGTATGCCGGACACCTTTGTTGAGTATGCTACAAAGGCAGAAGAGCGGGGCGTAGAAGTGATCATTGCCGGTGCAGGCGGTGCTGCCCATCTGCCGGGAATGTGTGCTGCATTATATGATCTGCCGGTAATCGGTATTCCGATCCATACAAAGAGTCTGGGCGGTGTTGACAGCCTTTATTCCATCGTACAGATGCCATCTGGTATTCCGGTTGCTACCGTTGCCATTGATGGAGCTGCCAATGCGGCAATTCTGGCAGCTAAGATTCTTTCTGTATCCGACAAAGACCTCAGAAAGAAATTGAAAGATTACAAAGTAACCATGAAAGAGGGCGTATTGAAAAAGGATGCCAAACTGGCAGAACTTGGACATGATGCATATATTGCCCAGATGTAAGAAAAAGCCGTACCAGAGGCGGACGAGAGTCCGTCTCTTTTTTTAAGGAGACAAAAATATGATATGGATCATTACAGGTGCCATAGCCGTGTTTCTCTTTCTGTGGCTGCTGTATGGCTACAGCATGAATTTTTTTCTGAAGAAAGAAACCTATACGGTGGAGTCCTCTGCCGTTTCAAAGCCTTTTAAGGCAGTGTTATTGGCGGATCTGCACAGTGCATCCTTTGGAAAAAAGAATGAAAAACTGATCCGGATGATCGATAAAGAGTCCCCGGATCTGATTTTAGTGGCAGGGGATATGGTTGTTAAAAATGCTAAGAATCTGTCTGTTACAAAAGAATTTTTAGCGGCTGTCAGTAAACACTATCCCATTTATTACAGCCCGGGAAACCACGAGATCCGCATGCCGGATTATGAAGGATACAAAACCTTTTTAAAAAGTCTTGGCATTACGTATCTGGAAAATGAATCGATCTATCTGCCGGACTATGATCTTACGGTTACCGGTCTGGATCTGCCGGAATATTATTATCACAAATGCTGGCAGAAGAGGACCTTTACAAAAGAAACCATGGATAAACTGGTTGGTTTGAATACAAAAAAGGGCTGTCAGCTTTTACTGGCTCACAATCCGGAATATATCCCTTTGTATCGTCAATGGGGAGCGGATGTTACCTGCAGCGGACACCTTCATGGCGGTATTATGATCCTGCCGTGCCTCGGCGGTGTTTTATCTCCCAGCCTGCGCCTGTTTCCTCGCTATGATCAGGGACTTTTCAAAGAAGAAGGAGCTTTTCACATCATCAGCAGAGGCCTGGGGCTCCATCATTTGAAGTTCCGTTTTTTTAACACGCCGGAGTTATCCGTTATAAATTTCACTTGCACAAAAAGCTCAAACTAGTTAAAATAGAAACATTGTGACAGGAGGTGTATTGTATGGAATTGCAGGTCAAACTGGAAGTGTTTGAAGGTCCCCTGGATCTGCTTCTCCATCTTATAGAAAAAAATAAGGTGGATATTTATGACATTCCCATCGTGACCATTACCCAGCAGTATCTGGATTATATGAATCAGATGGATACAACGGATATGGATCTGATGAGCGAATTTTTAGTTATGGCTGCTACTCTTGTACGGATCAAATCTAAAATGCTCCTTCCCGTGGAAGAGACGGAGGAAGAGGAACCGGAAGATCCGAGACAGGAACTGGTGGAACGCCTTCTTGAATACAAGATGTACAAATACGCTTCCTTTGAGTTAAAAGACAGGCAGTACGATGCCGGGCGTTCGTTTTATAAACCGCCTACAGTCCCGGAAGCAATCAAAAACTACAAAGAGGATATTGATCTGGATGATCTGCTGAGTGATCTGACCCTGTCCAAACTTCAGTCTGTCTTTGATTCTGTCATGCAGAAACAGGTGGACAAGATCGATCCCATCCGCAGCAAATTTGGAAAGATTGAAAAAGATGAAGTAAATATAGAAGATCAGATGATCCTGGTAGAAGAATATGCCATGAGGCACAAGCGCTTTAGTTTCCGCAGTTTGCTGGAACACAGTGCAGGCCATGGAAAAAGTTATATCATTGTTTCTTTTATGAGCGTTCTGGAATTAATGAAGACCGGGATCCTTTCCATTTCCCAGAGGGAATTGTTCGGGGATATAGAAATTGAGTATAAGCCGCAGAAAAAGGAGGAATTACAGCATGAACATTAAGCAGTTAGAAGCCATTGTAGAGGCAATCCTTTTTACCATGGGAGAATCCGTAGAAGTAGAGCGGCTGGCTGCTGCATTAGAACATGACGAAGAAACGGTACGAAAGATTGTACGGAGCATGATGACACGGTACGATGAAGAAGACCGTGGTATACATATTATCGAACTGGACGGAGCATTTCAGATGTGTACCAAGCCGGAAATGTATGATTATCTGGTGAAGATCGCCCACACTCCGAAAAAACATGTCCTGACCGATGTGCTGCTGGAGACACTGTCTATTATTGCCTACAAGCAGCCCATCACCCGTCTGGAGATTGAAAAGATCCGCGGCGTTTCCTGTTCCCATGCAGTGAATAAACTGGTAGAGTACGGTCTGATCTGCGAAGCAGGAAGATTAGACGCTCCCGGTCGTCCCATTACCTTTGCAACCACAGAAGAATTTCTCCGTTACTTTGGCATTGAATCTCTGGATGATCTGCCGATCCTGAACCAGGAAACCATTGAAGATTTCAAAGAAGAGGCTGAACGGGAAGTCATGGAAGAACTGGAAGCAGAAGGGGAAAATGAAGAATAAAAAATAAATACTTGCCTTTTTACGGTGCCTGTTATATAATGAGAAAGACAAAGGCGTCAAACAGATGTAATTTTACATCCGTTTGACGCCTTTAGTAGTCATAAGGTTTTTATAGTTGCTAAATAAAATGTGACTATTTAATAAGTCAAACAAATGACCAAACTGTAAGGAGGATTATTCATGAGTCAATATGTAGAAGAATGTAACAGAAAGCCGATCGGCCTTTATCATCCAAGTTTTGAACATGATAATTGCGGAATTGGTGCCGTAGTAAATATCAAAGGCAAAAAAAGTCATGAAACCGTAAAACACGCATTGGAGATCGTAGCAAACCTGGAGCACCGTGCCGGTAAAGATGGCGAGGGAAAAACAGGAGATGGTGTTGGTATCCTCTTACAGATCTCTCATAAATTCTTTAAGAAAGTATCCGGCCAGATGGGAATCGAATTGGGAGACGAAAGAGAATATGGAGTAGGAATGTTCTTTTTCCCACAGGATGAGCTGATGCGCAACCAGGCAAAGAAAATGTTTGAGACGATCCTGGATAAAGAGGGACTTGAATTCCTTGGATGGAGAGAAGTTCCGATTGCACCGGATATCCTCGGTAAAAGAGCCGTTGAGTGTATGCCATGCATCATGCAGTGCTTCGTAAAGAAACCAAAGAATGTAGAAAAGGGACTGGACTTTGACCGGAAATTATATATTGCCAGACGAGTTTTTGAGCAGTCTAACGAGAATACCTATGTTGTATCTCTTTCATCCCGTACCATTGTTTACAAGGGAATGTTTCTGGTAGCACAGCTTGGTCTGTTCTTTGATGACCTTCAGGATGAAGATTATGAATCGGCCATTGCGATCGTGCACAGCCGTTTTTCAACCAATACACAGCCTAGCTGGCAGCGTGCTCATCCAAACCGTTTTATCGTACACAACGGTGAAATCAACACGATCCTTGGCAACGCCGACAAGATGCTGGCCCGGGAGGAAACCATGGAGTCAGAACAGTTAAAAGGAGAACTTCATAAAGTGCTTCCGGTTGTCAATGTAAACGGATCCGATTCCGCTATGCTGGATAACACACTGGAATTTCTTGTTATGAGCGGTATGGATCTTCCGCTGGCAGTCATGATCACCATTCCGGAGCCATGGGCCAACAACCGTTATATCAGCCAGACCAAAAAAGATTTTTACCAGTATTACGCAACCATGATGGAGCCATGGGATGGCCCGGCATCCATTTTGTTTACCGACGGAGATTTAGTAGGTGCTGTCTTAGACCGTAACGGCCTCCGCCCATCCCGTTATTACATTACGGATGATGACCAGCTTATCCTTTCTTCCGAAGTAGGTGTTATGCCGATCAGCGAGGAACATGTGATCAAAAAAGACCGTCTCCGTCCAGGCAAAATGCTGCTTGTGGATACCGTAAAGGGAGAACTGGTAGATGATGATGAATTAAAAGAAAAATATGCATCCAGAAAGCCATATGGCGAATGGTTAGACAGCTATCTGGTAGAATTGAAGGATCTGCATATTCCGAATAAACGAGTAGAAGAATACACCGATGAAGAGCGCAGAAGACTGCAGAAAGCCTTCGGATATACTTACGAAGAAGTGAAAAATTCCATCTTGCCAATGGCGAAGAACGGTTCCGAGCCGATCGCCGCTATGGGACATGATACACCGCTGCCAATGCTCAGCAAAGAGCCGCAGCCACTGTTTAACTACTTCCGCCAGCGTTTTGCCCAGGTAACCAACCCGCCAATCGACGCCATCCGTGAGGAAGTGGTAACAAGCACCAGCACATATATTGGTGAGGATGGAAACCTTCTTCATGAAGAGCCTGAAAACTGCCGTGTTCTGAGGATTAAAAACCCGATCCTGACAGATACAGACCTTTTGAAGATTAAAAACATGAATATACCTGGCTTCAAAGTAGGTGTGATCCCGATCACTTATTACAAAAATACCTCTTTGAAAAAAGCCATTGATCGTTTGTTCTTAGAAGCAGACAGAGCCTACAAAGACGGTGTGAATGTACTGATCCTGTCAGACCGTGGAGTAGACGAAAACCATGTAGCGATCCCATCTCTGTTAGCTGTCTCTGCTATGCAGCAGCATCTTGTCAGAACCAAAAAGAGAACCCGCGTGGCTATGATCCTGGAAAGTGCTGAACCAAGAGAAGTGCATCATTTTGCCACTCTGTTAGGTTACGGCGCCTGTGCCGTCAACCCATATCTGGCACTGGATTCTATTAAACGCCTGATCGATGCCGGACTTTTGGACAAAGATTACTACGCAGCCGTAGATGATTACAACGACGCTGTATTGCATGGAATTGTTAAGATTGCTTCCAAAATGGGTATTTCAACGATCCAGTCTTATCAGGGATCCAAGATTTTTGAAGCCATTGGCATTTCCCAGGAAGTAACAAATAACTACTTTACGGATACCGTATCCCGCATTGGCGGCATTACTTTAGACGATATCCAGAAACAGGTAGAGGACCTTCACACACAGGCCTTTGATCCGTTGGAACTGGAAGTAGATACAACTTTGGACAGCATTGGTACTCACAAAGCCCGCAGCGGAAAAGAAGAGCATTTGTATAATCCAAGTACCATCCACCTTCTCCAGCAGGCAACCAGACTGGGCGATTACAAGATGTTTAAGCAGTATTCTGCAGAGATCGACAATGAAGACCGTTTCATGAACCTGCGAAGCCTTTTAGGATTCAAGTTCCCGAAAAAAGGAATTCCTCTGTCCCAGGTTGAAAGCGTAGACAGCATTGTACAACGCTTCAAAACAGGTGCTATGTCCTATGGTTCTATTTCACAGGAAGCACATGAGACACTGGCTATTGCCATGAATCATCTCCATGGTAAATCCAACAGTGGTGAGGGCGGTGAAAGTTTAGAGAGACTTACCGTAGGAAAAGATGGTTTAAACCGCTGTTCAGCCATTAAACAGGTAGCATCCGGACGATTTGGTGTAACAAGCCATTATCTTGTCAGTGCCAAAGAAATCCAGATCAAAATGGCTCAGGGTGCAAAACCGGGTGAAGGCGGCCACCTGCCGGGTGGAAAAGTATATCCTTGGATTGCTAAAACCAGACTTTCCACACCGGGTGTGTCCCTGATCTCACCACCACCTCATCATGATATTTATTCCATCGAGGATCTGGCTCAGTTGATCTACGATCTGAAGAAAGCCAATACACAGGCCCGCATTTCTGTGAAACTGGTATCGGAAGCAGGCGTAGGAACCGTAGCAGCCGGTGTTGCCAAAGCAGGTGCCGGTGTTATCCTGATTTCCGGTTATGATGGAGGTACCGGTGCCGCACCGGCAAGTTCCATTCATAATGCAGGTCTTCCATGGGAGCTTGGACTGGCAGAGACGCATCAGACACTTTTGATGAATGGACTCCGTTCCAAAGTTGTAATTGAAACCGATGGTAAATTAATGACCGGCCGGGATGTGATCGTAGCGGCTATGTTAGGTGCGGAAGAGTACGGATTTGCTACGGCACCACTGGTAACAATGGGATGCGTTATGATGCGTGTATGTAATCTGGATACTTGTCCGGTAGGTGTAGCCACACAGAACCCTGAACTCAGAAAGCGTTTTGCCGGCAAACCGGAATATGTAGAAAACTTTATGCGTTTCATCGCTGAAGAAGTTCGTGAATATATGGCAAAATTAGGTGTCCGCACTTTGAACGAACTCATTGGACGCAGTGATTTCCTGAAAGTAAGAGATGATTTGGCAGAAGATGAGCGTACCAAACGCCTGGATCTGTCACCAATCATCGACAATCCGTTTATCCACGAGAAAAAACGCATTTTCAATCCAAAAGATGCTTACAATTTTGAACTGGAAAAAACCATTGACGAAAAGATCTTCCTGAAGAAATTTAAAAATGCTCTGGAAACCGGCGAAAAGACAAAAATCGCTGCCAAAGTAACCAATATTGACCGTGCGCTGGGAACCATCCTGGGATCCGAGATTACAAGAAAACTGGGAGATCATGTTGCGGATGATACCTTTACCGTAGAGTGTATCGGAAGCGGCGGTCAGAGTTTTGGTGCCTTTATTCCAAAAGGACTGACACTGGA
>JAXDTV010000117.1:0-4024 GCA_034089785.1 Eubacterium sp.
CTCGATCTCTGTTGGATGGTTGTGTGTCTCATTCTTAAAGAACACAAGCCATTCTTCTGTCTCCGGACCATTGCCATGGTCGATCTCAACCGGCACTACGATAGAACATGCATTGATCTCATCGGACACTTCCATATCGTCCAGCTTACCCTCTTCTCTCAGTTTCTTCATGGCAAGAAGGGCAATGTCCATCAGGCAGACAAACTTGTCATCTCTGCCCTTATACATTTCATCATGTGTCTTTTTATAAGCCTTATAAGTATCCTCGATTGGCTTTTTATAATCGCCATCTTCAAAAGAGATATTTTTCAGTTCTGTCTGGAATGTGGTATGACGGCAGTGGTCAGACCAATATGTATCCAGCACGCGGATCTCTGTCATAGAAGGATCTCTTTTTTCTTCTCCATGGAAATAGTTCTGGATATGGAGAAAATCTTTGAATGTCATTGCCAGTCCCAGAGAATCATATAATGCTTTCAGTTCTGTCTCCGGCATATCCTTAAAACCATCAAAAATCTTTACATCTGCCGGCTCATCAAATTTCTGGACAAGAGTCTCCGGTACGGTCTCGTCTGTCTCTCTGGAATCTACCGGGTTGATACAATATGCTTTGATCCGCTCAAAATCTTCCTCTGAAATGTCACCTGACAAAACATATGTGGTAGCAGAACGAATAATAGGCTCTTCCTTCTCGTTAAGAAGTTTCACACACTGCTCTGCAGAATCCGCTCTCTGATCAAACTGTCCCGGAAGATACTCTACGGAAAATACTCGGTCTTTTTCATCTTTGTCGAAAGATCCTTCGTATACATTGTCTACCGGTGGCTCGGAAAATACAGTTACCAAAGCTTTCTTATAAACATCTTCTGATAATGCCTCTACATCGTACCGAACCAATACCCGGACTTCTTCCAGTGTCTTAATATCCAGATACTTTTTGATCTCCTGTTTCAACTCTCCTGCGCGTACTGCGTAAGGCTCTTTTTTTTCAACATAAATCCTCTTTACTGTTGCCATGATTTCCTCCAATCTGACTTCTGTTAGTTTGCTGCTGTTGTAATTCCACCAAGTGTTACACGGCCTTTCCAGAAACTCTGAACTTCTGTCGTATAATTTGGCTTGATATCACTTTTGTATTTTGTTTCAAACTGTGACTCTTTTTCACTGCTTACAGCTTGCTCACACTGTGAATCATAAGCTGCTGAGTCATTGTTGTTTACCATCTTGATAACATAATAAGCATCGCTTGTCTCGATCACATCTGAAACCTGATTGTTTTTCATTGCTTTGATCTTCTTGCGGGCTGCTTCATCCGCAAAGTTTGTATCTGTCTCGATCAGGTTCTCTGTGGAATAAGAAACGCCTGTCTTATCATCTGTGTTGTCATTATTTGAATCTGTAATGATATTCTTTGTAAAATCTTTCGCTGTCTTCGCCTTCTGGCATACTTCCTGGATTGCTTTTTTGTTGGCAGCCAGTGTCTTTGCATCCAGATTTACCGTCTTGTTATCTTCTGTCTTTGTCTTTGCCACTGTATAATACTGCAAAGTGTACTGGCGGTAATCTTTCTTGCTTACACCTGCCTTGATCGCCTCTTCGTTGATTCCGATGCTGTCAATCACCTGGTTTTTATATTTGTCAGCCAGTGCCTGACGGTAAGCTGCACGGCGGATTTCTTTTTCAGAAAGGCCTGCCATCTTCTTCTGGGCATCGGACATATTTTTCAGTGTAGATGTAACCGTTTCATCAGCCGTCTTTTTCTCTGCTGCGGTCAGTGCCACACCATTTTTCTCAGCTTCCAGACACAAGATCTCCCGCTGCTTCAAAGTATCCATGACTTCCTTCTTGGCAGCCTGTGCGCCGGTTCTTCCCTTGCTGTCTACATTGGTAGCCTCCCAGTATGAACTTCCATAATACTGCTGATACAGACTGTTCATGCTGTTGTACTGCGTTTCAACGGTATAAATATCATACATTGCTTCTTTATATGTTACGGTGTCTTTTACCTCTGCTCCATTGGCATCTTTACTTGTGATTACAAGTACCGGTCTCGGTCTGAACTCGATGTAGCACACAACCGAACTAAATCCCAGTGCCAGAACCAATCCCAGGACTAAAAGCACCTTAAATTTCATTTCCAGTCCGCTTCCTCCCCCTGAGGTACGGCGTGGTTTTTGTTTCTGCTTATCATTCATGATTTTTTTTGCACGATTCATAGTTTGCCTCCAAGTGTTTATTCATAAAAAATACTCGTTTATTTTATCACAAAAAAAACTCCTTATCAATAAGTAAGCCACATTTCACAAAAAAATAACAGTTTCCGACATTGTGTATTGTTATTTGATCTATTTTGCACTACAATAAGTTGAGGATAGAAAAAATAAGATAGAAGGGATTTTTATGAAACAATCACGCCTTGATTATATGGACCTTGCCAAAGGTATTGGCATTTTAGCCGTAATTCTCGGTCATGTCTATAAAAATACAGTTTTCGGCACCTTGTTATACTCGTTCCACCTGCCTTTATTTTTTCTTATTTCCGGTTATTTTTTTCATTATATTCCCGATTTCTGGGTTTTTCTGAAAAAAAAATTAAGGAACTATCTGATTCCCTACGCAGGCTGCAGCCTGTTTCTTGCTGCCTTCCATTTTGTTTATTCAAAAGGAGATCTGGCAAGCACCGGTGAACTTCTTCTTAAATTTGTGGTCCAGAAACGCTACTCCACTTTGTGGTTTTTAGCCGCTCTGCTGTTAGCTGAGATCTTATTCTGGTTTGTATGCCGTTTCTGTGAAAAAAACCTGAAGCTTCTTGTATTCCTGTGCGTCAGTATCAGTGTTGTTTTTATGCTTTTTGATAATATTACCGGAATTTCTTTGTACTGGAATCTGGACACAGCATTCATAGTCTTGCTTTATCTGTCAGTGGGATATGCCTTGAAGGAAAAGGGTCTCCTTTCCCGGCTTACGGCAGCCAGACATAAAACAGCCTGGCTCTTTTGTCTTTTACTTTCTTCTCTTTCCTTTACAGGAATCAATATACTGCTGGGATTTGATACTCTGGAAATGTTCCGTTGTCATTATGGATGTATTCCCCTTACCACTGCAGCTGCCATTACCGGCAGTCTGTTTGTGATTCTTCTATGTTCCTGTTTTTCCTGCAAGATCCTGACATTTCTGGGACAAAACACCTTTCCCTTTTTTGCTTTTCATCAGGATATAGGAATGGTGGCCGCTCATTGGCTTCTGTGGAAATTTTCTATCTCAGGCTGGATCTACGCCCCTGCCACTTTCATCCTTGCCATGGTTATATGCACCTTGATCTATTTTATCCTGACAAGACTCCACCTTGGATTTTTGATTGGCAAATGATGCCCTGATTGTGGTTGCAGTATTTCCCAAATACAAGTATAATAAGAGTATATATTAATTAAGAATCGGGGTTTTATTATGACAGAAATTGAAATTACTATGGGCAGCAACACACTGGATGCCCAGGTAAGTATTTTTCATAAGGGCGAACCAGTTACGATGGTAGCCCTTATCATTCGCGGTCATGTAGAAATTACAGGAAACGGCGTACGCATGACGGCAGGTGCCGGCAACTTTTTGGGTATGGTAGATGCCGGCCATGGTGTTCATTCTTTTCAGTACACAACAACCGAAGAGACCACTTTGTTTGCCCTGCCTATCCAGACGATGGAAGATGTATATTCCCTGCTGGATTCCAATTCACAGTACCGTGGACTTCTTGTTACATCCACCAATCTCTATTTCAAGGAGATCAGTGGTATTTTTGCCGAACTGAAAAAGCAGACTCTGGCTATGAAGAAACTGCTGACAGAGTCTTATACATACTATCAGAAAACCTGTGTCGAAACGGGACATGTGGCCGACCACCTGTCGGCATTGGATTCACCGGATCCATCCGAGGATTCCAGTCCGGTTCTTTCACCGGATGTGCTGTATTTTGTTGAATGTGGACGGATCCCGGAAGAGACGCAGAAACAGTTTTATGCCGGAAGTG
>JAXDTV010000024.1:0-21110 GCA_034089785.1 Eubacterium sp.
TGAAACATATAAACAAGAAAAGTCTTTGCATGATGATGGTGCTGGCACTGATCCTGGGCTGTATGGTGCAGGTGCCGGTACAGGCAAAAACAGGGGCGGACTGTAAGACATTGTGTGTCGCATCCCTGAAGGCAACCGGAGGCAGCAGCAAGTTGAAGTATACATCCACCAGTGCTATGGATTTTGGTGCGTTATCTGCTTCTGCCAGAAAGAAAGTAAAGACTATCCAGTACCTTTGTGATACAAAAGAAGTATACAGTCTGTGTGTGATCCAGACCAAGACGGCAGCACAGGCAAAGAGCCTTTTGAAGGTGTTGAAAAATTATAAAAAAAGCAACTGTAAGAGCGATTATCTCACAGATTATTCCAAGACGGAGAGAAAAGTTTTCCAAAATGCAGTGTATGGACGGAAGGGAACTTGTGTCTGGTATATCGCAATGTCTCCTAAGAAGAAAGTAAATCAAAAGGGACAGGCTGCGATCCGGAAGAAACTGTAAGGAGCCGGCTGTATGGTTTTTAGTAGTTTGCTGTTTCTTTTCCGTTTTTTGCCGGTGGTATTGCTCATCTATTATGTAATGCCGAAGAAAGGACGGAATCTGGTGCTTTTTGTGGCTAGTCTGTTCTTTTATGCCTGGGGAGAACCGGTGTATGTGGTGCTGATCCTGTTCTCATCCCTGGTGGATTATACGGCAGGAAGGGCCGTGGCATACTGGAAGGAAAAGGGCAGAAAAAAGAGAGCCATGGCGGCGGTCTGCTGTTCGGCCGTGATCAATCTGGCCCTGCTTGGATTTTTTAAATACGGAGATTTTTTTCTTGGTATTTTTCACAGCCTGACCGGTTTGCCTGTGGCTAAACTGAATCTGCCGTTACCCATCGGAATTTCTTTTTATACCTTTCAGACCATGTCTTACACCATTGATGTGTACCGGGGCGATGCCAAAATGCAGAAAAATCTCATTACCTTTGGAGCCTATGTGTCTTTGTTCCCACAGCTGATCGCAGGACCGATCATCCGTTACAAAGATGTAGCGGAACAGCTGGATGAGAGAAAAGAGACTCTTTCCCTGTTCTGTCGGGGAATCCTCCGGTTTGCCATTGGTCTCGGGAAAAAAGTGCTGATTGCAAATCAGATCGGTGCCTTATGGCAGGAGATTGCTGCCATGGAAAGCGGAAATCTGACGACGGCTACAGCGTGGCTTGGTGTGCTGGCATTTACTCTCCAGATCTACTTTGATTTTTCCGGCTATTCGGATATGGCCATTGGCTTGGGGGCTATGTTTGGCTTTGAATTTCCGGAGAACTTCCAATATCCTTATGAATCAAAAAGTATTACCGAATTTTGGAGGCGGTGGCATATTTCTCTGGGAACCTGGTTCCGGGAGTATGTGTACATTCCTCTGGGCGGAAACCGCCGGGGCGTGGGACGACAGATCTTTAACCTGGCCGTTGTGTGGTTCTTGACGGGATTGTGGCACGGCGCGTACATGAATTTTGTGCTGTGGGGACTGTACTATGGTGTGATCCTCATTGTGGAAAAATTTTTGTTAAAACCGGTGCTGTCAAAGATCCCCGGATGGTTCTGCCATTTGTACACTATGGTATTAGTCATGATCGGCTGGGCGTTGTTTTCCTGGCAGGACATGGCAGATGCCGGCGGATTCTTTCAGGCCATGTTCCATGTGGGGAGCATGAAATGGGCAGATGGACAGAGTGCGTACCTGATCTTGTCTAACGGACTGCTGATCCTGGTGGCAGTGGCCGGATCTTTTTCCTGGATGAAAAAACTGTGGGGCAGGTATTTGACGCCTCCTGACACCCGCCGCCGTGACTGGGGACAGATTTTGTTCGTGACAGGGGTATTGATCGGCTGTGTGGCGATGCTTGTGAATTCATCCTACAACCCATTTTTATATTTTCGATTTTAGGAGAGGCAATGAAAAAAGCGCAACTATGTATGATTTTGGTTTTTGTCCTGCTGCTTGCAGCCGGGGCGGTTTCGGTTTCCATCCATGAGAAGAGGGATTATTCGGAGCTGGAGAACCGGACTTTGCAGCAAAAACCAGCTTTTTCTTATAAAAAAGTTCTGAAAGGAACCTATCAAAAGCAATACGAGAACTATCTCAGTGACCAGTTCCCGGGACGGGATTCCTGGGTGGACATGGCGGTGTCCATGGAGGCAGTCATGGGGAAAAAGGACATCAATGGCGTATACCTTGGCAGAGATGGGTATCTTTTGGAAAAAAGTACAGCGGAAGAAACAGAGAAAGAACAAGTGGAGGAAAACATAAATATTCTGTCGTCTTTTTTAAATGACATGGAAAAGGACTATGGAAAGGAACATGTCAGCTGTCTCATGGTGCCGTCTAAGGATCAGGCGATAC
The DNA here is from genome assembly GCA_034089785.1 of Eubacterium sp. GTDB lineage: Bacteria > Bacillota > Clostridia > Lachnospirales > Lachnospiraceae > Eubacterium_F. The sequence goes on from JAXDTV010000024.1 coordinate 2,382, forward strand.
CGGACAGGCTGCCGGCGTTTGCCCAGACGGAAGACCGGCAGTGGGTAGTGGACACACTGAAGCAGAAAGTGTCCACGCCGGATCTTGTTTTTGACCTGAAACAGACCATGGAAGCACATCAGAATGAGTACATCTACTACCGCACGGACCACCACTGGACCACACTGGTGGCGTTCTATGCTTATCAGGAGAGGATGCAGAAGAAGGGAGCCAAGGCTCAGCCACTGGAGGCGTACCGCCGTGAAACGGTTTACCGTGATTTTTACGGAACTACCTACAATAAGGTCCACGTCAAGGTGCCGGCAGATGAAGTGGAAGTGTTCCACAGCAAGGGCGAAGATTCGGTGCAGGTCAACATGGACGAAGGTGAGAAAAAGGCGGAAACCCTGTATTTCCCGGAGAAAGCAGAGGAAGGGTTTAACCGGTATGATTTGTTTTTGTCGGGCAATACATTTCAGATCGATATAACCACCGGTGCCCACACGGGGAAAACGCTTTTGCTTGTAAAAGATTCCTTCGCCAACTGTTTTGTGCCATTTTTGACCCAGGATTATGACCGGATCATCCTGATTGACTACCGCTATGGCAAAACAGCGGTGGGGACTCTGCGGAGCCGCTATGCTGTAACGGATGTAATGGTTTTGTTCAATGTGGACAAGTTTATGAAGCACACGAAACTGGCAAAACTGGCGGAGACAAAGAAACGGAAACAGACATTGAAAGAATTTAATCCGGAAGATTTTCTGGGGTAAATGAAAATAAAAAGTAGTTGGCTGATGAGCCATAAACTCCTCTGATTACGAAAGATAAGCGTGACATGACAGCCGTATCGGAACTTTTTGAAAAAATTTGAAAATTATAAAACTTTTGACTGACGGCGTTTGTCATATAGGTAAAAGGAGGAAAAAATATGTATAGCAACGAACAAAAAGGAAACAATCCGGACTATGTCCTGGCGGTTTCGCAGGCGCTGGCAGGCAGACAGGAAGGGTACGATTTTTTTATCTAAAAAAACGAATTGTCATTTGGTTTTGTCATGTTCAAGAATCTCCGAAACGGAACAATCCAAAATAAAGCACAGTGTATCCAGTGTTTTCGTCGTAATGGCCTCACCCTTTTTGATGCGGTGGATGGTATTGGCCGAGATCCCCTGCTTAAAGATCAATTCATATTCAGAAATATTCTTTTTTGCCAAAGTTTCAAAAAACGGTTTGTAAGAAATCATAAAATCATGTGCACTCCTTTTTATAACATGACCATAACATATTTAACACTTTGAGTATGCTTAATAGATTGAGCATATTGTTATTTTTATGTAGAAAATTGAGAAATATGCCACAAAATGCGTAATTACAGGGTGTGTAATCTTGACGAAGGCCATATTATTCTATATACTCAATGTGTTGAGTATATAGAATTTTGATTGTATTGGCAATAAAAAAAGTGGCGTTTCCCGCCACTTTTTTCGCAGTCTTAGTAGAAATAGCCATTGGTTACATTGCTTTCTGTAGCATTCTTGAATTTGGCACGAAAACGCTTTTTGTTCTTAATTGTAATGGTGGCTGTGTATTTTCCATTGAGGCGTCCCCATCCCTCGCCGGGAGTATTGATATAAAGTTTCTTGAATGTGAGTTTGGCTTTGTTCTTTCCTGTCATTTTGTAGGTGCCAATGTCCTTGTTTCTGTATCCCCTCAAGACAACCGTACCATTTTTCTTGAACTTAAATGTGTACTTGGAACTGAACTCCATTAGAGGGTCATCCACTTTGTTGGACCATGTTTTTGATATCAGCCACTTTTTTGTCTGGGCCTTGGATGCCGCTTTTGTTGTACTTGGGAAAATAGTTGCGGCACACGATAAAAACAACATTGTTATAAGGGATAGGCTTAAAATTTTTTTCATAGTTTTTCTCCTTGTGTAATATATAACGCCCCCTCGCTCTGCTCGGCGGCAGGTCGTCGGAACCATTTTTATAGGGGGCTTCCTACTTTGTTACTACTATCTATGCTACACCAATTTCCGTCTGATAACAAGGTGTAAGTTTTTTATGTATGATCTGGCTGGAGATGAATACCCTTAATGATGTATGACAAATAAGGGGAATGGATGGCATGAAGGAAGAGAGAATGTGGAGCCTTTTATAAAGTATCTCCTGGGAACTATTAAAAGAAGGTGTATTGATGCGAGGAGGCTCCGGAAAAAGCACCTATTATGTGCGGTTAAATAGAACAGAGGATGATTAAAAAGTGGCGGGAAACCGCCACTTTTTGTTTGATAGTTTAATGACATATTCCGGCTGATATGTATCCATATAAATGTTTAAATTTTCTCTCCGTTTCTTTGCTATGATGAAAGCAAAGAGCAACGCCGCATATAATATACCAAGCGGTGTCCGGAGGGATAATTATGGAGAAAAAACAGGCAAACAAGATTGTAAATGGGAAAGCGGTCATTCCACTAAAAATAAGACATTCATTTGAGGATGTATTGAAAAGAGGAATTTATATGCAACTATACAACCAAAATATGTTGTCAGAAAGTCAATTAAATAGTTTGATGAAGAGCATCTGATAACACGCAAAAAGACAACAGAATAGAGGTGATGATTGTGGAGCAGAACATAATAACTGCCGCATATGCAAGAGTATCAACAGACCAAGATGATCAGATTAACTCTCTGGAAAGTCAGAAAGAATATTTTGAAGAATTTATCCGAAATCAGCGTGGGATGCAGTTTTATAAGGTTTATTACGATGAAGGCATCAGCGGCACACAGACAAATAAGCGCGCCGGGTTCAATCAGATGATCGAGGATGCCATGCAGGGGAAATTTAACCTGATATTGACAAAGGAAGTTTCACGATTTGCGAGAAACACTGTAGATACTCTGTATTATACCCGCAAATTAAAAGAGGCTGGCGTAGGTGTGATATTTACCATGGATAACATTGACACTCGTGACGCAGATGGAGAACTCCGCCTGACCATTATGGCTAGTCTTGCCCAAGAAGAGAGCCGGAAGACTTCTGAGCGCGTGAAATGGGGGCAGAAAAGGCGGATGGAGCAGGGAGTGGTGTTTGGCAGAGATCTTCTTGGATATACGGTGAAAGATGGTGTGCTGTCAGTCAATGAGGAAGAGGTTCCCGCGGTAAAGGCAATTTTTCATAAATATACCAATGAGGGGAAAGGAACTCATGTGATTGCAAGGGAACTTTCGGAAGAAGGATTTCGTCCTAAATACATAAAACAGTGGTCAAATACCGTGATTTTGCGGGCACTCCGCAATGAAAAATATGTAGGTGATCTGTGTCAGAAAAAGACATACACCCCGGATTATCTCACGCACAAAAAGAAGTACAATCGTGGACAGGAAGAGAAGGTGTACATAAAAAATCATCATGAGGGGATCATCGACAGAGATCTTTGGGACCGGACCCAAGAAGAGTTGAGACGGCATTCTCCCTCGGAGGAACGAAAAAGCAGGCACAGTAACCGTTATTGGTGCAGCGGTAAAATTTGCTGCGGTGAGTGTGGCTGTCGTTTTATCAGCCGGACGAAACCGTTGCAGGCCGGGACTTACCGCGCATGGTGGTGCTATCAGAAATCTCGTCATGGCGGACCGAAGATGCTGGATGGACAGAAAGTTGGCTGTTCAAACCGCAGTGTCAACGAACGGGCGTTGTTTACTTGTGTGAAATATTGTCTTGATCTGCTTTGTAACGACAAGGAAAAGATACGAAAAGAGGTTTTGACGGACATTCAAACTATATGCAGTGCCCCGGAAGAAACAATGGATCCGGCTAAGGCCAGACAAAAGATGGAGGCCATCGAGGAAAAGAAGCGAAAATCGTTTGATGCCATGTTGGATGGAATGTTGTCCAAAGAAGATCTGCGAAAACAGACAGAATGGTATGATAAGGAACTGGCACACTTGCAGCACCTGATCGTACAGAGCAGGAAAAACGAGGAATGTTACCGTATGGGGCAAAAGAAAAGGGAACAATTTGAAATATCATTGGATGAAATTCTTGGCTTTGGTCACGAAAACGATCTGCTGTATCGTGAAATCCTGGAAAAGATCGTTGTGTGCCGGGAAGAAGAACGAGGCTGTAACCGTCTTGTGGTATGGCTGAAATCACTGCCCTTTGGTATACAGCTTAGGATCCGATCCACCGGAAGCGGAGAGAGATTTCGGACGGAGATACTGGAAACGGCGTTTGTGGATCGGGAGGGGAATTAAAAAGTGGTGGTTCCCGCCACTTTTTTGCGTTTAGTATATTTTATTTTCATAATCTTGTAACTCGTGAAAAATGTTATCGACAAATACTACATCATCTACAATGCGATATAGCATAAAATACCTGTGATTTAAAAAGTTAATGCGGTGGTATTTTAATTGCCGTAATCTTGGATTGTCGCATAATTTTAAACTATTAGCGACATAAGATAAACTTTCGATTGTTGCATCAAAATCATTTAAAACATTTCTTGCAGCTTGTGTATTTTTTTGATCCAAAATAAGATAATGGATAAATTGATCTAAATCATTTTTGGCGTCTGCCGTTATTACAACTTTATAAGCCATATTTTTCCCTCATATTATTTGAAACTTCTGTGGCATCTTGGTACAGTCCATTTGCTGCATGTTCACGAGATTTCTCTAACTTACCTAAAAACTCTTGTTCTGTTAAGCCCTTATATGGATTTGCAGGTATTTTTTTTATTTCAAAGGGAAATCCGTTTACAGCTACAGCTTGTGTCAAAAACATACGAATTGCTGAGGTTGTATCTGTTCCCAAATCCTTAAATAATGCATCTGATTTCGCTTTCAAATCAGCATCTACTCTTACTTGAATAGTGTTAGCCATTTTTCACACACCTCCTGTTTTCATACAAATCATCATGCTTATTATCATTACTGTAAGTATAGCAGGTGATTATTGCAAAATCAATACATTTGTAATGATTTCGTATGACTATATTGCGTTTCATGTAAAAATCAACAAAGAAATGCGGAAAAATCACACTAAACTACACGAACTTTTTGCAAAAACTCACACTATTTGACACGAATGTCTATCAAATGGTCGCTATCGGCACCGATACCCCTATGTCGGTCAATACACCGCAGACTTTTCGGTTGGTGTTGGAGTATCGTTGAGACAGATACCGCTGGGAGGCTCCCAGTTCTCCATCCGGACCACCAAATAGCAGAAAGTGATGGGAAATATCAGGGGATATTCGTTGGCTCTTTGTAATAAAAATGAAATTCGCCGGTTTCTTTGTCGTACTTCATGTAGTGCAGGATTTGTCGCAGGACATCCCGCAAAAATAAAGGATCAGCGGAGGACGACAGTTTTTCCAGAAGCTGTCTGGCAGTGAGGGGGCCGGCAGCGGGTTCAGTGGATGATTTTGACTGCTGTAACAGCGTTTCACGCTCCCTTTCAAGGTTGTTTTTTTGTTTTTCATATTCTGTCAGGGAATCAACACCGGCCAGATAGGCTTCCCTGGCCCGGCGTAGTCTGGCATCCAACTGTTTTATCTCAGTTTGGAAGGGAGGAAATGCGGTACGCCCGGATGGAACATAGACAGTGGTTTCGGGAAGAAAAGAGGCCAGTTCCCATAAAGAATCCATCAAAGTTTTCTCACAGCGGTTGGCGGAAATGTGGCCGCCCTTTTCGTGAAGGCCCTTGCTGTAACGCCAGCAGCAAAAATAGGGATAACAGCGGCCGCTGTGGGACTGCTGTCCTTTGGCATAACTCATGGAGGCACCGCAGTAAGGACAGCGGAGCAGTCCGCCGCAGAGAAAGTGGGGGCAGACAGAGGTACTGCGTCGCCGGTTGTCGTTTTTCGCCGGGAAGAGGGCGCAGAGCATCTTCCATTCTGCGGCAGTGCAAAGTGGTGTGTGGCGGCCATCGGATAGGATGACAGAGGCCAGGGGCTGACCGCTGGATAGGATGGCAGATGCCTGGGGCTGACCGCCGGAAGAAACGCCCGGCGTCCAGCGGACTTTTCCGGCGTAAAAAGGATTTTGCAAAATATAACGGATACTGCGGCTGTCAAAGGCGTGTCCTCGTTTGGTACGGAGCCCCTGACTGTTTAGAAGTCTGGCAATGGAAGTAGGTGAACGGCCGGCTAAGGCGTACTCTTTGATCTGGCGGTAGATGGCGGCCTCCGGTTCATAGACTTGGGGGATTAAAGTGCCGGGTGGTTTTTGATACCCCAGAGGCGGCGGGCTCTGATACCCGCCGGCCAGGGCTTTTTCTGTCATGCCGCGGCGCACTTCACCAGACAGACGGATGGAATAATATTCATCCATCCACTCTATGATGCGCTCGATCAGAGAGGAAAAAGGTCCGTCTGGAAGGGGCTCACTGACAGAGACCACCTGAACGTTATTTTTCCTTAAAAGGGACTTGTATACAATGCTTTCTTCCTGATTTCTGGCAAAACGACTGAATTTCCATGTGAGGATGTAGTCAGGGTGGGCAGCTTCTTTGGCAAGAGAGATCATTTGCTGAAAATCACCGCGGTTGCTGGCTTTTTTTCCGGAGATACCGGTGTCCTGGAACCAGCGGACGATCTGTATCTTGTGAGCGTCCGCCCAGTTCTGGATCTCTCGTTTTTGGGCGTCTGGCGACAATTCTTCCTGCATATGGGTGGATACCCGGATGTAGCCAAAGGCAGTAGAAAGAGATGGATTCATAAAAACACTTCCGGAAGGATTTGTTATACTTTATGAAAGAAAGCAGGTCTTTCATGTTGGATAATCCCAAGATCCCGCACATAGAATAAAAAGCAGGAGCGTTAAAAAAATGAAGTTTGGCAGAATGTCAAAGAGCAGAATAGCAAAGAGAGGTTGATCGGCCGTGAAATCAAAGAAAGAAATTATTCATAACCATCTGGAAACAGGAGAGAAGACGGTATGCTGGGAGAATTTGTCAGAAGAGCAGAAAAGGAACCGGGCAAGACAGATTTTTGCTGCACTGGCAAAATCCCTGGGTTACAAGGAAAAAATATGAACCATTGATTGACAGCAATTTTTCATATCGGTATAATAAAAAATATCAAATAGAGGAGAAGACAAATGAAGAGTAGAGAATCATTTAAAAGTCAGTGGGGATTTGTGCTGGCATGTATCGGATCGGCCGTAGGAATGGGAAATATCTGGATGTTTCCAACCAGAGTGTCCTTGTATGGCGGTGGATCTTTTTTGATCCCGTATTTTATTTTTGTAGCATTGATCAGTTTTACCGGAGTCATTGGTGAAATGAGTTTTGGACGGGCTACCAAGTCAGGACCTGTCAGAGCCTTTGGACTGGCATGTAAAAAGAAGGGAAAAGGCGCCCTGGGTGAGTGGCTGGGAGCCATCCCGGTTCTTGGATCCCTGGCTATGGCCATTGGTTATACCGTTGTTATGGGATGGATCGTGAAGTATGCCTGGGGAGCCATCAGCGGCGCCACGCTGGCACCGGCAGATGTAGATGAGTTTGCCGGCAGTTTTGGTTCTATGGCATCTGCCTTTGGAAATAACGGCTGGCAGATCGGAGCCATTGTTTTGTGTATGCTGATTCTGATGTTAGGTGTCAGCGGAGGAATCGAACGGGCCAACAAAGTGATGATGCCAGGCTTTTTCCTTTTATTTGTGGGACTGGCTGTTTATGTGGCATTTCAGCCGGGATCGGTGGAAGGATATAAATACATTTTTCGTATTGATCCGGCGGCCCTGGCCAGACCGGATACATGGATTTTTGCCCTGGGACAGGCATTTTTCTCCCTGTCTGTGGCAGGAAACGGTACTCTGATCTACGGATCGTACCTGTCGGACAAGGAAAATATCCCGGCGTCAGCCGCCAGAGTAGCTATATTTGATACATTGGCTGCCTTGCTGGCTGCCCTGGTGATCATACCGGCTATGGCCACCACAGGAGCCAAATTAGATCAGGGAGGTCCGGGACTACTGTTTATTTTCCTGCCTGCCCTGATGAAAGGAATGCCCGGAGGACGGATCATCTGTATCATCTTCTTTGTGGCCGTTGTGTTTGCAGGTATGTCGTCTTTAATCAATCTGTACGAGGCGCCGATCGCCACGGTACAGGAAAAATTAAAATTAAAACGAGTGCCATCCTGCGGTGTCATCGCCGGGATTGGTCTGGTTGTGTCCCTTCTGATCCAGGGCATCGTATCGGACTGGATGGATGTGCTTTCTATCTACATCTGCCCGTTGGGTGCCGGACTGGCAGGCATTATGTTCTTCTATGTCTGTGGCAAAAAATATGTAGAAACCCAGGTAAATAAAGGGCGGGAAACGCTGCTTACCAAATGGTTCTACCCGGTCTGCCGCTATGTGTATGTTCCGGTGTGCTTTCTGGTGTTGATACTGGGGATTGCCCTGGGCGGTATTGGCTGATAAATGATACAACAAAGATACAAAAATTCTTATAATAAAACTCATCAAGCCAGGGAGGTATGATATGGCAGAGATATTGATCGTAGAAGACGAAGAACCCATCTCCAACCTGATCAAAATGAGTTTGAAAAAGGCCGGCTATCAGTGCAGACAGGCATTTGATGGTTATGAGGCGGCGGATTGTATGGAAAAAGATCGGTTTGATCTGATCTTGCTGGACATTATGTTGCCGGGGATCGATGGCTATGAATTGTTGGAATACAGTAAATTAAATAAAACGCCGGTTATTTTTATCACCGCTATGGGAGATCTGAATGACCGGGTAAAAGGACTGCGGGCAGGAGCGGATGACTACATCACCAAGCCTTTTGAAATGATCGAGTTGCTGGCAAGGGTGGAGACGGTTTTGCGCCGCTATCATAAAACAGAAGACGAGATCCGGGTGCTGGATGCGGTGATCAATATCCCATCCCGCACCGTTATGCAGAATGGGCGGCAGGTTGAACTGACTATGAAGGAGTTCGATCTGTTGCTGTTTTTGGTGCGCAATAAAAACATTGACCTCTACCGGGAAACCATTTACGAAAATGTGTGGGGGAATGACTACATGGGAGACAGCCGCACCGTAGACCTTCACATCCAGAGACTGCGCAAAAAGATGAACTGGGGAAAGTTCATCAAAGCGGTGTACAAAGTAGGATACCGACTGGAGGTGTAGCGTGAAATTATATACAAAAATATTTCTTAGTTTCTTTATTCTCATCGCTGCCGCCTTCTGTCTCTGTGGAACATGGATGATTTCGGCGTCCTTCGACGCGGCGAAGAAGCGGGAGATCCAGATGGGAATGAGCCGGAATGAACTGTACCGCACCACCTTTCGCAGTGCGGCAGACTCCGTGCTGGCGGACTATTTTACCACCCATCATTCCCTGCGGGAAATCATTGTGGCGTTAAAAGACGGCATGGATGATAAAAACGGCGCGTTCTGTCTGTACGATGAAAATAAAAATATCGTTTATTCTTCCATGAAAGACAAACAGGATGTGACTTTGCTCGAAAAAGTGGACAAGCAGCACAAAGTATATAAGATCGAGGAAAAAGATGGTAAAAACACATTACGAGTAGTCAGTTACATGATGTTGTCTGCCAACTTTAAGGGATATTATGTAGAGACCCAGACTAACATTGGGTCTGCCTATACACAGCGGCAGGATATGGTGAGAATGTATCATTATATCGTATGTGTGGTGCTTCTTTGCTGTGTGATCGTGTCCCTGATCCTGTCTTATTTCCTTACTTACCGCATCCGGGGATTGTCGTTATCCGCCAGAGCGTTTGCAGACGGCGACATGGACCGGAGGGCCCTGGTAAGGGGAAAAGATGAAGTGGCGGTGTTGTCAGCTGATTTTAACCAGATGGCGGACAGTCTTCAGGAAAAAATGCAGGAACTGGAAGAGCATGCCAAAAGTCAGGAGGCCTTTACGGCGGCATTCGCCCATGAACTGAAAACTCCCCTTACTTCCATTATCGGTTATGCGGAGCTGATTCGGTCCATGGCTTTGTCCAAGGAAGAGGAAATGACAGCGGCGGATTACATCTATTCCCAGGGAAAAAGACTGGAATCCCTTTCTTACAAACTGTTGGATTTGTTTGTGCTGCAGCAGGGACAAAAGCCGAAAAGCCCGGTAAAGATGGAAGAAGTGGGAGAAGAGACGAAAGAGATCATGGCACCGGTTCTGGCAAAAAAACAGCAGAGACTGACGCTTTGGGTGGAACCGTTTACAGTGACAGGAGAAAAAGATCTGCTGATTTCCCTGCTTTGCAACCTGATCGATAATGCCAGAAAGGCCTCCGGAGAGGGTAAGGAAATAACCGTCCGGGGCACAAAAGAGAAGGACGGTTATCAGGTGGCAGTAGCCGATGAAGGAAAGGGAATCCCGGCGGAGGAAATCGACAAAATCTTTGCCCCGTTTTATATGGTGGACAAGTCCCGTTCCCGCAAAGAGGGAGGCGCCGGACTGGGAATGTCGTTATGCGCTGAAATTTTACGCCTTCACGGAGCACAGTGGAAGATAGAGAGTAAAGAAGGACAGGGAACCTGCATATATCTGCATTTTCCGGGAAAGGAGGAGCCATGAAAAAGATACTGAAAGCATTGGCTTTTCTCAGCCTGGTTGCCCTGGCTGCCATCGCAGCTGTGAAACTGCCGGACTGGATTGCCGGCGGGGGCAAAGATGCCGGCGTGGTAGTGGTGGATGACACGACGGATCAAAGCAGTCCCAGGTCTGTCAGAACCTATGAGGATACATTGAAAATTTTGTCGTCCGGCGCAGAAAGCACAAAGCTGTTTGAGACCAAAAGCCTGGATCAGCTGTTAAAGTATGACGAATCCTTTATGAAAAAACTGGAAGAACAGCTGAGCCAGTTTGCCAAGATTAAAGGACTGGATTTTTCTATTTCCGAAAAACAGTTGAAAAAGAATTTTTCCAAGGCCGGTTATTACAACATACGAGACAATGAAAACGGAACCAACGGCCTGTCTCTGTGGTGCCTTTCCTTTAAGAACAAGAAAAAAGGAACCCGCTACCTCATTGGCTTTGACCTGGAGCAGGAGAAGATTTTTTATTATGAGGAGAAGAAGTCTACCAAATTATATTCTTATAAAGATGACGGAAAACTGCTGGTTTACCGGATCGGTGCGGCACTTGCCAAGTATTATGGTGTCCAGAAGGTCGGGGAAGAACTGAACTATTCTGACGGGGTGTTAAGCGGCTATCAGACCGTTGAATCCGGAACCGTAAACATCCCTTTGAACCTTCATTTTTATGAAAGAAAGGACGGCGTTACCTATAATGCTTTTTCCTTTAATTTTGGCGGAATCTTCTTTGATGACAGTATAGAGAATGAAGGAAAAGTGACGATGTTCGATTCATCCACCGCAATGATAAAATGATACAACTTAGATACTTTTTGCATGAAATTTAGATGCATCTGCTGTCTATAATAACCTCATAAACCAAAAGGAGGTATTGACAACAGATGAAAGAAAAGAAAAAACATACCAGCGTTGCCCTGGTAGTCATCGTTTTAGCCGTATTTATCAGTATGTGCGGTATTATGTTTGCAAAGGGAAAAAAGACGGCGGGCGCAGAGACGGCGTCTGCTGTGCCGACAGGGGCGGCGGAAGAAAAAAAGTGACCGGCAGGAAACTGCCAATACCGGTAAGAAAGTAAAAACAAAAAAGAAATCGAAAAATCCTCTCTATACATTGGTAAATAAAGAAAACCGTCTGCCGGATGATTACACCGTATCTCTGGTACAGTTAAAAAACGGTAAGCAGGTGGCGAAGGCTATGTATCAGGCTCTAAAAGATATGTGGTTTGACTGTGAAGGCCAGAATCCCGGATATTCCATTACCGTAGTCAGCGGCTACCGCACCTATGCCAAGCAGGGGACTCTCCTGGATGAGGAGATCCGGAAAAACGAGCGGCTGGGCATGACGGCTCATGAGGCAAAAAAAGACGCCCTCCGCACAGTAGCACCGCCGGGATACAGCGAGCATGAGACAGGATTGTGTGTGGATATAACGGCTAAGAACAACCTGCAGTTAAACGCTTCCCAGGGGCGGACAAAAGAAAATATCTGGCTTCGCAAAAACTGCACCCGTTATGGTTTTGTATTGCGCTATCCAAAGGGAAAGGAAAAAATAACCGGTTACCAGTATGAATCCTGGCATTTCCGGTATGTAGGAAAGAAAGCGGCGGCCAAAATGAAGAAAAACAACTGGACGCTGGAGGAGTATATAGCAGCCTCCTAGGTTACATAAATGTAATATCAAAATAAGTTCTTTTATGTTAAAATGCATAGAAGAACTTATTTTTTTATATTCAGGGGGAGAAAACTATGAAAAAGATAATGATCGTAGAAGATGATAAAGATATTTGCCGGGAATTAAAGGAGATGCTGGATCATGCCGGTTATGAGGGCGTGGTCCTGTCGGATTTTCACAACGGATGCCGGCAGATCTTAAAGGCCAAGCCGGATCTGGTTCTGCTGGATATCAACATTCCCTTTCAGAATGGGGAAATGCTTTTGAAAGAACTGCGGGAGTCCTCGGATGTGCCGGTGATTATGGTGACCAGCAGGGAGTCGGAGGCAGATGAGGTTTTGTCTATGAGTTACGGGGCGGATGATTATATTGTCAAACCTTACAATCCGACTATTTTACTTCTGAGGATCCACGCTATCTTCCGGCGGCTGAAAGGATCGTCAGGGCAGCTTAGCTGCGGCGGCATGGAGATACTGCCACAGAAAGGGGTTATCAAGTATCACAACGGGGAGAAGGAGATGCTTCTCACCAAGAACGAAATGACTATTTTTGCATACCTTTTGTCCAGGCGGGAGACCATCGTTTCCCGGGATGAACTGATGACGGAACTGTGGAACAACGAAGAATACATCAACGATAATGCCCTGACTGTCAACATCAGCCGCCTCCGGGGCAAATTAAAGGAAATGGGATGTGACGGCATGATCGAGACGAGAAAGGGGCAGGGGTATATTTTGCGGGAAGGAGATAAGGAATGAAGGCATCGTTATTTTTTAAGGACCGGGCCGGGTCTCTGGCCGGACTGTTTTTTGTTCTTGTGCTGGAGGCATTGTTTATGAGAGTGCTTTTAGTCAGTGGTCCGGTGATCGGGGTAGTGACGGGGACGACTGCCTGCTTTTTTGTGGTGGATCTGTGGATTCAGTTTTTTAAAAGAAGAGGATATTATAACAGGCTGATCAAAAACACCTGCCAGCTGGATCAGGCCTATCTGGTACATGAAACCATGGAAAAACCGGACTTTTACGAGGGACAGATCCTGTATGAAGTCCTGGAAGAGACAGACCGGTCCATGACCGGTCGTGTCAAGGAGTACCGTCTTGCCATGGAAGGATTCAAGGAATATGTAGAACTGTGGATCCATGAGATCAAGCTGCCGGTGGCCTCTCTGCGGCTGGCTATTCACAATCAGGGAGAGAAACAGGACCCGGCAAGGCAGAAAATGACCAGTGCCATTCACCGGATCCAGGGATATCTGGATCAGATTCTTTATTATGTCCGCAGTGAAAATACGGAAAAGGATTACCGCATCCGGCATTGCTCCCTGTCGGATCTGATCCGGGCTGTGGCCATGGAGAACAAAGATGAACTCCTGGGCAGCCGGATACAGCTGGAAGTGTCGGTGGGAGACATACAGGTGCTTACAGATGAGAAGTGGCTGATCTTTATACTGAACCAGCTTATCAACAACAGCATCCAGTACTGCGACCGGGAAAAGGAAGAGCAGAAAATCTGCCTCAATGCACACATAGAGGGACAGCGTGTGATCCTGCAGGTGTATGACAACGGCATCGGTATGCCCTCCCAGGATGTGCCAAGGGCCTTTGAAAAGTCATTTACCGGGCAAAATGGGCGGAACTACCGCCGGTCTACGGGGATGGGGCTTTACATCGTGAAAAAAATGTGTGGCAGGCTGGGACACAAGATCCGGCTGGAGTCCACCCGGGGAGAATATACGAAAGTAACACTGGAATTTTACCAGAGTGATTTTGACCTTACAAAAGTGTAAGGTCCGGTAAGGTTGAACGCAGGACACAGAGGGAAAGAAATGGTACAACATAAGCAGAAACAATCATTTCAGGAAAGAGAGGAAGGATTCCTATGGAAACCATATTAAAAATTGAGCAGATTGAAAAATATTATGGAAACCGTTCAAGTCTGACAAAAGCCTTAGATACCATTTCTTTTGAGGTAGAGAAGGGAGAGTTTATCGCCATCATGGGAGCCAGCGGCTCCGGCAAAACTACTTTGCTAAACTGCATCTCCACCTTGGACAAAGTTTCTTCCGGCAAGATCTACATGGAAGGAGAAGATATAACAAGGTTAAAAGGAAACCAGTTGAATCGGTTCCGGAGAGAAAAACTGGGATTTATTTTTCAGGAGTTTAACTTGCTGGATACGCTGACTGCCTTTGAAAATATCGCGCTGGCTCTGTCCATTCAGAATGTACCGGCGGCAGAGATTACAAAGCGGGTTCATGCCATGGCAGAAAAACTGGATATTGAGTCTGTGTTGTCAAAATATCCGTACGAGATGTCGGGAGGACAAAAACAGCGGGTAGCCTGTGCCAGAGCCATGGTGACAGATCCGGGTCTGGTGCTGGCAGATGAGCCTACAGGAGCGCTGGATTCACGGTCAGCCAGAATGCTTCTGGAGAGTTTTCAGACATTGAACCGGGAGATGCAGGCTACGATCCTGATGGTAACCCATGATGCCTTTACCGCCAGTTATGCCGGCCGGGTTATTTTTATCAAAGATGGTAAGATTTTTCATGAACTGCGAAAAGGAGAGGCTTCCCGCAGAGAATTTTTCGACCAGATCATGGATGTGGTTACCTTGTTAGGAGGCGATCTGAACCATGCTTTTTAAAATGTCTGTGAAAAATATCCGGAGAAGTTTTAAAGATTACACCATTTACTTTTTTACCCTGATCCTGGGCGTGGCGGTGTTTTATGTGTTTAATGCCCTGGGAAGCCAGACGGTTATGCTGAAATTAAGCAATACCATGTATGAAATCCTGGAACTTATGAATCGGATCCTGTCGGGAGTCAGTGTGTTTGTATCCTGTATTCTGGGAGCGTTGATCCTGTATGCCAGCCGTTTTTTGATCAAACGGCGTAAAAAGGAGTTTGGCATTTATCTGACGCTGGGAATGAGCAAGTACAAAATATCCAGGATCCTGTTTTTGGAAACCCTGCTCATCGGACTTTTGTCTTTGGCAGCAGGACTGGCGGCAGGCGTTTTGGTGTCTCAGTGCATGAGTGTTGTGGTGGCCAATCTGTTTGATGCAGATATGACCCGGTTCCGATTTGTCTTTTCGGGAGCGGCGTGTCTCAAGACTTGTGGTTATTTTGCCATTATGTATGTGCTGGTAATGATCTTTAATTCTTTCAACATCAGTCGCTGCCGTCTGGTGGAGCTGATCCAGGCAGACCGGAAAAATGAGCGGGTGAAAATGAAGAATCCGTGGGTCTGCACCGTTGTCTTTCTGGTGGCAGCAGGGTTGCTGGGAACTGCCTACTGGATGGTAACGGCCGGTGTGTTTGACATGAATATAGCGGATCACATTTTTGTGCCGGTAGTGATGGGCTGTATCGGAACCTTTCTTGTGTTCTGGTCCCTGTCCGGGCTGCTGCTCCGCATTTTTACCGGTATCCGCCGCATTTATTACCGGGGTGTGAACAGTTTTGTACTGAGACAGTTTGCCAACAAGATCAATACAACGGTAGTGTCGATCACAGTGATCTGTCTGATGCTGTTTATGACGATCAGTGTTTTTTCCGGGGCTTTGTCCATGAAGAAATCTCTTAGCACCAATCTGGAAAACTGTGCCCCGGTGGATGTAAATCTTGTGAAGCTGGCAGAGGGAAAGAGTATTGAAAAAGTCATGGAAGAAGGCGGTTTTTCCCTGAAGAAAGAAATGGCGGACATGGTAGAATATACCATTTATCAGAACGATATGGAGGAAAAGGATTTTTACGGAGATTCCCTGCAGGAGGTGGAAAAAGCCTACCCTTATGTGGGCTTTGGCAACAAGGTTCGGTTTATGACCCTCGGGGATTACAACCGGATTGCCGGGCTGTATGGCAAAGATACCTATGAACTGAAGGCAGATGAATACATGGTCATAGCCGATTACAAGCAGATGGTGCTTGTGCGGAATATTCCTCTGGGACGGGGACAGAGTCTTGTGATCAATGGGAAAAAATATACACCGAAGTATAAAGAGTGCCAGGAAGGGTTTGTGGAACTGGCTGCCCAGCAGCTGAATGAAGGAATTGTGCTGGTGCCGGATGGAGCCGTGACCAAAGACCAGAGCAGTGTGTGGGGGATAAGCGGCAACTACAAGGCGGCTGACCGGGAAGGAAAGCAGGAACAGGAAAACCGGCTGAATCAGGTGATCAAAAAGGTGCAAAAGCACAGCAAAGATACGAAAGACAGGGTGTCTGTGAACACCAGACTGGATATAGCCCAGAGCAGTGTAGGACTGGGGGCGCTGGTTACTTTTGTTGCCCTGTATCTGGGAATTATTTTTCTTATAAGCAGTGTGGCGATCCTGGCACTGAAGGAACTGTCGGAAAGTGCGGACAACCGGCAGCGGTACGATCTGCTGCGGAAGATCGGCGTGGATGAAAAGGATATTCGCAAAGCATTGTTTAAGCAGATCGGGATTTACTTTGCTTTTCCGCTGATTCTGGCTGTTATCCATTCTATTGTGGGAATCCGGTTTATTCATATTCTGCTGGAAACCATGGGAATGAGTTCCATGCTTGCTTCGGTAGGAATGACAGCGGTGCTGCTGATAGTTGTTTACGGCGGATATTTTATCCTTACCTATCTGTGCAGCCGGAGTATGATCAGACCGCGCGAAAATTAAGAAACAGACATAAGAAAAAAGAAGTTTCATTCAACCTGAAATCGAATGAAACTTCTTTTGTTTTGCAATCTTTTAAATCCTGTGGAATCAGGAGTTGCGGTACTGGATCGGTGTCATGTCAAAGAGCTTTTTAAAAGTACGGTTAAAATGCTCTACATTCGGATAACCTACCGATGCCGCAATATTTTCAACGGTCATATTGCCGTTCTTTAACAAAGTCCTGGCTTTTTTCATGCGGATCTTGGTCAACTGCTCCACAAAGGTTTTGCCGGATTTTTCTTTGATAAATTTGCTGACATAAGGCTCTGTCAGGTGAAATTCTTTCGCTACATCTTCCAGTGTGACGGTCTGGTAATTTGTCTGCATGAAGTTCATCATTTCCATGAGACGCTCATCTTTACCGGAGTCTTTGCCTGCCAGTTCCGGCAGTTTATTGACGCAGACGCACAATGCATGGATGGAAGCGGTGATGATATCTTCATCAATGCCTACACCCCAGTATGTCTGACCGTTGCAGGTAATGCTTACATACGCAATGGCTTTGGAAGAGGAGCCCTGTGTCAAAGCGTGCTCTTCATAGGTGGACAGCTGGTAGCTGATTCCAAAATACTGTTTGATGGTGTTGCTGACAGCATCCAGACGGCCATTTCCGTTGGCGTCTACGATGGTCTTTTTATCGCCATACACAATGGTGGCTTCTGCCATAATACCATCTACCTGTTTGAAATGACATTCGCTGATCTGGAAGTGTGGTGTCGGGTTAATGTAGTGATCTTCAAAGATCTCATAAACCCACTGAGGTGACAACTCTTTGTGTTCGTCGTCGGATACTTGTTTCATGGTGTAACCAACCTCTTCACGCATGGTAGCAGGAAGAGAAATGCCGAAGTTTTGTTTCAAAATGTAGTTGACGCCGCCTTTACCGGACTGGCTGTTGATACGGATCACATCGGAATCATAAGTTCTTCCTACATCCTTTGGATCGATCGGCAGATATGGAACGCTCCATTCTTCCAGATTTTTGTCCTCACGCCACTGCATACCTTTGGCAATAGCATCCTGATGGGAACCGGAAAAAGCGGTGAACACCAGATCTCCGGCATATGGCTGGCGAGGTGTCACAACCATGCGGGTGTATGTTTCATAACGCTGACGGATCTCAGACATATTGGAGAAGTCCAGTTTTGGATCCACGCCGTGGGAGAACATGTTCATAGCCAGTGTGATGATGTCTACATTACCGGTTCTTTCACCGTTTCCAAATAAAGTACCCTCAATACGGTCTGCACCTGCCAGGATACCTAACTCAGCATCGCTGACACCGCTTCCGCGGTCATTGTGTGGGTGCAGGCTCAAGGTAACTGCGTTGCGGTATTTCAAATGTTTGTGGATATACTCAACCTGTGTGGCAAATACATGTGGCATGGCATTTTCCACGGTGGTAGGGATGTTGATAATGGCTTTGTTGTCCTCTTTTGGCTGCCAGATGTCCAATACGGCATTACATACATCTACGGCATAGTCTACTTCGGTGCCAGGGAAACTTTCCGGGCTGTATTCGAAGGAGAAGTTGCCATCGGTCTCGTCGGCCAGTTTTTTCAATAACTTGGCACCGTCAATGGCGATCTGTTTTACTTCTTCTTTACTCTTTTTGAAAACCTGCTCGCGCTGGGCAACAGAAGTGGAGTTGTACAGATGGATCACAGCGTGGGGAGCACCTTTTACGGCTTCAAAAGTTTTCTTGATAATGTGCTCTCTGGCCTGGGTCAATACCTGTACGGTCACATCCTGAGGGATCATATTTTTCTCGATCAGGGCGCGCATAAATTCATATTC
>JAXDTV010000077.1:0-20327 GCA_034089785.1 Eubacterium sp.
CTGCTTTGAACTCATCCTCCAGGATCACAAGATCTTTGTTACGGAATCCTACGATGGCATGGACTTCTGCGCCCATCTCATGAAGCTTCTTTGTAATAGGATAGGCAATGGCGCATCCTACACCGCCGCCTACAACGGCTACTTTTTTCAATCCATCGGTATGAGTTGGAACGCCCAGTGGACCTACGAAGTCATGAATGTAATCCCCTTCATTCAATGTATCGAGTTCCATGGTGCCAGCGCCTACGATCTGGTAAATGATCGTAACGGTTCCGGCTGTACGGTCAAAGTCGGCGATGGTGAGAGGGATTCTCTCACTGTCTTCTTTGGCGCGGAAAATAATAAACTGTCCCGGCTCCGCTTTCTTGGCGATCAGCGGTGCTTCCACGGTTATTTTGGAAACCGTCGGATTCAGTGATTTTTTTTCTACAATTTTGAACATTATACGGTAATCCTCCATTCTGCTGTATACACAAAAAGGTACACATGATTATAAAAATTCATAGCAGACTTTATTTTATCATAATTGAGAAGCAATTTCAATTATTAAAAAAATGTAAAAAAAGCCATTTTTTCGTACTTTTTATTGACAAAACGGTAGCCATGATGTATTCTGAACCTCGACAAGTGGTTTTGAAAACTACTTGTGGAAAAATGTCGAAAAATCGCCATGCCTGCTCATTTTTGCAAATTTGTGAGGTAAGGCAGGTACGGCAGACAGAAATATAGAAAAAACAAGACAGAAAGGAAGAGTTACATGAGCTTACAAAAAGGCGATATCGCAGAACCTTTTATCCAGGTGGAGGAAACAGAGGACGGAGTATTAAAAGACATTAAATTTGTCAATGATGATAATTTTAACTTTGCCTATGATGTAGTAGATAAACTGGCAAAGAAATGTCCGGACAAACGGGCAATGCTTCATATTTCTAAGGATGGAAAAGAGCGTTCATTCACATTCCATGATATGTCCCGTTATTCTTCTAAGGTAGCCAACTATCTTCAGTATCTGGGAATCCGCAAGGGTGACAGAGTGATGCTGGTTTTGAAAAGACATTATCAGTTCTGGTTTACGATCCTTGCTCTGCACAAGATCGGAGCAGTTGTGATCCCGGCTACTAACCTTTTGTTAAAATCCGATTTTGAATATCGTTTCAAGGCCGGCAATGTAGACGCTGTAATCTGTACAGCAGACGGTCCGGTTTCCAGAGAGATCGACAAGGCAGCCAAAAGTTACAAAGATCTGAAAGTGAAGATCATGGTAGGAGCCAGCCGCAAGGGATGGCACAGTTTCAATAAAGAAGTAAAATACTTCTCAAGTCATTTCCGCCGTCCAACCGGCGAAAATGCAGTAGGTGGATCCGATCCATCCATTATGTTCTTTACTTCAGGAACTACTTCCTATCCAAAGATCACTACACACAACTTTAAGTATCCGCTGGGACACTATGTAACAGCGAAATACTGGCACCAGGTAGACCCGGACGGCATCCATTTTGCTATTTCCGATACCGGCTGGGGCAAGGCACTGTGGGGCAAAATCTACGGACAGTGGCTGTGTGAAGCATGTATCTTTACCTATGATTTTGATAATTTTGATGCCAAAGAGATTTTGCAGATGATCGAGAAATACAAGATCACTACGTTCTGTGCACCTCCAACCGTATACCGTGTAATGGTTCATATGAAATTAGACAAATACGATCTGTCTTCCCTGCAGAATGTAACAACCGCAGGAGAAGCACTGAATCCTGAAATCTATGAGAAGTTTAAGGCAAAAACAGGCTTTACCATCATGGAAGGATTTGGCCAGACAGAGACAACACTTCTGATTGGAAACCTGGTAGGAGACACACCTCGTCCGGGTTCCATGGGCAAACCTACCCCACAGTATGATGTAAAGGTTATGCTGCCGGACGGCACACTGGCTGAGCCGGAAGAAGAGGGAGAAATTGTAATTCGTACGGAGGAAGGTGTTCCCAACGGCCTCTTTATGTGTTATTATGGGGATGAAGAAAAAACAAACAATGCCTGGCATGATGGATACTATCATACAGGTGATACCGCATATTATGATGAAGATGGATACCTTTGGTATGTGGGCCGTGTAGATGATGTGATCAAGTCCAGTGGTTACCGTATCGGACCATTTGAGATTGAGAACGAGATCATGAAACTTCCATATGTATTGGAATGTGCTGTTACTTCCGTGCCGGATCCGATCCGTGGACAGGCGATCAAGGCAAGTATTGTACTTGTAAACGGTCAGGAAGGAACGGATAAGTTAAAGAGCGAGATCATGAAATCTCTTAAGAAAAATATTGCATCTTATAAATGGCCTAAGATCCTTGATTTCACAAAGGAATTACCAAAGACTATCAGCGGTAAGATTCGTAGAAAAGAAATTAAGGAGAATGACTGGAATGAAAATGCAGATGAAAAATAGTCGTCTGGTTGTGACCGGCATGGGTGTTGTGACACCGATTGGTATCGGCGTAGATGCGTATTGGGACAATTTGGTCCAGGGCGTCTGCGGCGTAGATGCCATTACCCGTTTTGACACGGAAAATCTGCCGGTAAAGATCGCAGCTGAGGTGAAAGATTTTGATCCCCTTGCGTTTATGCCAAAAAAACTGACCCGTGAGATGGATGTATTTATGCAGTATGGTTATGCGGCTGCCATGGAGGCGATTGATATGGCAGGTGGCGACGATATTGCCAGTCCGGAGCGTATGGGTATTACAGTGGGGACTGCTCTTGGCGGTATTGCACCGATCGGAGAGACGCAGGATGGCATCAGTACCGGATTGCACAAGAAAGTCAGCCCTCGTTTTGTACCTAAGATCATAGGAAATGAGGCAGCTGCACAGGTGGCGATCCAGAAAGGATACCGGGGACCAAGTCTGACTGTCAGTACGGCTTGTTCATCCGGAGGCGATGCGATCAGCACTGCTTGTATGATGCTTTTGTCCGGTCAGGCGGATGCCGTTCTTGCCATGGGAACAGAGTCTGCCCTGTCTCCGCTTTTTATTCTGGGACTTTCATCGGCCCATGCTTTGTCTACCAACAATGACGACCCGAAAGGCGCAAGCCGTCCGTTTGATAAGGACCGGGATGGCTTTGTCATTGGCGAAGGCGGTGGTGCCCTGATCATCGAGACTGAAGAACATGCCAAAGAGCGGGGAGCAAAGATCCTTTGTGAACTGGCAGGATTTTCAAACTGCACCGACGGCTATCATGTAACCAGTCCTCATCCGGATGGGATCGGGGCCGTGTTCTGCATGGAGCAGGCGATTAAAAACGCAGGTCTTTCTATTCAGGATATTGACTATATCAATACCCACGGCACTTCCACGCCAATGGGCGATCCTATCGAGACATCTGCTATTACGCAGGTGTTTGGAGATCACGCAAAAGATATGGCAGTTACTTCTACCAAGGGAGCAACCGGCCATATGATGGGAGCAGGCGGTATTACAGAGGCAATTGCCTGCATCCAGGCCATCCGTGAGGGCGTTGTACCACCGACTCTGAATCTGGAGCATCTGGATGAAGCATGCGCACCGTTAAATTATGTTCCGGGAGAGGCACAGAAAAAAGAAGTGAAGGCCGCTATGAGCAATTCCTTTGGATTTGGCGGTCAGAACAGCAGCGTGATTTTTAAAGCTTATGAAGTGTAAGGAGGTATGCATTTATGGAATTTTCACAGTTGATCGAAGAGAGAAGAAGTATTCGTCATTATGATGCAAGCAAAAAAGTAACTAAAGAGCAGATTGAGGAACTGGTGCAGGCAGCCATTCAGGCACCATCCTGGAAAAACTCCCAGACAGCCAGATATTATGCCGTTTTGTCTGAAGATAAGCTGGCAGAGTTATCGGAAAAAGGACTGCCGGAGTTTAATGCAAAAAATTCTGCCGGAGCTTCTTTGATCGTCACAACATTTGTAGCAAACCGTGCCGGATTTAACCGCCAGGGTGAACCGGACAATGAAGCGGGCAACGGCTGGGGATTCTATGATTGTGGTCTGCACAATGAAAACCTGGTTTTGAAAGCCAAAGATATGGGGTTAGACACTTTGATCATGGGAATCCGTGATGAAAAGGCGATTCGTCAGGTATTAAACATTCCTGAGACGGAGATTGTTGTAGCTGTCATCGCGGTAGGATATGCTTCTGAGGGAGCTGAAAAGCCTAAGCGCAAGGCACCGGAAGATATTCTTACGATTTTTTAATAAAGTCTGAAGTCAGGACTATTTTTTCATGGAACCGCTGGTTTCTGTGAAAGAATAGTCTTTTTTTTTGCCTTTTTTCATATAGTGTAGAAAAAACGATGAGACAGACAAGGAGGATATGGCCATGGGTCTGATAAAACGAAATATTCACATGGATGGCTGCCGCCATGAAAATAAAACCATTTCACTGGATCAGGATTATAATATTCCGGATATGAAACCGGATGCCAAAATGATCATACGGGAGCAGGGAGATATTGTAAATCTGGAGTGCCGCAGTATGGGGGAAAAGTTTGGCATAAAGGGGGAGATGTCTTTTCAGATCCTGTATGCAGTGGAGGAGAATGGACGGCTTGCCTGCCTGCGGGGCAGTATTCCGTTTGAAGAAACGATTTCAGCCAGTATGGGAGAGCGGGATGAGGATTATGAGGTGCAGGTCCGGGTGGAGAAGTTAAATGTGCGGCTGATCAACTCCCGCAAGACAAACATAACAGCCATTCTCGGGGTGGATCTGGTGGATCAGAAGGTGTGTGACACGATGATCTGCGTCGGCGTGGAGCCGGAAGAAGGACTTCAGATCAAGACCAGGGAAGTGGAAGCGTCGGCACTGGAGGCCGCCAGAAAGGACACATACCGGGTGCGGGAACAGTGGAGGCTGCCGGGCACCAAAGACAGCATTGGAGAGATTTTGTACTGGGACATCCGGCTGGCCGAGTTAGACTACCGCAGTCTGGAGGACGAGATTCAGTTAAATGGCCAGGCAAAGGTTTTCGTGGTGTATGCCTCCGAAGGAGAGGACCCTGTGCCTAATATTTACGAGAATACACTGGTCATTGAGGGAAAACTACCATGCAGCGGAGTAAAGCCGGAAATGGCATCCAGGATCACGCCATCCATTGTCAGCAAAGACATCGGTGTAGAGCAGGATGAGGATGGGGAAAACCGCATGCTGGAGGCAGAACTGGTCCTTGGGTTCAATCTGCGGATCTACAGCAAAGAGAGAATGAATCTGGTTACTGATCTTTACAGCACTACCATGGAGTGTAAGCCGGTAGTGGAACAGGCAGGGTTTAAGACGCTGATCACGGACAATAAGTGTCTGGAGCGGGTGCAGGGGGAGATCCAGATCCCAGGGAAAAAACCGCTGCAGATATGGGATGTCTGCGGTACACTCAGGATCGACAACAAAGAGCCAAAAGATGGCAATCTGGAGGTGCAGGGGGTTATCCCGGTCAAAATTGTTTACCGCCGGGACGACAGCAGCATGCCTGTCAATATGGCAGAGGGAGTGATCCCTTTCCGGTATACCATTGAGGGCGGAGAATTAAAAGAGGGCTGCCTGATGAACCTGCAGGGACGGGTAGAGCAGATTAGTGCTTCCCTGGCAGGGGATGAGAAAGTCCTGGTCAAAGCAGTGGTGGGGCTGGAACTCATTGCGTTCTGGCCATCTACAGAGCCTATGGTAGTGGATTATGAGTGTGTGCCGAGAGACAGTGAATCCATGAACAGCCAGCCGGGTATGGTAGGATATGTGATGCAGCCCGGGGATACTTTGTGGGATGTGGCAAAAGAGTACCACACAACGGTGGATCAGGTGTTAGAGGTCAATAAAGTCTGTGAAGAAGAAATTGTAAGCGGTGATATGCTTTTGGTCGTACCGAGATAAAAAAATAACCACACCCGGGAAGGAGACTTGTCTCTTCCCGGATGCGGCTTTAAAACCAGTGTAAAACTGGTCTGAAAACTAGTTGGCAGCTTCTGTTGTAGTATCAGAACCGCCGTCACGCCAGTTTTGAAGTTTCTGTTTTGCTACGTCAATGGTCTTCTGGCAGATGTCCGGAAGTTTGTCGCCCCATGCCTTGGTTGCCTCATCAAATCCCTTTTCGATGGCAGAGATCATAGCATCTGCTTTGCTGGAATCGCCGCCGCTTAATGCCTTGGCCATGGAAACAAGACGATCGCTTGTCTGTTCAACACCCCAGTAACCATCATCGCTGATGTCTTTCTGAGCCTGGATCTTTGTCTGCTCGTTAACCTGGATATCCTTAAACATATCAGAAAGAGAAACATATTTCTTTGCCTGATTGGATAACAGTTTGTTTACCAGATTCTGAAGCTGTTCATTTTTGCTGGACAACTCCTTCTTCATGCTGGCAACAATAGAAGAATAGTCGGTTACTTTAGTACTGTTGCTGTCCTTAGCAGATGTGGATGGCTCGTATACAACGCCTGTGTCCGCAGTCTTTTTTGTTTCCGTTTTGGAAGCCTTTTCCTTGGAAACAGATGTGGATGTATAAGAATTTGAAACTCCACTGGTAATTCCGTTTACACTCATTACAAATCCTCCTTTATTGGTCTGAAAAAAATTTTTTGTTCTCTGTTACCCTATATATCGGCGTTTGTGGCAAAAATGATAATACTTGAAAAAAATTCCCTCTTTTATTTTGAAACCAAGTGTTATATAATGGCAAATAGCACCATATATAGTGTATGTGTGCAGGGAACATAACACTATATCGTAATGGCGAAAATAAAGGGAAAAGACGAAATCCAGGTAAAAAACGAGAAAAGAGGCAAGGTAAAATGGGATTAGCAAAGAAAATCAGGGTTATCAAACGAAATGGAGAAGAGGTAGCATTTCATCTGTCAAAAATTGAAAACGCCATTGCGGCAGCCAACAAAGAGGTTGACAGACTGCACCAGATGAACGACTATCAGGTGAAGGCAGTAGCAGAGAATGTTACAAAACAGATTGAGACAATGACCCATGCCGTTCATGTAGAGGATATACAGGACATGGTGGAGACCGGTATCATGGAGATGAGGGGATATGAAGTAGCACAAAAATATGTGCGTTACCGGTACAAGAGGGAACTTACCCGTAAGTCCAATACAACCGATAATGGAATCCTGGCACTGATCGACAACATCAACGAGGAAGTAAACCAGGAAAATTCCAATAAAAACCCGGTGATCAATTCTACCCAGAGAGATTATATGGCAGGAGAGGTCAGCAAGGATCTGACCCGCCGTCTGCTGCTTCCGCCGGATATTGTAGAGGCACATGAAAAGGGCATTATCCATTTTCACGATTCGGATTATTTTGCCCAGAGAGAGCACAACTGCGACCTGATTAACTTAGAGGACATGCTCCAGAATGGAACGGTTATCAGTGAGACCATGATCGACACGCCTCAGAGTTTTTTTACGGCCTGCAATGTGACTACACAGATCGTAGCTCAGGTGGCCAGTAACCAGTACGGCGGCCAGTCCTTTACTTTGTCCCATCTGGCACCGTTTGTAGATGTCAGCAGGAAAAAGATCCGCAAGCAGGTGCAGGAAGAGAGAGAAGAATGTGGTGAATCCATGGATCCGGAGATCATTGAGAAAGTAACGGAAAAAAGACTTTTATCCGAGGTAAAAAGCGGAATACAGACGATTCAGTACCAGCTGATTACTTTGATGACCTGTAATGGACAGGCACCTTTTGTGACTATGTTTATGTATCTGGATGAGGTGCCGGAAGGACAGACCAGGGATGATCTGGCTATGATCATTCATGAAGTCCTCGTACAGCGTATCAAAGGTGTCAAAAATGAAAAAGGCATCTGGATCACCCCTGCCTTTCCAAAGCTTATTTATGTGCTGGATGAAGACAATATAGAGAAGGAGTCGAAATACTGGTATCTGACCGAACTGGCAGCCAAATGTACAGCAAAGCGCATGGTGCCGGATTATATTTCTGCCAAGGTAATGCGTGAGTTAAAATCCGGGGATGTTTATCCATGTATGGGATGCCGTTCGTTCCCAACGGTGGAAGACGGACAGCGTAATCCGGATGGAAGCCGCAAATACTACGGCCGTTTTAACCAGGGGGTTGTTACTATCAATCTGGTGGATGTGGCTTGTTCGTCAGAGGGAGACAAGGAGCAGTTCTGGAAGATACTGGATGAGCGTCTGGAACTGTGCCACAAGGCATTGAGACTCCGCCATGAACGACTGCTGGGAACGGTTTCCGATGTGGCACCGATCCTGTGGCAGCATGGGGCACTGGCTCGTTTGAAAAAGGGCGAGAGTATCGATAAACTTTTGTACAACGGCTATTCTACGATTTCCCTTGGCTACGCCGGACTGTGTGAGATGTGCCACCGTATGTTAGGTACCAGCCACACCACGGAGGAAGGAAAAAAATTTGCCCTCAGTGTCATGCAGCATTTGAATGATAAGTGCGCCCAGTGGCGTGAGGCTGAAAATATTGGATATTCCGTATACGGAACGCCGATGGAGTCTACGACATATAAGTTTGCCAAGTGTCTGCAGAAGCGTTTTGGCGTTATTAAAGGCGTTACAGACAAGAATTACATAACTAACAGTTATCATGTCCATGTGACGGAAAATATCGATGCTTTTAGCAAGCTGAAGTTTGAGTCCGAATTTCAGAAATTGTCCCAGGGTGGAGCCATCAGTTATGTGGAGGTGCCAA
This sequence comes from Eubacterium sp., assembly GCA_034089785.1. Taxonomy (GTDB): domain Bacteria; phylum Bacillota; class Clostridia; order Lachnospirales; family Lachnospiraceae; genus Eubacterium_F. The sequence continues at coordinate 8,715 of JAXDTV010000077.1, forward strand.
ATCTGCAGGAAAATACAGATGCGGTACTGGCAGTGATGCGTTTTATCTATGACAATATTATTTATGCGGAATTGAATACAAAAAGTGATTACTGCGAACAGTGCGGTTACGATGGCGAGATCAAGATCGTGACGGATGAGAAAGGAAAACTGGTATGGGAATGCCCATCTTGTGGAAACCGTAACCAGAACACATTGTTTGTAGCCAGAAGAACTTGCGGATATATAGGCACGCAGTTCTGGAACCAGGGAAGAACCCAGGAGATCAAAGACCGGGTGCTGCACCTGTAAGAAAAGAATGACATAAAAAGACCCCTGAGGGAAATGGTTGAGTGTGTTCCGTTTCCTGCAGGGGTTTTGTTTTACCGGTATAAGTCTGTAACAAAGGCAAAACACTTAAAAGGCAGGCTGCGGCAGACTGCCTTGGCCGCTTTTGCCTTGTCCAGATCGTCAAAAATACCAAATACAGTAGGGCCGCTGCCGCTCATGAGGGAGCCAAGGGCACCTTCCTGCATCATGGTTTCTTTGATCTTTGCAATCTCCGGATGGGCCGGGATCGTAACTGTTTCCAGTACATTGCCCAGATTCTGGCACAGTGTTTTTAAGTCTTTTTTCTTCATACAGGCGATCATATAGTCAATATCCGGATGCGGCGTATTCTCATCTAATACCAGGTTGGTGTACACAAAACCGGTGGATACATGGATCCCGGGTTTGCAGATAAGAACATAGCAGTCCGGCATTTTGGGAATGGTAGAAATTTTTTCACCAATTCCTTCAGAAAGGGCGGTTCCTTTCAAAATGCAGTAAGGAATGTCGGCTCCCAGACGAACGCCCCGTTTCATCAGCTGGCGTTTGCTGAGGCCCAGCTCGTACAGATCGTTCAGTGCCAGCATACAGGATGCGGCGTCGGTGCTGCCGCCTGCCATACCGGCAGCTACGGGGATCCGTTTATCTAACTGGATATCCAGTCCCCCTTCCAGCTTGTACTCATCCATCAGCAGTTTGGCACTGCGGTAAACCAGGTTGTCCTCATTTACCGGAAGAAACCGCAGATTGGTAGTAAGCCGGATGCCCGGTTTGTCGGATTTTGTCAGCGTCAGCCGGTCAAAAAGCCGGATACTCTGCATGATCATTTTAACCTCGTGATAGCCGTCTTCCCGTCGGCGAAGTACATCCAGGCCAATATTGATCTTGGCCGGTGCATTGATCCAAATAGAATTCATCTGTCCACTCCCCTTTGTAAGCGTATCGCACAAATTTTTACACTATTATAGCATAGGGGAAAAGGAGTGTGTCAAGTGTTCGCTGGCATTTTTTGTGGTTTCCGTAATGAGGCAGACAATTTAGCGGTCTGTGGGCCGCTTTCGCTGGTTAAGTGCGTAGCGGTATGAGCACTGCAAATACCAGTGCTTCATACCGACGCACTTAAAACCCACTCTCCGCAGAAATTGTCTGCCTCATTACTGGAATACGAAAAGCGGCCAGTGAATACTTGACATGATAAATTGAATATTTTTTTCTGTAGCGGGGATACTACTAAGTACCAAATTTGAAATCGAGGTATTTTTGTATGAAAAAGATCAGTTTAATCATATGTCTCTCTATTTTGACCATCTGTACCATAGCAGGTCTCAGGATCCGCAGACAGCAGGCTCTTTCCCAGCAGCATATTGCCAGTCAGATCATAAGGCTTCATGTTATTGCTAACAGCGATGAAACGGCGGATCAGACCCTGAAAAAAGAAGTAAAAGACCAGGTTGTCACTTATCTCCGGAGCAAGATGAACCAAGCCACAACCATTCAGGCCGCCCGTCAGGTAATCTGTCAGGAAATGGATGCACTCAAACAGATTGCCGAAAAGAAAATCCGGCAGGAAGGGTATGATTATCCCGTGACGGTATCTCTCGGGACTACATATTTCCCTGTAAAAGAATACGGTGATATGGCTTTTCCTGCTGGTGATTACGAAGCACTCCGGGTTCAGATCGGTGAAAGCAAGGGGCGTAACTGGTGGTGTGTCATGTATCCTTCTCTGTGTCTGGTAGATGGCGTATACCAGACCGTACCGGAAAGTTCCAAAGACAAGCTGAAACAAGTTCTTTCCACCAGTGAATATCAGTCCTTAGTAGATGGCGGCGAGGATGTACAATTTCGCCTGCGGTTTTTAGATTGGCTGTTTTAACTCGTGGCGGTTTAGTTTGACACCATAGTGTTTGAATGGTAAAGTAGTAGGAGAGAAAATCAGATTAGATTGGAGCACTATGAAGAAGGAAATTAAGATAAAAATAAAAGGAATCCATGAAAGCCCGGAGGGAGAAATTGAACCGGTAGAGGTGATTGCCCTGGGGCAGATGTTTGACAAAGACGGATTTTTATGTATCACTTACGAAGAAGCCATTGATGAAGGTGACGACGGTGTTGTGAGCCGGGTCAGTGGCAATCTTCTAAAGATCCGGGACGATCAGGTAGAGATCATCCGGGAAGGCCCGGCCAAAAGTCATATGGTTTTTGTACAGGGAGAAACTACGACTACTTATTATTACACGATGTACGGAGAGATGGAGATGGGAATACACACAGAGAACATCAATAAGGTGTTGACTCAGAATGGGTTTGATCTGTCCATCCGTTACACACTGGAGATGAACCAGACATTTATATCCAAATGTAATGTAGGGATATCTGTAGAAATGAATTCGTAAAAGGAGGAAATGCAGATGACATTTCGTTTTACAAAAATGCATGGAACCGGGAACGATTATGTTTATGTGAATGGTTTTGAGCAGGAGATAGAAAATCCGGGAGAGTTATCCATCCGGATCAGTGACAGGCATTTTGGCATCGGATCCGACGGGCTGATTTTGATCGTGCCATCCAGGGTGGCAGACTGCCGTATGCGTATGTACAATGCAGATGGATCGGAGGGGGCTATGTGTGGCAACGGGATCCGCTGTGTGGCAAAATATGCGTATGAGCATGGAATCGTCCATTCGGACCGGATCACAGTGGAGACCCAGAGTGGTATCAAGACGCTGGATCTTACGGTAGAAGATGGAAAAGTCACTTATGTCAAGGTAAATATGGGAGTGGCGGTACTGGAGCCGGCCCGCATACCGGTAACGGCAGAAGGAAATGATTTTATATCCCAGCCTCTTGTTGTGGATGGAAAGGAATATAAGGCAACCTGTGTTTCCATGGGAAACCCACACTGCGTTATTTTTACCGATCATATTGATGAAATGGATCTGGAGAAAATAGGACCGAAGTTTGAGAACCATCCGATGTTTCCGGACCGTATTAACACAGAGTTTGTGGAAGTGGTGGATGAAAAGACCCTCCGTATGCGGGTGTGGGAACGGGGATCCGGCGAGACGATCTCCTGTGGAACCGGCACTTGTGCGGTAACGGTGGCAGCTGTTTTGAACGGCATCTGCAAACGGGAACAGGAAGTGGAGATCCAGGTCCGCGGCGGCAGATTATATGACACTTATAAAGAAAACGGAGAAGTTTATATGCGGGGACCGGCTGAGACGGTTTTTGATGGAGAAATGACTATTTAGAGGAGAAGGACAGCAAAAGAATGAGATACATCAGCATGGATCAGGCCAAACCGGGCATGATCGTAGGGAAATCCGTATTCAATGAAGAGGGAAAGATACTTGTAAATTACAAGGTCTGCCTGACAGAAAAACTCATCGGCCAGATGAAAGAAAAGAAACTTCAGGGATTGTACATTAATGATGAGTTATCAAAAGATATTAACATTGAGCCCCTTGTCAGTGAGGAACTGGAGCAGCGTGCCACCCAGGTACTCCACGACATGGATATTGATGCGGCACTGGAAGTGGCAAGCGACATTACAGAAGAGTTGAGCAGGCACGGAGATATCAATGTGAATCTCATAAGTCTGCGGACCAGTTCGGATTATACATACAAACATTCACTGAATGTGGCGATTTTGTCTGTTTTGATCGGAATCGGCATGGGAATGCGTCAGAGTGCACTGAAGGAACTGGCCACAGCGGGACTGCTTCATGATATTGGAAAAGTACAGGTTCCGGCAGAAATCCTGGAGAAACCGGGGCCTTTGACTGAGACAGAATTTGATGTGATCAAGATGCATTCCAAGAATGGATACGAAAAACTGAAAAACAATGTATTAGTCACCTCAAAGATAAAAATGGGTGTATATATGCACCATGAAAATATTAACGGAACCGGTTATCCTATGGGACTGGAAGGCGATCAGATTTACAAATTTGCCCGCATTATCCATGTGGCAGATGTGTATGATGCCATTACCAGCCGGAGAGTGTACAAAAAGGCTCAGTCACCGAATGAGGCAGTGGATTTTCTGATCCGCAATTCGGGGACCATGTTTGATCCGGAGTGTGTGAAGGCGTTTGTTACCTATATCCCGGTATATCCCAAAGGACGAAATGTAATCCTGTCAGACGGAGAGGTGGCTGTTGTGGTGGAGAACCGGCAGCAGCATACACTGTACCCGGTTGTGCGCCGTCTCTCAAACGGCGAGACACTGGATCTTTCTCTTCATGAGATCCCGGATCTGAAGATCCTTGGTTTTCAGGATATATAGCATAAAAAAAGAAACGATGGATTTACTTGGAAAAGTAATTCATCGTTTCTTTTATAGTACAATCTTATTTTTTCTCGGACATGGATGCCGCTTTCAGTTTGGCTTTCTGCCACATACTCAGTTTTTCCGGTGGTGCTTCCAGCACATTACGGCCTTTTACACCCATGATGTAGATACCGCTGATGACAACCCGCAGTTCCTTTTTGATCGGCAGCTGAGGGAAAATCTTATCATCGCAGATCAAAGACATAACCTTTGGTCCTACTTTTGCTTTTACGATCGGTACTTTGGAACCCCGGAGATATTTAGGAGTGCTGTCCAGTACAATCTTAGGAAGTCCGGCATCTTTTAGTTTCATTTTCTTCTTATCTATAACAAGAATCGTAGCAACCTGTGAAGCTGCTTCCATCTGAGCCTGAGACTCATCCTGCTTCTTCTGCATCTTTTTGCCTACAAAATAAAGAACGATCATGGCAATCACAAGAATCAGAGCAATCACGCCAAGAACAATTAAAACTGTTTTCATTGAAATCCTCCTGTCACATTTTTTACATTAACAAAACATATCATACCATTTTTTTGAAAAAATGAAAAGTGCTAATTCATAGCCTTTTTCCCATTTTCATAGAGAGCGGCTACCCGTTGGCGGACCAGTTCGCCCAAATGCTTTTTCTGGTCTTTGTCCAGGTCAGCAGGATAGATCGGTTCGCCAAACTCTACCCGGATCTTTCCCTTGTGGATCCATGGGAGACGGTTTTCAAAAATATCCTCTGTGCCATGGAAACATACCGGAACGATCGGGCAGTTTCCTTTGGTAGCGATCTTCATACTGCCTTCTTTGAATTCTAACAAAGTATCGGTGGCGTTGCGGGTGCCTTCCGGTGCGATGTAAATGGAATATCCCTGTTTTACAAGGGTGATGGCATTTAAGATTACCTGAAGGCTCTGTTTGATGTCATCCCGGTCCATAAACTGGCAGTTGAGAAAGTACATCCACTGTGCCACACAAGGCATCTTTTTAATCTCTTTTTTGGAAATAAATGCGGTCTGATTCGGCACGGTAGCGTAAGCCAGCACAATATCATAAAAACTGCGGTGGTTGGCAGCGTACATAACCGGTGTATCTCTTGGGATCCGTTCCAGTCCCACGATCTCCTTGCGGCAGCCGGATACAAACATGACCAGACTGAAAACCCATTTTACAATAACCTGGGCAATCCTAGCGGCGGCCATGGGGTTAATAAGCCGGATGATCCATTCTATCAGGTAGCACGGAATGCTCAGAATGGCAATAATAACATAAAGAATCAAGATAATGATAGTTCTCATGAAAACCTCCCATATGGATTGGTAACCGGACAGCTGCCACAGGTTTGTCAGGGCAAAAAAAAAGAATCCCCCACCAAATAAGGTCTATGTCAGGTGTCCTTTGTCTGTAAGAATGAGTTTATTATAACCTTATTGAGGGGAAAAATCAATATTAAGCGTTCTTTTTCGCAAAAAGACTTTTGTGGGATTTATCCAGTGCCAACAGAAGGATCATACCCAGCACATAACAGGACAAGACCTCTCCGGCACATACTGTTCCCATGAGGTAAAAAATACCGTCTTCTACACCATAGGCGATACGAAGAACATAAGGAACGATCAAAGTATTGGCGATGATCGGTGGAAGAGGCACCAGCCATTTGAAACGGCGCAGTGCGTAGGAACCCAGGGCACCAAGCAGAGTGGCAAAACTGCCCAGCAGAATGTCTAACAGCGCACAGCCTGTAATGGTGTTACTGATGAGACAGCCGATCACAAGGCCGGGAATGGCAGCCGGGGTAAAATATGGTAAAATCGTCAGGGCTTCGGAAATACGGACCTGAATGGCACCGCTTGCCAGGCCGAAAGCGTTAATACACAGAGTTAATACGACATAAAGAGCAGCAATCATAGCTGCGTGACAAATCCATAAAACTTTTTTATTCATTTGAAAATCTCCTTAGTTTTTTTTAGTGAGTGGATGGTTTCGAACACTCATGATCGTGTTAGCTTTCTTTGGATGCTTCGTATGCTTCCAAAACAGCTTTGGCAAGCTGGTCAGCACAGGAAGTATCTTTAAAGCCACACTTGATGCCTGCTACACGCTGGCGGATCTGGTCAACGGTCATTCCTTCTACCAAAGCGGGAATGGCTTTTAAGTTGCCGTCGCAGCCACCGGTAAATTTTACATTGGATATGCGGTCTCCGTCAATATCCAGATCAATGACGCGGGCGCAAGTGCCTTTTGTTTTGTAAGTATAATGCATTGACATAAAAAGACTCCTTTCCGACAAAAATAAACTCATCCATGTAGTATATGGGGTTTAATGGGAGTTGTCAAGAGGAAAGGGGTGTGTTAAGATAATTGCAGAAAAAAGGATTGGTGGTGATTTGTTGGAACGCTATGGAGAAAAGAGACGGGATGTTCGTCTGGAAATTCCGGAAGCGGCAGCGTTTATCCTGAACACGCTGGAGGAAAATGGACAGGAGGCTTTTGTTGTGGGAGGATGTGTCCGGGACGCTATGTTAGGAAGGGAGCCGAAAGACTGGGATATTACCACTTCGGCCAGACCGGAACAGGTAAAGGCTCTTTTTCGCAGAACCATTGATACCGGGATCCAGCACGGAACGGTAACGGTCATGATGGGCAGTGAGGGGTATGAGGTCACCACGTACCGGATGGATGGAGAGTATGAGGATCACAGACATCCAAAAGAAGTGATCTTCACGCCGGATTTGGTGGAGGATCTGAAGAGACGGGATTTTACCATCAATGCCATGGCATACAATGAGACATCCGGCCTGATTGACGAGTTTGACGGATTGGGGGATCTGAAACGCAGATGCATCCGGTGCGTGGGAAGCCCCAGAGAGCGGTTTGAGGAAGACGCTCTGCGGATGCTGCGGGGGATTCGGTTCGCCGGACAGCTGCAGTTTCAGATAGAAGAAAAGACAAAAGAAGCCATCGGGGAGATCGCACCGACGCTGGTAAATGTCAGTGCGGAACGGATTCGGACGGAACTGACCAAACTGCTTTGCTCCAAAGGGTCTGACAGACTTATGCTGGCAGAGGAAACCGGGCTTATGAAGTATTTTCTGCCGGAGTTTTCGGTTATGCTAAAGACTGAGCAGAACAATCCGCATCACTGCTTTGATGTGGGGCATCATTCTCTGGCAGCTGTTTCTCATATCCAGGAACTGTATGAAGAGCATAAAGATGCCTTTTCTTATACAGGCTGGACAGAGGAAAAGATTTTAACGATCCTTGTGTATGCGGCACTTTTACATGATGTGGCAAAACCGGCCTGCCAGACTACGGACCCGCAGGGAATCCACCATTTTCATGGACATCCGGAGGCAGGGGCGAAGAAAGCCAAAGAGATTTTGCGCCGCCTGAAATTTGACAATGACACCATCTCCATGGTGGGGCGCATGATCCTGTATCATGACCGCCGCCACGAGCAGTGTTATGATAAGGGAGCGTACTGCGCCAGGGGAAAACGAGGCATGCGGAGGCTGATGAATCAGATTGGTGAAGATGCCATGCCGTTTTTGTTTCTGCTGCAAAAAGCGGATCTTCTGGCTCAAAGTGAATATACCAGAGAGGAAAAACTGGCCAAGCTGTCCGCAGCGGTAAAGGCATGGAAAGATGTGCTTGCGTCCAATGAGGCAGTCAAAGTATCGGATCTTTCCATTGGAGGAAGGGATCTGATCCGGAATGGGATCGCACCGGGACCGGGGCTTGGAGAAATTTTGCATTATCTATTGGAGCAGGTATTGGAGGATCCGGCGTTGAATGAGCCGGACAAACTTCTTTCCATGGCTCTTATATATAACCAGAATAAGAAAGGAAAAAACGAAGATGAGTAAAAAAGAATTTAAAGATGTGATCATGGCAGAAAGCGCAGTTGTCCGCGGAGATGTAGAGATGGGAGCAGGCTGTACAGTATGGCATAATGCTACCATTCGTGGCGATATGGCACCGATCCGCATAGGAAAAGAAACCAACATTCAGGATAATGCGGTAGTGCATGTGGATTATGGTTTTCCTACGGATATCGGCGACGGAGTAACCGTAGGACACAGCGCCATCGTGCATGGATGCAGTGTAGGAGATAATTCTCTGATTGGTATGGGTGCCATTATATTAAATGGTGCCAAGATCGGAAAAAACTGTATCGTAGGAGCCGGGGCACTGGTTACCCAGAACAAAGAGTTTGCAGACGGCACCCTCATTGTAGGAAGCCCGGCTAAGGCGGTCCGGGAACTGACACCGGAGGAAATACAGCACAACCGGGACAATGCACTGGCTTATATCGAAGAGGGAAAGACCATCAACGAGTAGCCTTTTCGTACCATTTTTTGGCTTCATCCCGATATTGGAGAGCCGTATTTCGTAATTCTTCATATTGAGTCTGGATCGACTGGATCAGTTGGTCTTTTTGCCGGAGCTGCTCGGTCAGTTCCGGTATTTTTGTGTCGGAATCCGTCTGAAGTTTTTCCCATCCGGCTTCTTCACTGAAACGATAGACCAAACCCGGCTGGGTGTGGATGCACACAAGGACATGGCCGCTTAAGTTCTGGCAGGTAAAAGAGGGGATATAGGGAAAGATAAAAGGAAGCCGTGTATGGCGGTTTTCGCCTACGAAAAATCCTACGATCTCATAGGTGCCGTTTCCCACTACATAAAAGACAAGAAGGTGGTCGTTCCAGGACAGCAGAAAGGGATGGTAAATCGTCTGGCCTTCCATTTCCACGATGCGGTAGGTGTCGTTGCGGTCGCTGAGATTGTGGATGGACAACTGGTTTTCCGTGCTCATATAGGAAAAGTAGATAGCAAAATGGTGCGCTGTGGCGGTAAGGCTGTTTTGGTAGTCGTTGGCTGCCAGCACAGGGCGGCTTGTTTGTCCGCCCTCCAAGAGGCATTGAAAGATGCCGTTTTTTACGGTATAAAGAGCGATATTTTTAGTCTGTCCAATGGAAAAGATCTGCATAGATACCCTCATTATGTTTTCTTCTAAGTATATTGTAGCAATCCTTAAATTAGAACATAAAATAGTAACAAAACACAAAAAGAGGGAACAAAATTATGACAACTTGCAACGCAGGCAAATGCAATTGTGGCACCCGGATCGTCAGTCCCGTTGTGCAGAACCTTCCACCGAAGTGTATGGATGTGTGTGTATCTCCTATTTGCGCAGATCCAACCACACTGGGAATCCTTGCTCCGCTGATCTATGATGAGATTGGAATTAATTTGTGTACCACCTTTGCGTTAGGGACGGATATTTCGGCTACCTACCCAATGGCAGCGAAGGCCAATGTACAGCTTATGGATCTCACTTATACCTATGGCGAGGGAAATGTTCAGGTTGAGCCTATTACCGGCAGACCGAACTGCTATCAGGTAACTTTGTCAAACCTTACCGCCAGCTTCGCCATGAATATCTATGATTCCGATTGCCGGCTGCTTGGAACGATTTATCCGACGGCAGTATATCTGCCACCGGAAACCACCAGTGCCACCTACAATGAGGATACCAATCCGCTTTCGGTTACACTGGAGATTTTTGCTCCGTATGGAGTGTCCTATAACGAAGGAGAAGAGCCAACGGCTGCTCTGAGTTATATTGGATTCCAGGCAGGAAACAACATGGTGCGGCAGGGTATCAACTTGTTGGCAATTCCAAAGATGATCGGCTTTGACACCGATGGCGACACAGCGACAATCGGATTGACCGTAATCTTGCAGAGTTTGTACTATGCAGGATACAATGTGGCCAGTGGCGGCAAGATCCAGACACCGAAAGGCAGCATTGTTTCACCGGATGATTCGGACTGCAAACAGTTCGTAGCCGGAGAACTGCTGGATCTGGCGATCAAACCACTGGAGTTAGGCCCTCCAAAGTTTGAGCAGTGTCTGAAACGAGACTGTTCCAGTCCGACTTGTGGAACCTGTTCCTCCGGGGAGACCGGCAGCAGTAATAACGGATGTCCGTTTGACACAACTGCCCTCACACCACCGGAACCAAAGAGGCCATAGTCAGTCAAACATTTAGGATAAAAAAAGAAACTGTAAATTTTCCAGGGTCTGCCGTGGCAGGCAGCCCGGGGATTACAGTTTCTTTTTTATATACAATGAACCGGCAGAAGGTCAGTCTGCCGGTTCAAGGATTGTAGTTTGTTGCAAAAATTAGCGTAAAATCGTGATTTTGCCGATCACAGGAAGCACTTTGGCTTCACCGGAGCAGGCATTTACGATTCCAAGGATCATAAAGCCGACACTGAATACCCATACAACCAGGTTCAGAACGATGGAGATCGGTACTGCCAAAAGGCCCAAAGAAGCCACGGAGAAGATTCCGATGACGATCTTGGCGGCAATGTTTAAAATGACCTCGGCAATGAACAGAACCAGTCCCTGATTGGTGTGGAACCGTGCATACTGGGAGTCTTTCGCAGCAAAAAGCGGCACTAAAAAGAGAATTCCGATGTAGGCTAAGATACCAAATACTTTGTTGCCGTTTACATCCTCTGTGTTAAAAACGATTTTTTCTTCCATATGTATTATATCTCCTTTAATATTTTATTGCTTAGTATACCATATAAGTGGAGAGGGGTGCAAGGTAGTTTTTGCTTCAATGCGTGATCTTCTCCTTTGATTGGTTTATGCAGTCAAGGACTTTAAATGTTTGGTAAATAGTTACTGTTTAGAAGCTAATAAAGCTTCTAGTTCTTTGATTTTTGTTGCTTGTGCTTGGAGTTCTGCATCCTTTTCCAAAACTTCTTTCTTCAGTGCTTTCTCGCTTTCCTTCAGCCGTTCCAGCTCCTGATCCATGCTGTCTGCGTATTCTTCCCAGCTTCCTTCTAACAACGACATGGCTGCCACCTCCGCTTGATTCAATATGAGGAAATCCCGAAGATGATCATGGTCGATACAATACTGGATTGCTTTGTGTACCGCCATGGACAGATCGTCCATTTCCC